>JAFSUT010000058.1 GCA_017445085.1 Clostridia bacterium | reverse complement strand
TTGGATGCCTTGAATTGCCCCAATAGCGCCAACATCGTTGATTTTACCGTCAGTTAAAGTTACAATCAAATGTCCATCATCGTCCAAAGAAACCGACTGTATACCGACGCCGTCTTCGCCCGGTGCGCCTTTACTGCCGGAGGAGCCGTTTCTGCCGTCCTGACCGTCTTTCCCTCGAACAAGTCCGGCATTGATTTGCTCGCCGCTGGTCAAGGTGATGATCAAATCACCATCATCATTTACAGTCACCGTACGGATACTGATAAATTCACCCGCTTCGTTTTTTGAAACGCCAATTTCATCCGGCGTTTTTAATACTTTTTGTTTTTCTTTTGCAATCGCGCCGCCCTCTGCCAGTTTTTCAGACAGCGTTTGATTGGAATTTTTGATATGGCTGAACAGTGCCAGATACGACACCGTCACCGCATCGGCACGTAAAAAGTCTGCCGTATCTACGTCGTCAGACAAAATGCCCTGCCGCGTGGCAAGCGTAAACGGGTTATCCCAAGAGAAATCAACGCCGCTTTCATCCGAATAGCCAAGCGCACGCAAAATGAAGGTCAAATAGGTCGTCGCCGTTGCCGTTTGCGCACCAAACTGCGTATCCGAAACGCCCTTCGTCAGTCCCTTTTCATACGCATACCCGACGTAAGCGTCCGCCCATGCCGGCACATCAGTAAACGGATGATGAAAATCGCCCGTAAGAGCGTTTTTTTCCTCACCCAAAACACGAATCAGCATGACAAGCGCTTCCAGCCGTGTCGGCGCTCTGCCAAGATCCATATTGTTTTCAGATACGCCCTGAAAAAGTCCCAAATCCTTGAGATACTGTGCCATCATTTCCTCTTTGGAAAGGTCGCGGGCGTTCTCTGCATAAACCGGGGCAACAACGACCGAAGTTACACACAGAATGACGCACAAAAACAAGATAAATAAGCGTTTCATTTTCTTCTCCTTTTTTAACAACATAATACATATTATGTTGTTGAAAAGACTGTAAAAAAAACAGCAGAATACCTAAAAATTGAGTGCCATTTTTGCGCGATCTGCATCTGAAAACAGAAATTTTGTTTTTTTTAAGATAAATATTGACTTTATTTCATACTTATGGTATCCTATTTCCATAAAAAACAACCACATAATATGTATTATGTTGTTGTTTTTTTACGTCAAAAAACGAAAAATCCCGAGGGTTTACGGCACTTTCCGCAAACTCTCGGGATTTTATTGTTATCACCGGTAAAATAAAAATTACATCGCCGGATCTATGGTCCTATTTCGATCTCCGCTTCTTTTTCAAACACCACTTTGCCTGAAAGGACAAGGCGCTCCTTATCCGCAAATACGGAAAGACTGCCGCCCGGCTCTGTGAGCGTTCCGGAAAATGGCTTTCCCGTCCGCGCATATTGCCACGCGCCGTAGGCGGTCGTCCCGCCGGCACACGAACTTTCCCAAAAGAGCGTCCCCGCCCCCGGCACATATACAAGCGGCGTAAGCCTCTGCTTCTCCTCGCTCAAAAACATAATGCCGAGCGCGTCGGCGCCGAGTTCCCTGCACCAGAGACGGATCTGCGCTTCCGCCGTCTCGCGGTCGATCTCATCTTCGCAAATGAGATGCGTTATCCCCGCAAAGCGAACCGCCGGCAGCGTGACATCCCCGCCCTCAAGCGGCAAAGTCACCGCCGATATCGAAAGCGGGCGCGGCATTTCCACGCTGCAAATATAAGTTTCCCCCTCGCGGGCGACCGTCGCCGAGATCGGGCACAACGCTCCCGAAGCCGACAACACGACCTTTTCCGTTTGTCCCGATGCCGGGCGGCATTTTTCCCTCGCATAGAGTGCCGCCGCGGACATGGAAGCGTTGCCGCAAAACTCGCCGCCTGCCATTTGCAACGACGGCGCGTCCAAATCAACAAAGCCAAGTTGCTCGGCGGTAGGCTCCAGACGCATCAGGCGCGCCGCAACTTTCTGTTTTTGCGCATCCGCCACCGCGCAGGTGACCAGCACCGTGCGGTTTTCCGTCGGATTTGCAAGCACGTATCGTATCTTCATTGCCTGTAATTGCTGAGAAACTGGATCGTCCGCTCGTTTTTCGGGTTGCCGAACACGTCCTCAGGCGCTCCCTCCTCAACGATAACGCCGCCGTCCATAAAAATCACGCGGTCGGAAATGGCACGGGCAAACGCCATCTCGTGCGTTACCACGACCATCGTCATATGCTCATCGGCAAGCTGCTTGATGACTTTCAGTACCTCGCCCGTCAGTTCCGGGTCAAGGGCGCTGGTCGGCTCATCGAAAAAAAGAATGTCGGGGTGCATGGCAAGTGCCCGGACGATTGAAACGCGCTGCTGCTGACCGCCCGAAAGTTGGCACGGATAGGCGTTTTCACGCCCCTCAAGTCCCATTTTTTGAAGGAGCGCCAGTGCCTCTTCCTTTGCCTCGGCGGGATTTCTGTGCAGGACGGAGACCGGCGCGTCCGTGATGTTTTTCAGCACAGAATAATGCGGAAACAGATTATAACTTTGAAAGACAAGCCCGAATTTTGCATAAAACGGGCGCAGATTTTTGGCGTACACCGATTTTCCGTCCACGTCTTTGGCAACGTATGCGCCGTCATAGATCAAATCGCCGCCGTTCATACGTTCAAGCAGCGTGGCACAGCGAAGCAGCGTGGATTTGCCGCTGCCGGACGGTCCGATCACCGAAACGACCTCGCCTTTTTCGACCGAAACCGAAATATCACGCAAAACTTCCAACTCGCCGAATGCTTTTTTGACGTTTTTCATTTCAAACACTTTCATCGTCGGCACCTCCGTTTAGCGATAATAATCCAGTTTTTTCTCGATCGCCGACATCCCGTACGCGACGATGTAGTTGAAAATATAATAGAATACGGCCGCCGCCACAAAGGTCAGCATCCCGGGGGAGCGCGGCGACACCGCGATCTGCTTTGCCTTGGTAAACATCTCCACCATACCGATGATCGAAGCGAGCGACGTATCTTTGACCAGTGTGATGACCTCATTGGTCACCGGCGGGATCACGCGCTTGATCATCTGCGGCAAAATGATTTTGAAAAAAGTCTGCCCCCTGGTTTAGCCGAGGACCTGCGCCGCCTCATACTGACCAAACGGGATCGACTCGATCCCGCCGCGGTAAATTTCCGCAAAATAGGCGGCGTAGTTGACAGAAAAAGCAATGATCACCGCAATAAAGCGCCAGTTTGTCGGCACGGCGACCGAAAACAAAAGACTCGGTCCGTAAAAAACGACCATCAGCTGCAACATCAGCGGCGTTCCGCGCATAATGGAAATATAAATTTCAACCAGCCAGCGGAGCGGCGCAAATTTGCATTTTTTGCCGAAATACACCACAAGTCCGAGCGGCATTGAAAAAACCAACGTCAGCACAAAAATCAGCAGCGTCTGCCCAAAACTCTGCGCAAGTTGTAAAATCATCGTCTGTATAGACATCGAGAACTCTCCAAACTCAAAAATACGGGAAAGGTGACGCGGCAAGTGCCGCGTCACCGTCCGAAATCAACTGTAAAAACCCGACTTATTTGCAGAGGCAAAGGCTGTCAAGCACCAGACCTTCATCTACATAATTCTCTGCGATCTTCATCATAGTGCCGTCTTCCGCCATCTTCAGAAGTTCAGCATTGACCGCATCGCGCAGTTCGGTGTTGCCTTTGAGGAAACCAACCGCATACTGCTCGGTGGAGATCGCCTCATCGAGAATGAGGTAGTCGCCGCTGTTTGCGGAGATCTGATACGTTGCAACGCCGAGGTCGGCGGCAACGGCGTCTACCGTACCCATCGCAAGTTCTGCAAAACCGCTGTTGTAATCCGGCAGTTCGATGACCTGTCCGAGCGAAGCCTTAAAAGTTTCGTTTTCGTTGATGGCGTCGACTGCGGAAGACGCCGCCTGCGCCATCACGTTTTTGCCTGCAAGGTCAGCAAGTGATGCGATGCCGGCATCCTTTTTTACAACGATGACAATGCTGTTGTCTACATAAGGCGTGGACCAGGTGTAATCGTTTTCACGTCCGGTATAGGTAAAGCCGTTCCAGATGCAGTTGATGTTGCCGGAAGCCAGTTCCGCGTCTTTTGCATTCCAGTCGATCGGGGTCGCGGTAAACTCCCAGCCGAGGCGGTTGCAAAGTTCCTTTGCAACGGCGAGGTCAAAACCGTCGTACGAACCGTCAGCGGCGATAAAGCCGAACGGCGGGAATTCCGCATCAAAGCCGACGATCAACTTTTGCGGTGCTGCGACGTCTACGGCGTCGGTTGCTTTCGGTGCGTCGGTAACTGCGTCGGTGGCGGTGGGCTGTGCGGTCCCGCAAGCGCAAAGCATTGTGAGAACCGATACAAGGGCAAGTGCAAGTACAATAAGTTTTTTCATTTTTTGTCCCTCCCAAGGATCAATTTGTTTCTGTGACACTATAATATCACTTTAACGCGTTAAAGTAAAGAGGTTTTATGAAAAAAATTCAAGTTTGTGCATATTGATAAATATGACCGCTGATTTTTGCATTTTTATGAGCGATATGTATATAAAATTGCAGTAATTTTAGAAAAAATCTAAAAAACGAGCCGCACGGCGCTTGTCCGTGCGGCTCGTTTTGTGGGGATTTATCCTATTTAATTATTCATCGTATCGATAACGAAATTTGACTTCCGCCGTCAGGTCGGAAACGAGGTTGACGGTATATATCGCAAAAATCAGCGCCATCAACACGTCCAGCATCCAGGCAAATTCAAACCGCGGGAAATAGGCGTAGCCGCCAAACTCACCGCGCAGTTCGATGCTCTGCATATCCACCACAAAGTAAAAATACAAGATGCTGACGACCGCGTGTATGACGGCGAGGATACGCATCCGCAAGATCCGCCGTGCAAAAACGCGAATGAGCGGTTGTTTGCTCCCCGAAGAAAACGCCATTGTTTCCACCCCGGTGTGTTCCCGCACGAGTTGCAAAAGGAGTCTGCCGAGCGAGAATATAACAAGAACGAACAAAACTTTTGTAAGCGCATTGGAAACCGCATATCGGGTATACAGCATCTTTGCACGCTCGATTTTTTGTACCGAGCGATACCCGTATTCGGCGTTGAACAGGCGCATAAACACAAACGTAAAGATGCCGCCGACAAAATAGAGCCCCGAAAAAAGCATCATCCGCCCGCTCTTTGCATACTTGGAGATCCAAAACGCGGCAAAGAAGAAAAACAACGCACAGATAAAATCCGGCAATACGTTGATCTCATCGAAATACATATCCACCGAAAAGAGCGCCGCCGCGCAAAGAATATAGTAGAAAACACGAACGCGGCGATAGACAAAGAGCCCCGTATTCGGCAGGATCTTTGCCGCGTACTCCCGTCCGAGCAACGAAAAGAACTCCTTATGCCGCCTGAATGCGGAAAAATACCGCAAAGTTTTGGCAAGCCAGATCACGCCGAAAACCAGCGACACCAGCGCGGCAAAAATGACAAACAAAGGATAAAACGAGGAAACGTCCATCCCACTCGGTCGGACGTCCCCTGCCCCGTCATAGGCGTGGAGAAGCGCAAACTCCGGCAGGACAGAAAGAATGTTTTTGGCAAGGATGAAAACGCAAGTAAAAGCCGCAAGTCTGCCGACCGGACGCGGCGTTTTCTCCCCGGGTAGGCGCGGCAGCACCGCCAAAAAGTCGCCGCCGTCGTATGCGCCGCCGAGATAGGCAAAGCCGTCGTACAGTGCAGTAAAAGCGCGAATGGCATACACCGAAGAAGCGATCGCATAGGCGAAGACAAACGTCAGCACCAGCGGCTCCTGCCCCACACTGCTCCCGCTCACATAGGCAAGAACAAACTGTGCCGGCAGTTTGGAAAGCTCAATCCAAAAGAGCGTCCAAAACTTTTCTCTTGCATCCGCAAGATCCGCCGACAAATCCGAGATCTTTGCTATTGCATATAAAATACACAGGATGCCGAGCGCGTCCGGGAAAATATCAAACAAACGGACGCATGGATTGAAGAAGAGGATCAAGCCGAATTTTAACCAGCCGCCTCGCAGGACACGTCCTTTCATTCCCTCTCCCCCTTTTAGTTCTCCGTATCCGCCTCGTTTGCACCGCAGCACTTTTTATACTTCTTACCGCTGCCACATGGACACGGGTCGTTTCTACCCACTTTTTTGACCGTGCGCGGTTTATTTTGCGTCGGCATCTTTCCGCCGGCAAAGCCCTCAACGAGCGGTTTTGCCACCTGGCGGCGCTCCACCTGCTCGACGCGCGGCAGCGTGGTGATCACGCGCATCACGGTCGTTTCACGGATATCGGCGATCATTGCGTCAAACATATCTGCGCCCTCGATGCGATACATCGCCACAGGATCGCGCTGCGCATAGGCGTTGAGCCCGATGCTGTTTTTGAGCTCATCCATGGCGTCGATGTGATCCATCCACTTTTCATCCACCGAGCGGAGGAGGAAGGTGCGCTCGACCTCGCGCATATCCACGCCCGCCTGTTTCCAAACGGCTTCACGGTCGGCGTAAAGCTTTTCCGCACATTCGACCGCGGCGGCGGCAAGTTCGTCGACCTGCATATTGCGGATATCGTCCTCGCCGTGCTCCAGCTTTAACACCGAGCCCGCAAAGCTGCGAAGGAGCGCGTCGTAGTTATAGCCGCCGCTTTCGTGGTCGGTAAACGAATGCACCATGCCCTCCATCACGGAGGATACCCAGGAATGGATCATCTCGGACAGATCTCTGCCGTCCAGCACGTCTCGGCGCTGCTTGTAGATGATCTCGCGCTGCTGATTCATCACGTCGTCGTAAGTGATAACGTTCTTTCTGCGCTGGAAGTTTTGATCCTCGATCCGCTTTTGCGCCGCCTCGATATTATTGGAGAGGATCCGCGCGTCGATCGGCGTGTCCTCGTCAAGTCCGAGGCGATCTACCATATTATACAGACGGTCGCCCCCGAACAGGCGCATCAGATCATCTTCCAGAGAGATATAAAACTTTGACTCGCCGGGATCGCCCTGACGTCCCGAACGGCCGCGGAGCTGGTTGTCGATACGGCGGCTCTCGTGCCGTTCCGTACCGAGGATAAACAGACCGCCGGCGGCGCGCACCTTGTCCGCCTCGGGACGGATCTCTTCTTTATATTTTTCATTGAGTTCCGAAAATACGCGGCGCGCATTCAAGACTTCTTCGTCCTCGGTCACCGACGAGCCGGTAGAAAGCGCGATGAGTTCTTCGTCGATGCCCATCTTGCGCATCTCGCTCTTGGCAAGGTACTCCGGGTTGCCGCCGAGCATAATATCCGTACCGCGCCCCGCCATATTGGTAGAGATGGTGACCGCGCCGAATTTGCCCGCCTGCGCAACGATCTCCGCTTCTTTTTCGTGGTGCTTTGCGTTGAGGACGACATGCGCGATCCCGTTGCGTTTGAGTTCAGCAGAGAGTTCCTCGCTCTTTTCGATCGAAACCGTACCGACAAGCACCGGCTGCCCCTTTTCATGGCATTCGATGATCTTTTGCACGATGGCGCGATACTTGCCTGCGCGGGATTTGTATACGGCATCCGGTGCGTCAATACGGATCATCGGACGGTTGGTCGGCACAACGACGACGTCGAGATTATAGATTTCGCGGAACTCCATTTCCTCGGTCTGCGCCGTACCCGTCATCCCCGAAAGTTTGGTATACAAACGGAAGTAGTTTTGGAAAGTAATCGACGCCAGCGTCTTGGATTCCTTTTCCACGTTGACGTGTTCCTTGGCTTCCAGCGCCTGATGCAGACCGTTGTTATACCGTCTGCCCGGCATCAGTCGCCCGGTAAAGGCGTCAACGATGATGACCTCGCCGTCCTTGACGACGTAATCAACGTCGCGCTTCATGATCCCGTGGGCGCGGATCGCCTGATTAACGTGGTGTGCGATGGTCGTATTGGCGGGGTCGGAATAATCTTCGAGATTGAAGAACTGTTCCGCCTTGGCAATACCGTTTGCCGTCAGAACGACCGTTTTTGCCTTTTCGTCGACCACATAGTCGGCGTCGTCCGCGATGTCCTCGCTCTCGACCTTATCGTCCGCCTCTTTGATGACTTTCTTTTTGAGCGTCACGGCAAAACGGTCGGCAAGCCCGTACAGTTCGGTCGACTTATCGCCCTCGCCAGAAATGATCAGCGGCGTGCGCGCTTCATCGATCAAAATCGAGTCTACTTCGTCCACAATGGCAAAGTTGTGTCCGCGCTGCACCATCTGCGACTTATAAACCACCATATTATCTCGCAGATAGTCAAAGCCGAACTCGTTGTTTGTACCGTAGGTGATATCCGCCGCATACGCGATATGCTTTTCGTCCGGCATCTGCCCGTGGACGACAAGCCCGGTCGTCAGTCCGAGATACTCGTACACGCGCCCCATTTCCTCGCTGTCACGGCGGGCAAGGTAATCGTTGACCGTAACGATATGCACGCCTTTTTCGGTCAGCGCGTTGAGATACGCCGGCATCGTTGCCACAAGGGTCTTGCCTTCACCGGTTTTCATCTCGGCGATCCGCCCCTGATGCAGGATGATGCCGCCGAGGATCTGCACGTAAAACGGTCGCTTGCCGAGGACACGCCAGTCCGCCTCGCGCACCGCGGCAAATGCATCCGGCAAAATATCATCCAGCGTTTCGCCGGCGGCGAGCCGCTCTTTGAGGCGCGCGGTCGTGCCGCGCAGCGCAGCGTCGTCCATTGCCTCATATTTTGCGGAAAGCGCATCGACTTTGTCGGCGATGCCTTTCAGTTTTTTGATCTGATGGTCGCTGTACGTACCGAAAATTTTGCTGAACAAACTCATATTTGAATATCCTTTCGCTTTGAAGGTACAATATCGCAATATACTGATTTATTATACTCCTTTTTCCCGGTTTTTTCCATACTTTTCCGAAAAAAAGAAAAAATCCTTGCTTTGCCTTGCGGAAAGGCGCCGTTTGTGATAAGATAAGGGCAAAAATATCACGCACGGGGAAAACCTATGAAAGACATCAACATCGTACTGCTTGAGCCGGAAATCCCGCAAAACACGGGAAATATCGCACGCACCTGCGCCGCGACCGGCGCCGCCCTCCATCTCATCCGCCCGCTCGGATTTACCATCGACGACAAAAAACTCAAACGCGCGGGGCTGGACTATTGGGATAAACTCGACATCACCTACTACGAAAACCTCGCCGATTTTTATGAAAAAAACAAGGGCGCACGGATTTTTTATTTCAGCACCAAGGCGCCGCGCGCTTACACCGAACCACATTACCCCGCCCCCGTCTATCTGATGTTCGGTAAAGAGAGCCGCGGCCTGCCGGAGGAACTCCTCACAGCGCACGCCGACGCCGCCGTCCGCATCCCGATGATCGACCATCTGCGCAGTTTGAACCTTTCCAATTCAGTCGCCGTCGGCGTTTATGAAGTCCTCCGCCAGCGTGACTTTGCCGATCTTCGCAGCGTCGGTAAACTCGGCGATCCCGATTATGACCAGCCGTAAGGCGTGACAGAAAAAGCAGACGCTTTTTGCAAAAAGCGTCTGCTTTTTTTCATAGCATGAACCGACCATGTCATATATCAAACTTCAATTGGCATTTAACCCAAAAACCCGACTGCCGAGTTTCTTCTTAAACAATTCCTCCGTCTCAAGGATTTCTTTATCTGTCGCCGTCTTCGAAAAAATCTGCAGCAGACTGAACTGAAAATTTTTATAAGCGTTTCGGTCGGAAGCCAATAATTCAATCAGTTTTTTATTATCCCCATGAAAAGGCAGATTTGCATACGCCGTCCATCTGCCGAGTATACCGTCATCACCGGATGCCGAACCGATATACTGTTCGCCGGTTGCGGTGTTCAAGATCAAGTATACGCCTTTGATGGCAGAAAGAGCGGTTTTGTATTCTTGATATTCCCCGGTGATGTCATTCACCATCGCGGCTAATTCATCGTGCGGCATCAAAAGTTTGTCATACCCCGGAAATCTTTTAAACGAGGCGGTCTGTATCGACACGATCGGCTTTTTGTGTATGCCTTTGTTATACCAATTGATTGCGCCTTTTCCCCAATCAATCGTTAACCGCTTTTTCATATCCGAAAACAGATCGGTCTCTTCAAGCAAATAGACTGCGTTGTTTTCTTCATCATACATTTCTTGACGGGGGAAATCCGGTATTCTTTTGTGTTCGGAGAGCGGTTGCTTGCCTTTATAGGCATACATCGCATGAAACAATGCGTGCGTTTTTCCCGAACTGACAAATACCATCCAGTATTTATGCTCGGAAAGCGCTTTGGCTTTAACCGGCTGTATCTGCGTGTACTCGTGCAAAAAGATCTCATAACACTCGCGGAAATCAGAATAAGCAAGCGAATGCCTGATCAGTAAAACATCTTTCGGATCAATCCCGTTAATCTGGAGCAAATCCTGCAGGAATATTTGCGTTTTCATCGTTTGATCCGCCCTCAATTCATTTTGATTTTTCTTTGCATTTGTCGCAGCAGTCGCAAGCTGAGGCGGAACAGCCGGTACATTGCCCGCGGCGCAGTCCGCGTACCGTTTTCCACAGGGCGAGTCCAAAAAGCAAGACCACGACCGCAACGATCGCAATATCCAAAGCGCTCAAATAAACAGCCCTCCGATTTGAAATACCGCAAACGCGCAAAGCCACGCAACGCCGCATTGCATCAGCACAACGCCGAGCGCGCCGACGTTGGAATCAAGTTCACGGCGCACGGTGGCAATCGCCGCAACGCAAGGCGTGTACAAGAGGGTGAATACGAGAAAACTTACGGCGGCCAGCGTCGATGCAAAGAAGGAGGTCAGTTTCTGCCCGCCAAGCAAAATATCCATGGTGCTGAGCACCGCTTCTTTGGCGGTAAAGCCGGTAACAAGCGCGGTTGCCGCTTTCCAGTCGCCAAACCCGAGCGGCGTGAAGATCGGTGCGATCCAACGCCCGACCATTGCAAGAAGCGAATCGGCGCTGTTTGTCACCACGTTCAGACGCAAGTCAAACGACTGTAAAAACCAGATAATGACCGTTGCGGCAAAAATCACCGTAAACGCTCTCTGCAAAAAGTCTTTCGCCTTATCCCACATCAAAAGCAGGACGCCTTTTGCGGACGGAAGACGATAGTTTGGCAGTTCCATCACAAACGGCACGGGCTTGCCGCGGAACGCCACACTCTTCAAAAGCAGGGCGGTCAAAATGCCGATGACGATGCCAAACAGATACAGCGCCATCATCACAAACGCCGCGTACTCGGGGAAAAAGGCGGCGGCAAACACCGTGTAAATCGGGATTTTTGCCGAACAGGACATAAACGGAATGAGCATCAGCGTCAGTTTGCGATCGCGGTTGGAAGCCAGCGTGCGCGTTGCCATAATGGCGGGCACCGAGCAGCCGAATCCGATCAGCATCGGCACGATGCTCCTGCCGGAAAGTCCGATCTTGCGGAGAGGTTTATCCATGACAAAGGCGATCCGCGCCATATAGCCCGTATCCTCCAAAATCGAAAGAAAGAAAAACAAAACCACGATCAGCGGCAGGAAACTCAGTACGCTGCCGACGCCGGCAAACACACCGTCGATCAGCAGGCTATGTACGACGGGATTGATCCCGTAGGCGTTGAGCGCGGCGCTCACAACTGCCGTGAGACGGTCAATGCCAAGTTCAAGCCAATCCGACAAAGCGGCGCCGATGACGTTGAACGTCAGGAAAAATACCGTAAAAATAATACACAAAAAAATCGGAATGGCGGCAAACCGGTTGGTCAGCACCGCATCCATACGGGTGGTGCGCCGATGTTCTTTGCTCTCCTTTGGCTTGACGACCGCGTCACGGCAGACCTTTTCGATAAAGGTATAGCGCATCTCCGCAAGCGCCGCGTTGCGGTCAAGTCCGCTGTCATGTTCCATCTCAATGACGCTGTGTTCAAGCAGTTCAAGTTCATTTTCACTGAGCGACAGGCGATCGTTCAGCGAAAAATCGCTCTCGATCAGTTTTGTGGCGCAAAAGCGCGCCGAAACGCCGATGGCGTCGGCATGATCCTCGATCAAATGGGACACCGCGTGGATACAACGGTGCACGGGTCCGCTCTCACAAAAATCATAAACGGCGGGGCGCTTTTTGTTTTTCGCCGCCGAAAGCGCCGCGGAGACCAACTCTGAAACACCCTCATTCTTCGCCGCACTGATGGGGATCACGGGGACGCCAAGCGCCTTTGCCATCTTCTTGACGTCGATCGTGCCGCCGTTGTTTCGCACCTCGTCCATCATATTGAGGGCGATGACTGTCGGGATCCGCATTTCCAAAAGTTGAAGCGAGAGATACAAATTGCGCTCGATATTGGTGGCGTCCACGATATTGATGATACCGTCCGGCTTTTCATTGATGACAAAATCGCGCGTCACGATCTCCTCGTTTGTGTACGGGCGGATCGAATAGATCCCCGGCAGGTCAACCACCAGCGCATCCGTGCCGCGGATGGTGCCGACTTTGGAATCTACCGTGACCCCGGGAAAGTTGCCGACGTGCTGATTTGCGCCGGTAAGCGCGTTGAACAGCGTCGTTTTTCCGCAATTTTGATTGCCGACCAGTGCAAATTTCATTGCCGCTCCTCCCCTCCGAGTGTGATTTTTGCCGCATCCTCACGGCGCAGGGAGAGTTCGTATCCGCGAATCAAAATTTGAATCGGATCGCCGAGGGGCGCCACTTTTTGCAGCTGCACGCGCGTATGCGGGATGAGTCCCATATCGAGCAGGCGGAGGCGCAGTGCGCCCTCTCCGCCGACGGCGGAGATAACGCCGGTCTCCCCGATTTTCAAATCATTGAGTGTCATATCAAAGTCAACCAGATTTCTTTTTAGAATTTCATAGGCAACGCGCTTAAAACGAACGGCCGCCGCTGTGACCGCCGCCACCGCCGCTGTGGCCGCCGCCACCACCCGAGGAGGAGCTACTCTCGATTTTCATCGCCACGACATTTTTATACAGGAAGTTGTCGTGCTGCGCCGTCAGTTTCATTTTGGTAAATTCGTCCAGCGGATAGGTATTGCCGTGTACTTTATGCTTATACGCCGCA
>JAFSUT010000057.1 GCA_017445085.1 Clostridia bacterium | reverse complement strand
TCGCCTTTTTTTATGCCGAGCGTTCTGAAATAATTGGCGCACCGGGCAGACTCCTTTTTGATATTTTCAAAAGTAAATCTGCGCTCTTTTTTGTTGCGATCCACGTGAAGCATCGCAAGTTTGTCGGGGTATTTTGCGGCGATAGCGTCCACCACGTCAAAGCCGAAATTAAAGCTGTCCGCATCGGTAAAGCGGATGCTTTGCAGGACGCCTTCTTCGGTTTCCTCGGTCTTTACAAACTTTTCGCAAAGCAGTTTTGCGGAGGGCTTTCTTGCCGGGATAAAGGTGTCGGCAATTTCTTCCTCGGTGGTGTCCTCCCCGGGCAAAACGACCGCCAGAAATACGCAGTCCTCTCCGCCGACGGCGATCATCCCGTGCGGCGTGGACGAATCGTAGTAGATACTGTCGCCCTCCCGGAGGATCTCTTTATTGCCGCCGACCTGCACGAGGAGCGAGCCCGAAATGATGATGTCAAACTCCTGCCCGCTGTGGTGCGTTAAGTGGATCGGCTTGTTTTGCAGATCCGCGGAATACTCGTATTTTACCCAATACGGCTCCGCCTTTTTCCCGCGGAACTCGGGCGCGAGGTTGGCGATGTCGATGCCGTCCTCTTTTGCCGTTTGCTGACCGTTGCCGCGGCGCGTGACGGTATAGGAGGAGAGTTTTGCGCTCCGCCCCTCGAGAAGGTCGGTGATCTCAATGCCAAACGCCAGCGCGCATTTATGGATAAACGTAAACGGGAGATCTTCTTTGCAGGCTTCGTACCGCTCGTACATCTGCGGCGTGACTTCGGCTTTTTCCGCCATTTCTTCGACCGAAAAGCCCAGGATCTCACGCATTTCACGGATGCGGGCGGCAACGTCCATCAGTTGCGTCATCGAATTTGTGGAAGCAGTCATCTTTTATTGTCCATTCCTTTCCGAGAGGGGATCCCCTCGCACGGCACCGCGAAAAAAACAAAAACCCGTCTCAAGAAAAACACTTGAGACGAGTTTTGAACAACCCGCGATACCACTCAAATTATATCCGCCAAAGCGGATATCCCTCAGACTCCGACAAGTCTTATGCATTAACGCAGCAATCACGTAAGGAACTAATCGATCTCTCTTTCATTCCTTCGGCTCAGAAGGGATAAGAAAACACGCTTGCCTGCCGGGCTTTCACCTGCCCCGACTCTCTGTAAAGCAATTTGACGGTGTTTTCCGTCTTCATCACAGCTGTTTCTATTTAGTTCGTTTATGCGGTGATTATAGCACTACGTCTTCCTTTTGTCAAGTGTTTTTTTGAAAAACACGGCAGGATCTATCCTTTTTTCAGGTTTGTGCAGAGGCGAGGCTGCGCTCAAAATCCTCTTTCATCTTATATTTGAGGATCTTTCCTGCGGCGTTCATCGGAAACTCTTTGGTAAACACGAAATAGCGCGGCACCTTGTGCCCCGCGATATGCGCGTTGCCAAACTTGCGCATCTCGTCCGCATCGGCACTCTCGCCGTCCTTCAAAATGATATAGGCGCAAACTTCCTCGCCGTACTTTTCATCCTTGACGCCGATCACCTGCACGTCGCGGATCTTTTCGTGCGTGAGATAAAACTCCTCGATCTCGCGCGGGTAAATGTTTTCGCCGCCGCGGATGATCATGTCTTTGAGTCTGCCGGTCACTTTATAGTAGCCGTCCTCGGTCTTCATGCAGATATCGCCGGAGTGCAGCCAGCCGTCCTTGTCGATCGCCTGCCGCGTGGCGCGCGGCATCTTGTAGTAGCCTTTCATCACGTTAAAGCCGCGGACGACAAATTCGCCGCTCTCCCCCGCCGGCAGATCCGCGTCGGTTTCGGGGTCGATGATCTTGCACTCGATGCCGGGGAAGGAACTGCCCACCGTTTCGGTCCTGTGGGCGAGGTCCTCGTCCACCTGCCCCATCGTGCAGCCGGGGGACGCCTCGGTCTGTCCGTACACCGACAAAATCTCATACATATGCATTTCCTTTGCCGCCCGTTTCATAAGCTCCGGCGGGCAGTTGGCGCCCGCCATGATGCCCGTGCGCATATGGGAAAAATCGGTCTTTGCAAAATCTTCGTGCGCAAACATCGCGATAAACATCGTCGGCACGCCGTTAAAGCAGGTGATCTTTTCCGCGTTGATGCAGGCAAGCGAGGACTTGGGCGAGAAATACGGCAGCGGCGAGAGCGTGCCGCCGTGCGTCATCATCGAGGTCATCGAAAGTACCATACCGAAGCAGTGGAACATCGGCACCTGGATCATCATACGGTCGGCGGTGGAGAGATCCATGCGGTCGCCGATGATCTTGCCGTTGTTGATGATGTTTCGGTGGGTCAGCATCACGCCTTTCGGAAAGCCGGTCGTCCCCGACGTGTACTGCATATTGGCAACGTCGTCGGGTTTGACCATTGCGGCGCGGCGGTTGACCTCCGAGCGCGGCACCGACGGCGCGCGCAGGAGCATTTTGTTCCACTCCAGGCACCCGTCCATTTCAAAGCCGACCGTGATCACGTTTTTGAGGAACGGGAGATTTTTACTGTACAGTTTTTCCCCCGGGGTCAGGTCTTTGAGTTCCGGGCAGAGTTCTGCAATGATCTTGCCGTAATGGATATCCTTGCAGGACTCGATCATCACCAGCGTGTGCGTGTCCGACTGGCGGAGCAGATATTCGATCTCTCTGATTTTATACGCGGTATTGACCGTGACGAGGACGGCGCCGATCTTGGTTGCCGCCCAAAAGGTCAGATACCACTGCGGGATGTTCGTCGCCCAAACGGCGATATGATGCCCGGGCCGGACGCCGAGCGAAATGAGCGCCGCCGCCACCGTGTCCACGTCCGCGCGGAACTGGCTGTACGTGCGCGTATAGTCGAGCGTTGTGTACTTGAAAGCGCAGTGGTCGGGATAAAACGCAACCATATCGTCCAGCACCTGTGCAAAGGTCTTTTCCACGACGTCGTACCGCCTGTACGGGAACGAGCCGCTCCCGTCGCGATTGTAATAGACTTTTTTATGTTTCTCGGCGCTTGAGTTTGCGGAAGAGATAAAGCCGGCAAAATGCGTCAGCACGATATCCGCGTCAGTGATCTCGTCATTCCAAAGCACGCAAACGTCCCCGTCGTAATTGAGGGAGGAAAGCGCGTCGGTAAATTCGTCCACCGGAAGTTCACCCTCTCCGATGAGGACGTTGACGTCGCCGCGGCGGTCGCCGAGGCGCACGTATTTGATATAGGCGCCGAGCGTTTCGATCGTTTCCTCGGCGCTCTCCCCGCCAAAGAAAAAGGTGTCGCGGATATTCCATGAAACGCCGAGCGCCGTGCCGGCGGCGGCGGAGAGAAGTTTGATCACGTTTTCGGTTTTTGCAAAATCGCCGGAAGTTTCAAGCAAAAGTTCGATATCGCGCTCTTCCGCCTTTTTCAGCGCGGGCGAAAGTTTTGCGGCAAGCGCCGGGACGTCCGGCGTGCCTGCGCAGAAAAACGTCACTTTGGAAGCGCCGGCGATCTCTGCCATCTCCACGTATTCCGAAAGTTCGACCCCGGTGACGTCGTCGCCGTCCAGCGGCTTTGGAAACGAAATTGCGGCAAGACAAAGGTCGCGGTTTAAGAGTTTCCGCTTGGAGTCGGCGGTGACGTTGCTCCTGAAAATACTGTCGGCGTGCGCCCGCCGCTCCCCTTTTGCATCGAAGATCTCAAACCCGTCGCAGCCGTAAAACTTTGCAAATTTACACAGATCCAAAAAGGAGTTTTCGCTGTGATCACGGGTGGAAAAAACGATTTTCACGCAAGTCCCTCCTCGTATACGATCTTATTGAGGGCGTTGATGTACGCACGGATACTTGCGCCGACGATGTCGGTGGAAAGTCCGACGCCGGAATAGAGTTTCCCCTCCGAGCGGAGTTTGACGATCGTGGAGCCGAGCGCCTCTTTGCCCTCGGTGACCGCCTGGATCTCAAACGAATCCAGCTCATAATGGTGACCGATGCACTGCTCTACGGCAAAAAAAGCCGCGTCGATCGGACCGTCGCCGAGCGCCACGCCGATGAGTTTTTCCTCCCCTTTGAGGAGGACGATGTTTGCCATCGACGAGAGCAGATTGCTGCTGGTGATATTAAAACTGTCCAGGTGATAGGTGGACGGCGCCGAAGCGGCGTTGGACGCGATGATCGCCTCAAACTCCTTGGCGCCGACCGACGTCTTTTTCTGCAGGACGACGCCGAGGGCTTTGTATACCTTGCCGGCATCCTCGGGCGAGAGTTCGTAGCCGAGTTTTACCGCGGCGCTCTGCACGTCGGAAATATTGCTTTCACCATCCAGGCAGACGTCCGCCGCCCCGCCCGTCGTCTTTTCGGGAAGTTTGTCCCGCACCGACGATTTTTTGAGTTCTGCAATATCGCTTTTCAGTTCGTTGACTTTCAGATCCGAGCACAGATCCAGTTTTTCCTTTTCGGCGTCGATGATCTTGGCGATCTCACTGATTTTCAGGTTGTTTTCGCCGGAAATTGCGCACTTTACGCCGTCCGCGCCCGCCATCAGCGCAAACAACGCGTTGGCGTTTGCCAGATGGAGCGCGTCCGATACTTTGACGTACAGCGGCAGAGGGCATTTTTCTTTGATGGTTTTGACGGTCGCCTCAACGTCACGCGGCAAAAGCACGCCCGCGTCATCGCAGATGCAGACCGAAGTTGCCCCCGCCTCTGCCGCGGCGCTTATGATCCTGATCAGATCGTCGATATCGGCGCGCGTAGCGTCCAGCGCCGAAAACTGCACGTTTTTGCACAGGGCGGACGCCGCTTTGCAAAGCGCCTGCACCTTGGCGATCATTTTATCCGCCTTGATGTGGTATGTATATTCCATCGTCACGGTCGAAACGGGAACTTCCACGACGAGGCAGGGGGATTTTGCGTCCTTTATGCAGGCGTAGATCTCTTCGACCCCCGTTTCGTCAAAGCCGACGGGCAGGCAGATCTCGCAGTTTTGCACCGAAGAAGAGATCGTCTTATAGACGATGGCGTCCTCTTTCGGACTTGTCACCGGCGGAAGTTCGATCGCCTGGATGCCGAGCCCGTCGAGGGCGGCGGCGATCATCGCCTTTTCTCTGAAAAGAAGCGAGCCGTTTTCCGTAAGCGACCTGATCGAGTAATCCGTAACTTTGATTTTTCTCATTTTATTTTCCTTTCCGCAAATCCGCGAGTGCGATTTCAAATGGATTTTCCTGTGGGATGCCGAGCAAAAGCTGGGTTTTATCATGGCAATCGGACGTATAGATGAGCGGCTTTCCCGCCTCTTTTATCCGCTGCAAAATTCTTTGATCGGGATAGGGCGTTTTGCGATACCCTCTGGCGATCGCCCCGAAATTGATCTCAAAGGCGACGTCCACTGCAAAGAGGGCGTCCAGCGCCGCGTCCGCGGCGGCGATATACCGCGGATGGCAGGGATCAAACAGCGCGCCGTCCTCGTTAAACTTGGTGACAAGATCGAAATGCCCGACGATATTGCATCCCGTCTTTCGGTACACGTCGCCGACAAGCGCATAATAATCCTCGCAAAAAGCGTAAAAATCACCGCCGTAATGCGCTTTGACCGCGGCGATCTGCGCCGCTTTCGACTTGTCCACCGACAGATACTCGCCGTCTTTTTGGATATAATGCACCGAGCCGATAACGTACTCGTAGTCGGCGGTATCCGCCGGCGAATAATAGTCCTGCTCTACACCGAGCAAAATGCGGATCTTATCCCGATAGAGATCTTTGAGCCTTCGGACCTCTTGTTTGTACGCCGCCGTCGCTTCCGCCGACATACAATACGGCGCGTTTTCGGGAATATCGACAAAACTGTGCCCCGAAAACCCGATTTCGGTACAGCCGTTGGCAAGCGCATATTTTACCAGCGCCTCCGGCGTATCTTTGCCGTCGCAAAACACCGAGTGCGTATGGAGATTTCCGCCCCGCATACCCAAAGCCCCCTCCGCTGTAATAATGAAAAAATTATAGCGCGCAAGGAGAATTTTGTCAATTAAATTTCTGCAAAAAATCGCCGTTTTCGGTGGCGCGCCGACGACGACCCGATTTTTATCTTTAATTTTATACTTCAAATGAATATATACACATATATAATAGCAAATTATGAATAAATATTCAACATTTTTCAAAAAAAAAATGGATTTCTGCAGTTGTGACTTATCCCGGGGATATTTTTTTGCAATTTTTGTGCTCTTTGACGTAAAAATCCACAAACTGCATGCGGGGAGCGCCGCCAAAT
>JAFSUT010000056.1 GCA_017445085.1 Clostridia bacterium | reverse complement strand
TTTTTTGCACCTTTTTGCACCGCACAAAAAACGGCGATCAAGGATCCCCCCTTGATCGCCGTTTTCCGGATAGACTAAAACTCAGTTCTTCTTTTTCTTGACGAGCACAACGACGACCGCTGCGATGACTGCAACAAGTGCGATCGCACCGATGATCAAGCCGACGGGAGCACCGCCGTTGTCCTTTGCTACAGCGCCGTCAGTCGCGGTTTCGGTTTCCGCGGGCGCCGCGACGTCTTTTGTCGCAGGTACTTCTTCGGTCACTTGCGCTGCCGCTTCGGTATCTGCCGCATCCGCGGTTTCAACAGCCGCGGTCGTTTCAGCAGTTTCCTCGCCGTCCGCAGACGCATCTTCCGCGCCGGTCGTTTCTGCAGGCGCGGCGGTTTCGGACGCCGCCTCGGTCTTTGCGGGCGCCTCGGTCACTGCCGGGGTCGCGCCGCCGCCGATGACGTTGGATTCATCAAAGAAGAGCGCAAGCAGTTTTGCATTGACGTTTGAGGAATAGTTGAGAACGGCAGTGCCGTCGGTGACAAATTCCTGTACCGACTCGGATACGGTCTTTTCGGCATTGCCGACCACGCCGCCGGTAAAGTTGACAACGCATCTTTCAAGGACATTGTTGATGGACAGCGTGCCGACCATACCGCCCGAAATATTGATCTCGCAGTTGTTGATACGGCGGGTCGCATCGCCGCCGGCGCGCAGATTGTTGACCGTGCCGCCGACCATATCGATGACGCCGTTGCCGGCGTAACTGCCGTTGATGGCGGCCCCGTAAACGGTGCCGATCTCGCCGCCTTCGATACGGATATGCGAAGTACCGGTATATTGGTCAAGACTGTTGCCGCGGCTAAAGCCGGAAACGCACCAGAGATTGCCGCTCTTGACGGTGACGTCAGAATCTTTGGTCAGATCGTACTGGGTCTCATCGCCTTCCGCGTACTGATACCCGCCGACGACATAGCACTTGCCGGCAGGGAAAACGAGACCCTCGCCGAACACCAGTTTGTTGAACTGTGCGATAAACAGAGAGGTATTGCCCTCGCCGTATTCAAACGTAACGTTTTCAAACGTCGTTGCGCCGGGGCCGGACAAAAACCAACGGTTGTACTTGCCGTTTGTGAAGATGTAGCGACCGCCCTCAATGACGATGTCGCCCTTATGCGCGGGTTCGTGATACTCGTCTGCGCAGGTATAAGCACCGACGATATGTACGGTACCGCCGTTTGCGACCTTTTCGATCGCGGCAGTCATATCGCCGAGCGCCGCCGTCACGGACGAGCCGTCGCCGGTGCCGCCGTCGGTGACGTACACGTCCGCCGCCGATGCCGCAACAGCCATCGTCAAAACCACAAGAGTTGCAAGAAAAATACCAAATAACTTTTTCATAACAAATTCTCCTTCAAATAATGAGTTTTGCTGTACTTTGTATTATATCACGAAATTTGACTCTTGTCACGCAAAAAATTTAACAAATTGCGACTGATTTTTGTATAATCCGATTTATTTTTTGAATTTTCCGTCCGCGCCGGGGTGAAATCTGCCGCAAGCGGCAAATCTCACCCGTTTGCACGGATGCTTCCATGAACGAAAATCAAATCATTTTGTATAAACGTCGAAAACAAAGACGGCAAAATTTGTCGGATCGAGCGTGCGCGCCGCCTCGATATTTGCCTTTGCCTCCGCCGTCCTTCCGAGCCCGAGTTGCCCGAACGCGGTCAAAATCAACCCTTTGACGGTATTGATCTTCGGGAAGTTGTATTCAAACGGGCAGGGGCAAGGCGAGCCGACGCCGTAATACGCGCTCACGTCCTTTTCGGCGATCTTCTTCTGCCCTGCGGCGATCATCGCACAGCAAAGATCGTGTGCCGCCGTCGTTTCTCCAGCTTCATAAAGGGCGAGCGCACGGAAATAACTGATCTCCGACGGTACGGCGTGGTCGATCACGGCGGCCTTCAGCGCCTTTTCGTAATTCTTCTTATCGCCTGCCGCCTTGTATGCCATCGCCAGCCCGTAACCGAGATGTCCCTCCTGGGCAAAGAAGTTTTTCTCCTCACCGTAGCAAAGCGGGAAGGTGTAGCCGGCGGTATACGCCGCGATCGCCTCGTCAAACTTGCCCTCTTCCATACACTTCTTGCCGATGAGCGTCATCAGCCATGCGTGGTGTCTGGTCAGGTTGCCCTCGCCGCCCTCGTAGGTGTGGAACCAGTGATTTTCAAGGATCTTTTTCGCCTCGTCATAGCGTCCGAGTTCGGTCAAGAGGATCGAGTGATCCAGCGTGCAGTCGTCGCGCGCGGCGCTGAGTTTTGCATATTTTTCATGGAGTGCAAGGCGGTCTCTTGCACTCTTGCCGCCGTTTTTGTAGAGCTGGGAGAGTTCAAAGAAGATGCGCGGATTTTTGCCCTTGTCGAGATCAAGCGCCTTCTGCAGCGCCATCTCCGCGGCGGTGAAATCCTCACGCTTATCAAAGTAGGCAAGCCCGAGATTGCGCAGTGCGGGGGCAAATCCGCCGAGTTCACGGTTTGCCGCCTCCCAAAGCGCGATCGCGTCTTCATAGCGGCGGCGGTCATAGTACAGGCAGCCGAGATAGTACTTCGCCATCCCCGTATTTGCGGCTTTCAGTACGGCAATATCTTCCAGCCGTGCCGGGAATGCACACGACCAGTCGCATTTATCCGCTTTGGCATAATACTTCTTATCGCCGGTGAGATAACCGAGATAATAGTTGATCATCGGGCGCTTTGCATCCGCGCGCTTCAGGATGTCGATCGCCTTATCGGTCATTCCTGCATTCATAAACTCGATAGCACGGTCGATATAATACTCGTGCTTTGCGGGCAGTTCGTCAAAGAGCGGGTCGATCGCCTTGATCTGTGCAAAGATCGCTTTGTCGCCGGTGATTTCGGCTTTGAGTTTGAGCGCTTCCAGATTGTTTGTGCCGACCGAGAGGCAAATGTCGAGTTTTTCCAGCGCACCTGCAAAGTCGCCGCGCATACAGTCGATGCCCGCCAGCGCATAGTAGCCCGCCGCCATATAATCATGACTCCAAATGCTGCGGTAGAAGTAGTCGTACGCCTCGTCGATCCTGCCGAGATAACGGAGCGCAAGTCCCTTGTGATAGAGCGCTTCCACGTCATACGGATTGTCGTTGCGGAGGGTCAGGCGCTCGATCGCCTTGTCATAATATGCAATGGCTTCTTCAAATCTGCCCTCTTTCAGGCGGATATTGCCCATCGCGGTATTCGAGCGGCTGTCTCCCTCGTCGCGTGCAAGTGCTTCGAGATAGTAATCCGCCGGCTCGTACGCGAAGTGCTTATACTGTTCAAGATGTTTGCCGTTGAGATAGAGTTCCTCATTGGTCTTGATGTCCTTCGGATCTTTCGCGGGCAGACGGGGCGTGATCGGCTTTTTGTTGCCGCGCACGTAGGTCTTGTAGTCCACGAGTTTTACGCCGCCAGCGGTGAGGACGTCTACCGTCACCTTCTTCATATCCAGCCCTTTGATCTCAAATTCTTTCGTAAAGGTCTTTTCGGGCGAGAGGACTCTGACGGTTTCGGTAAGTTCCGCGCCATCGTGACGGATGACGATTTTTGCATTTTTGTATTCGGCGGTCGCATAAACGCCGACAAAGAGTTTGCCGCCGCGCTTTTCCACGTTGATCGCGGCGTCGATGGTGGCGTTTTTGGTTTCGCCGATGTCCTTTACGGGATACCAATACTGCTCAAAAGTCTTGGTCTCGTAAGGCATGATCCAGGTAAAGTCGGGCTGGTTGTCGGTGTAAACGCCCGTCATCAGTTCGATATACTTTGAGCCGTCGTCGGTCAGATTTGCGCACCACTTGTCGCCGAACGGGTGATTGCCCCAGTGCCAGAATTTTTTGCCGGGCGAGATGTGATGGTTGGCAACGGTGACCACGCCGCGCTCACGCTTTACGTCATAGCCGGAAACGAAATCGGCGTCGCTCTGCCCTCTTGCGACAAGGTAGGAGGACGGCACGTGAATGTTGTACAGGTTGTGGATGTCGGTGCCCTTGCCGAAGTCGAACGGACGGGCGGTATTGTACACGCCCTTTGCGATCGGCCACGAGATCACGGCGCGGCGGTCGTGGTCATTGACATATTCGACGTCCTGCGGGAAGACGACGCGGTAATCCTCGTTGATCTCCACCGCGAGGTTTGCCCACCACATAAAGGGCTGCGGATAGGGCGTGCGGTTGTACACCTTGATATCCGCACGGAAATAGGACTTGCCGGGCACGATCGTGATGCCCGCCATGCCTTTCATACGCAAAAGCGGATCCACTTCACCGACCCAAACCGTTTTTTCGCCGTTCGGCTTTTCGGTGATCTTGGCTTCCAGCGGCATAAATGTCGTCGGACGGTGATGCTGCGGCCAGTTGAACTCGATACCGCCGGATACCCAAGGGCCGGCAAGACCGACCATCGCCGGTTTGATCACTTTGTTGTGATAAATAAAGTCGTAGTTGTTGGTTTTGTCCAGCGCACTCTGGATCTTACCGCCGATCTCGGGCAGGACTTCAAGTTTGATGTACTCGTTTTCAAGGATCGCCGCGTGATAGGTGACATCCTCCTTTTTATCGCTGATGTTGCTTGTAAACGGGATCGGATACAGATGTCCCGACGCCCCTTGATACGGTTTTTTCTCAAAGAACATCGGAAGCGACTCGGACGCGCCCGGCTTATAGGTCGGGATGACCAGATCCTCAAATTTTGCTACGGTTTTGTCTGCCATGATACTTCTCCTTTAATAATGAAGATACTGTTTTTTCTTGCTTTGCCCTTATTTTAACACGCCGCGCGGGACGACTCAATATCAATTCAAATTTTACGCAAGTTGCACTTTTATCTTGACAAACCGAAGAAACCGTAATATAATATATAACCAAAAAACAAAACGGAGGAGCGCTATGCAAGTTTTTGTCGTCTGCCAGCCCGGCGCCGCGCAAACCCACTGGTGTGCACTCTATCTCAAAGGCATATACAGCGAGGCAAAACGCAAGGGGGACACCGTTGCGGTATTATCGGTGGAAGAAACCGCCGCGCGTTTCCAAAAAGATCCGCCGCCCGCCGCGGCGCTTCTCTCCAATTCGCGCGCCTGGACGGCAAACGCCGCCGCCCTCCTCTCCTCCCTCGGCGTACAGCCGATCATCATCGGCGGTGCGTCCAGAGAGAACTACCGCCACGCAAGTTACGTCTATATGGACTACCGCGAGGCGACCGTACAGCTTGTCGAATACCTGCGCGCCTACGACAAGCACAAGATCGCACTTTTTGCCGTATCGCCGGACTCCGCCACCGATATGATCAAGCGGGACGCCTTTCTCTCCTGTGAGGACTGCACCGAAGCGGACGTATTCTATTACGACGGCGCCCGCATGACCGACACCTCCAAAAATTTTCTCAGCGCAAAGATACATTACGACGCCGTCCTCTGCGCCAATGACGCGGGCGCCATGGTCCTGTTGCGTGAACTCGCCGACGCCGGCGTCGCCGTGCCGGACGACCTATATCTCTGCACATTCGGCGATATGGCGGTCGGCTTCAGCGGCAGTTTGACCGTCACGACCGCGCGGCTGGACTGCGTTGAAGTCGGCAGGCAGGTGATCTCGCTTTTGCATCTGTTGACCAATTCGCCGCGCATTTCCGGCATCAGCACAAAAATCGCTTGTGAACTTGTGCTCGGCAATACCACGGCGCAGCGCCCGTTTTTGCACGCGACGGCAAAACAAGCGCCCCTGCCGGAGACCGCGCCGTCAAAGTTTCACAACGATCCGAGCATTTCCCGCATTTTTCTTGCCGATAAGATCCTTTCCAACTGTGACGCCATCGACGTGGATATGTTCAAACTGATCCTCAGAGGATATAAATATATTGATATCGCCGATATGCTCCACGTTTCCGAAAGCACCATCAAATATCGGCTCAAGCGCATTCTCACGCTGACGGGACTTGCCGACCGCGATGAACTTGTCAGCATTATGGAGCCGTTTTTTAAGTAAAACGGGGATGTAAAAAGAGGTCGGAAAGAAACGGTGTTTCTTTCCGACCTCTTTTTAATTTCTATACGCGAAACAACTTCCGCAAAATGGAGCGGAACGCGCGCGGTGACTTGACGGTAATGATTTTCATAGCATACTCCTTTACCGCGCGGAAAAGTACAAAAATCCAACCGCAATGATAATGATGGCCTCCACAACGACAAGCCATCCCGCCGGCAAAAAATAAGACGCCAAAAGCCCGACGCCAAATGCAAGAACGATAAGGCCGACCGACCTTGCCGTACATTTCGGATTTTTCATCGCTGATCGTCCTCCCCCGCGCAGTCTCTATCCGCAGTATATGCAAGCCTTGCGAAAAAGTTGCCACAGAGCGCAAAAAGCGCGTCGCGGCGGCGCGCTTTGGGATATATGCAAAAAAAGACGGTTGACACCGTCTTTTTCATGCTTTGGCTTACGCCTCTTTCTTTACGATCTCTTTGCCGTTGTAGAAACCACACGCTTTGCAAACGCGGTGCGAAAGATTGTACTCACCGCACTTCGGGCATTTTACCATGCCGGGCAGTGCAAGTTTCCATACGTTGGAACGTCTCTTGTCTCTGCGAGCCTTAGAGACCTTTGCCTTTGGTACTGCCATTTGGATACACCTCCTTAAGAGTCTGTCTTTTATCTTTATTTTTATTTTTCTTCAAACTTTTTGAGGATCGCGGCAAACGCCGGATGCACTTCGCTCTTATTACAATTACAAGCGCCCTCGTTTAAGTCCTTACCGCAACGGTCGCAAAGCCCTTTGCAATCCTCCTTGCAGAGAACACGCATCGGAAACTCAAGCGACAAAATTTCGATCAGTTGCCGATCGATATCCAATTTGCCGTTTTCGCTGACCGCAAAGTCCTCTTCTTTTTCCTCCGCATCTTCCACCATGCCCTCGGTCACCACCGTGCGGGCAAAATCAATGGAAAAGGCGCCGCGCACTTCCTTTGCGCAACGTGCGCAAAGCGTAACGTACGGCAACACGACCGAAAGCGTGAGGCGCATATAGCCTGCGTTGTCGGTCAACTGCCCCGTCACACGCGCCGGTGTCGGGAACGTAACGTCCGCAAGGTTTACCGCGTGCTCCGCAGTCGCCTCCCTCGGAAGCGTGAGCATATAGTCGATATCCAACCGGCTTTTCTCCCCGGACAGGACAGACGTGATATCTAAAACCATAATCCCTCCGAAAAGCAGGTATGGAAATGCAACGATAAGTATTATACACCGCAAAAAGTCGCTTGTCAAGAAAAAAGTTGCATTATTTTTATCTTTATTTTTGCTTTCGGCGCGATCCGCCTTTATTGACTTTTCGTCCGACCTTTGCTATACTGTTGCCAAAGACACAGAGAGAAAGAGGATTTTTCAAAATGCAAAAGATCTTCAAAGGTTTTTTCATCCTTTTGATCGCCGCAGTCTGCGGACTGTTGCTCTTCCGCATCTATACCGTCAACCATTTTCCGAAAGCCGCGACGGAAACGGTGGTCACCGACAAACTCGCCGCCGCGCTTACCGCACACGGGCACCTTACGGCGTACACGTGGGACATTCCGATCAACTACGACGACCCGCAAGCGCCGAACTTCTTTTGCGCCGCCCCCGTATACTTTCCCGATGCAAAATGCCTGCAGATCACCCTGCGATGCAAACTGCGGCAGGCCGCGTCTCTCGGTTTTGACGAGGACGGCGACGCCGTCGCCGTCCTATTTGACGACATGGGAAACGCATCCGGCGCCGTGACGAGTACCTATGCGCAGGGCTACGGACTGTACGCCTACCGTCGGTTTGTCTTTGAGGACGTTGACCTTGCCGACTGCAATTATCTGCGGCTCTCTGTCTTTTTGAAAAGGGACATCACAAGTCTGCCCATCGGTTCCCTCGCCGTTTATGAATCAAACTATCCGCAAAAAACATACAAACTGAGCGCACGCGAGCGCGCCGCGCTCCAAAACTGAAATCAGGACTGCAAAGGAGCACACCTCCTTTGCAGTCCTTTTATGATTGGATCTCCAAAGATTTCATATACACCGAGCCGTCCTCCCGCTTGACCGCCAGCAGGCGGTAAACGTCCGAGCGCTCGCCGTTCATCTCATTATAAAATATGCAAACGTAGGTATGTTCGGTTTCATATAAATCTTCGATCATCACATCCGCGTTGTTATCCACGCCGATACCGACAGAGACGTAGGCGTCGATATCTGCAAGATAGGTAAAGAGCGGCGTGGAGACGTTGTCAACGCTTGAAGTTCCGCCGAAATACCGGTACACCGTGCTTTCAAAATCCAGCGCGGGGATCACCGTGGTCACTTCGAGGAGCGGATGCGCCGCCTTGGCACGCTCGATCAAATCGGTATTGGCGTTGTATTTGGCGTAGTTCTCGGACAAAACCGCACAGAGAATGCCGTTGCGGTAAAGATCTGCCGCCTCGCTCGGCGTATCAAACGGCGAGAGATACGGCGTGTTTTGCACCATGATCCCGATCATACGGCGCAGTTTTCCCGCGACCTCGCCGTCCTTGGGCAGAGTCGCCCCCCGCATTTCGCTTTCATACGCCGCCGCAGGGTCGGAAAACACGCCGCACCCCGAAAGAAGGAGGCAAAATGACAGAAATACAAGGATAACCGAGCGCTTCATACCCGCGTCAGTTCGACGACCGTGTACCCCGCGTTTTGTACGGCGTCTTTCAGTTTTTCACTATCGAGAGAAGCGGGACACTTGATGCGTGCCGTTTTTTCTTCCAGCGAGATCTCCGCCGAAACGCCGCGCAGCGCTTCCAGCGCCGCTTTGACGCGCGCACTGCAATGTGCGCAGGACATCCCCTCGATTTTCATCGTATAATTGACTTTTCCAAACATAGACGTTTCCTCCTCACTCGGTGTAAATATCGGAAAGCGAATTGCGCGCAGGCGCAAAGAATTGGTCACCACCGACACCGACGAAAAACTCATCGCCGCCGCGGCGATCATCGGGGTAATGCTCAGTCCGAGCGACGCAAATACCCCTGCCGCGATCGGAATGCAAATACTGTTGTATATCAGCGCCCAAAACAGGTTTTGCCGGATGATGTGCAGACTGCGGCGACCGAGCAGGACCGCATGGGTCACGCCGCAAAGTCCGCCGCCGGCAAGAACGACGTCCGCCGTGCCGATGGCAACGTCCGTCCCGCTGCCGATGGCAACGCCGACGTCCGCCGCGGCAAGCGCGGGCGAGTCGTTGATGCCGTCGCCCACCATCATCACTTTGATTGTACCATCTTTGCGGAGTTCTTGCAAGTGCTTTTCTTTTTCCCCGGGCAAAAGTTCCGCGATACTGCGGTCGATCCCCGCCGCTTGCGCCACCGCGGCGGCGGACTTTGCGGTATCGCCCGTCAGCATCACCGTTTCTATCCCCTGCGACTTCAGTTGCTCGATCGCAAAGGCGGCGTCCGGGCGAATTTCATCCGAAAGCAAAAGCACACCCGAAAGGGTATCCCCCTCTGCCACGTAAATCGGCGTTTGACCGCCGAAATCGCTCTCGGCAACGAGCGGCGGGATCGCGATATGCGCCTCCTGCATCATGGCAAGATTGCCGAGCCGCATCGGCACACCGCAAACGTCGGCGGAAATGCCGCGCCCGCGCTTCTCGGAAAAATCGGTCACCGCGGGCAGTGTCAGCCCCTCTTTTTGCGCCGCCGAAAGAACAGCCTGCGCCAGCGGATGCGCCGACAGGCTCTCGGCCGCCGCCGCGGCGGCAAGCAGTCTCCGCTTGTCGGTATCCAGCGCCAGAATATCATATAAAACCGGCGTACCGGTGGTCACCGTCCCGGTCTTGTCAAACGCAACTCGGCCGATATGCCCGAGCGCTTCCAGCGTCGCCGCGCTTTTGATCAAAATGCCGTGTGCGGCGCCCGTCCCCGTTGCCACCATGATCGCCGTCGGCGTAGCAAGTCCGAGTGCACACGGGCAGGAAATCACAAGCACGTTGATGGCATAGCGGAGCGCCGTGGTCAAATCCCGCGCGACAAAGAGCCAAACCGCAAAGGTGAGGAGCGAAATGCCGAGGACGACCGGCACAAACACCGCGCTGACGCGGTCCGCCGTCTTGGCGATCGGCGCTTTGCTTGCCGCCGCTTCCTCCACCATAGCAATGATCGAGGAAAGCGTTGTATCGCCGCCGACTTTATCCGCGCGAAATTTCAGATAGCCGTCCACAAGCACCGAGGCGGAGGTCACGCGGTCGCCGCAGACGACGTCCACGGGCATACTCTCCCCCGTGATCGCCGCATTGTCAAGCGCACCCTCTCCGAAAACGACTTCACCGTCGGCGGGCGCGCGCTGTCCCGCGCGCAAGATCACAATATCGCCGACGACGAGTTCCCCGGCGGAGATCTCAACTTCGACGCCGTCGCGCTCTACCGCCGCCGTATCCGGCACGAGCTTTGTCAGCGCTTCGATCGCCGCTTTTGCTTTGCCCTTGGCGTGTTCTTCCAGCGTTTTACCAAGCCCGACCAGGGTCAGGATCATCGCCGCGGATTCAAAATACAGGCGCGAAGTCAGCGTATGCGCCCGTGCAAGATCGCCGCTCGCCGCGGCGGCAAAAATCAACACCGTTACGACCGCGCTGTATACGGCCGCCGTGCCCGAGCCGAGCATCACCAGCGTATCCATATTGGGCGCGCCGTGCAAGATCGCCAAAAATCCGCCGCGAAACATTTTTGCACAGACGATCAAAACGGGCAGCAGCAAGAGGAGCTGTGCGCCCGCATATCCGGCGGGATTTTTATGCATATCCACAACGGCAGGCATCGGCAGTCCGAGCATATGTCCCATGGAAATATACATTAAAAGCAATGAAAGAACGATCGAGATCACAAGCCGCGTCGGAAACGACCGCTTCTCCGTCTTTACCTGCGCGCCCGCCGGCGCACAGCCGTAGCCGCTTTTTTTCACTGCCGCAATAATTTTGTTTTCATCGGTCATATGCTCGTCGTATACGACCGTCAAAGCATTGGTCAGCAGGCTGACCGAAGCTTCCTCTACGCCGTCGAGCGTCCCCGACGCTTTTTCCACGTGCGCGGCGCACGCCGCACAACTCATTCCCGTAATGTCAAAAGTTTGTCTTTTCATGATTTTGCCTCCGGCATTTATTTTATACAAAGTCCCCGCAAAAGTCAATCTCTTTTCTTAATTGTTCCCTTTTTTTACGCTCATTTTGCGGCAGGTCGAAAAACTTGAAAATATCCTCCTTCTTTATTGACTTTCACGCAAATCTTTGTTATAATTGCTCTGTCGGCGGGATGTAGCGCAGATGGTAGCGCGTCTGGTTTGGGAGCGTGTAACACCCCCGGCGCTGACCGGAAAATGCAAATCCCGCAACCCCTTGTTATTACTGGGGTTTCGGCTCTTTATCCCTTCCGCAAAAACTCCGAAAACGGCCGTTTGACCACATCTTTGACCACAACGGCAGAAGCAAAAAACCGAATATCCGGGTGTAGCGCAACTGGCAGCGCGCCAGCTTTGGGAGCTGGATGCTGGGAGTTCGAGTCTCCCCACTCGGACCAAGCTACCTCTTGGCGCAATTCCTTGAGGTAGCTTTCTCTTTTTTTCTATGTTTTAATGCTTATCAGTCCAAGATTGTTTCTATTGCAACTACCATTCAATTTGAAATCATTATGTTTTGAACGGGGGATCTACAATGAAAGTACCAAATGATCGCTGGAATTCACCATTTCCACATACGCTTGCTTTTGAGCTTTTCAGAAGACATTTCACGGAATTGAATAATATTTATTGGGCGCATGTTCCTGCTGCAAACACCATTCAAAGAAAAGCAAAAGATGCTCTTCAATCTGAATCTTCTGACCCTAAGAGTTTTTTCTTGGTTCCTGATGCAGATGACCGTAGAATAGCAACAACATATTCTCAATGGAAATCATCATATAGTGATTTTCTTAACTATACAAGATTGAATATGGTGATGCTTTTGAGTTCAAGTTTTGAAACATACCTACGAACTGTAATCTCATTGTCATTTGAATCCAAACCAGGCACATTGATTCATTGCCCAGAAGCTGTTGATGGAATTAATTTGCTATGGGAAAACGCGAAATACGGTGAGTATGGGAGCAATGAGTATCAGTTTTCAGATGAAACCGATTCTATCTGCCGCGGAGAATGGAATAGTCGCATTGCTTCATATATCAAGTTTTTCGGATCATCTCCATTACAGGAAACAGAATTATCTGAATTAGATGATCTGCGAAGAACTCGAAACTTAGTAGGGCATTATTTCGGGCGTGACAAGAAGGTATATGAGGCTCCATTACTGATTCAATCATCACCTGCTTATCGTGTTTCTCACGAAAAACTAATCAAATATTTAAAAGTAGTATATACTGTTGCCGAAAAGATAGACAGTCACCTACACAGATCATTTATTGGATCATATGATATTTTGAAATATTATTTTATCAACTTCGAAAAAGACGGCACCGTAGGTGATGAAGCAAGAAAGCTAAAAAAAGCACTTGGGACTCTGGGACTTTCTCCTATTGGGCTTAATTACTATCGGAATATAATTTCATATACTTTGCGGCACAGTGAGACAGATCCTTGTAAATACAATAGAAAAGCAAGTATATCAATTATTAACGATGAGCTTGTTTCTCGCAACATTTCGCTACGGACAAATGAAAAGCACATTAAGTTTTCCGGTACGCACCTTTCTCTATTTATCAACGCTTTTCAGTTAAAAAACGACCCGGATTATTGCAAGTTTAGAGAAAAGAACGGTAAAACAGAGCACTTCTATTCGCAAAAAACGATTGAATTTATCGTTGGAAAGATAGTAGAAACCCCAAATGACATTATTAACGACTTGTATTCAATAGTGAATAGCCGCAATCAACAGTAGTTCTCATTAACTTTCAGTATCATTCTCTTCTTTGTCTACACCCCCGCAAGATTTGACCCGTCAGATACCTTCCGCTTTTCCTCCTTGATCTGCTCCCGCACCTCGGTGATCATCTTTTCCAGCAGCGCCTCGCATTTCTCCCGCGTCTTGGCGTAGACGGTGTGGACCTCGCGCTTGCCTTGGGCGTTGGTGGGCGAATAGCGGCCCTCGAAGAGGTGGTCGTTAAGTTCATAGATCCCACCGGTGCCGGGCTTGCGCACCTTGCCCTTGTACGGGGCGAACGGCGGGCGTACAGGCGGTTTTCCGTCTTCGGCGGGAAGTTGGTCCTCTAACGTCTCGTGGGGCTCAAACGCCTCGCTGTGGCCGATCCCGCGCTCGATCTTCTGCGCGGCC
>JAFSUT010000055.1 GCA_017445085.1 Clostridia bacterium | reverse complement strand
TACTTCCTTATCAGGCTTTAACAGTAGACAAAAGACGCTTTTTTATGTATAAGAGCGCCATAATGATACGTAAACCTTATTAAAAGCGCCATAATGATACACGCTTGTCATCCCGACAAATGTGAATTTGTCGTTATTGTTTACCATTCAAATACGAATATTCCCGCGATACCGGCAATGCAAATCAGTATGATAGGCGATATTCCGTTCCTGATTATCTTTTTGGAGACGAAGTACACGGCGCCTAAAGAGACGGTCATGATGATCGCGGTATAGTCAACGGAAAAGCTGTTGACGCTTCCGATACAGTTTATAAGCATCATATAAGCGCCGGTGGCGAGAACGATACCGGTCACGCAGGCTTTCAGGGAACCGAGCGCGGCATGAAACACACCGTTTCCGACCTGCTTCTTCAAAAGCGTCATCAATACTATCATTGTCAGGAATGCGGGCAGTATGACGGCGGCGGTCGCGATGATCGCGCCGGGAACACCCGCCTTCGCGCTTCCGATATACGTTGCAAGGTTGACCATGATCGGGCCGGGCGTGCTTTCGCTGACAGCGATCATATAAGACAGTTTTTCTTCCTCGATCCATCCATACGATAACACTACCTCGCGAATCAGCGGAATCGCTCCGTACGCACCGCCGAAGGAAAAGCAGCCTATCCAAAGAAAGCCGAGAAACAGTTCAAAGAGGATCATTTTGACGCCTCCCCGTTCTTATGACGCTTTATCAAATAGACGAATAACCCGGCAAGCGAGGCGGCAAGCATTAGAACAATCGTCGAGACACGCAGCGCAAACACGTTTATCAGCATCATAGCGATAAAGGCGACAGACAGAATAATGATCGAAAGGGCTTTCTTTTTCATTTTGACGATCATCTTTATTGCTGCGTCAAGGATCAGTATGCCGACCGCGATCTTGATTCCTTTGAACGCGCTTGCCACCCACTTTATTTCAAGAAAGCGGTCAATAAAGAATGATATCATAAGTATTATGAGAAACGATGGAAGGGTCACGCCGAGCGTTGCCGCTACCGCGCCCCAAAAGCCTTTTTTCTTTGACCCGACATACGTGGCGCAGTTGATTGCGATAGGACCGGGAGTTGATTCGGCTACTACCGTTATATTCATCATTTCTTCGTGAGTAATCCACTCTTTTTGTGTAACGCAAACGTTTTCGATAAGCGGGATCATAGCGTATCCGCCGCCGAAAGTAAATAATCCGATTTTCGAAAACGTCAAAAAAAGGTTCAACAAGAGTTTCATCATTCTTACCCGTTCATTTCAATCATCACTACAAATCCCGATTTGTTGAATTCATTATAGCACAAGTTTGGCTTTTTTGGGTTTTCGTTCGGGCAGTTCCGCAAACATACCTTTCAGCAATTCCGAAATCAAATCCGTATCCTCAAAACGGTCAAATACGTGCATCGGCGTCTTTGACTCTGCATAAGGACAGCGCAGTTCCGCGTCGGCAAGGAGCCTGTCCGAGGTCGGCGTTCTCTTCAAAAAGAGCTCGCTCCCGCAAATGTCGCCGATCAGTTTGCCGTTAAGGTAGACAAGATATCCGCCCATCATGGATCTTATGACAATATCACCGACGGCGGAAAAGCATTCGCGCACGTATTCGTTAAATTCGTTCACGCCGGTTACCTCCGCAACTTACGATTTGTTAAATTCATTATAGCGCAAAAATGAGGATTTTTCAACTGCGGCGGTTTTCTTTTGAAGAAATCAAAGGAAACGGAAAAAGTAAAATATCCCGCGGCGCGGAACAATTCGTTGAAAAAGCCCCGTCTTTCGACGAGGCTTTTCCTTGGTGGGAGCGGGTGGATTCGGACCACCGAAGTCAGTGACAACAGATTTACAGTCTGCCCCCTTTGGCCGCTCGGGAACGCTCCCATATGATATTCAAATATCCTCATAGAGGTGGAGCTGGTGGACGGATTCGAACCCCCGACCTGCTGATTACAAATCAGCTGCTCTACCAGCTGAGCTACACCAGCGTGATGATGTTTTGTCTCACGCGACTTTGTCATTATAGCACGGCGCTTTTTCTTTGTCAAGCCTTTTTTTGAAAATTCTCGCATTTTTTAGAGATGTGCGCCGAGGGGGATTTTGCCGTGTTCCATAGGCGATTTTTGCAGAAAAAGCGCGAGCGATTTTCGTTGACGGGAATGTTTGGAATGCGTATAATAGGACTATACTGAATACAGAAGAGAGGAGAGACTTATATGACCTTTATTGAAAAGTTTGAAGAAATCAAAAAGAAAATCGCTCTGCCAAGGAGCAAAGGCGGCGTGCCGACGGCGTTTGCGGTGGAAATTGATTTGACGGACGAAGACTGCGGGGGCGCGTTTTACGTTGCGCTGGCAGACGGCGTACTCTCGGTCGAGCCGTACGACTATCACGATCACACGGCGCTGGTACGCATTTGCGCCGAGGATCTTGCGGATCTTCTTTCCGGCGCGGTCAGCGCGTTTGACCTGGCGGTGTCGGGACGTGCGGAGGTGTTTGGCAATTTTGAGCATTTTGCCGCCCTTGCCGATCTGAAAGCCGCACCTCGCCGCGGTGGGCGACCGAAAAAAAGCGAGACGGATGCGGCAGAGGCGGCACCGCGCCCGAAATCGGCGAAATAACAAAAGTGAAAAAGGGGCTGTAAAGAAACTCTGTTTCTTTACAGCCCCTTTTTAGGGGATAGGAAAAAATGTTTGGAATGCGCAAATATCCGCCCGATAGGCGTACTTCCGTACGTCAAGGGTGGATTTTGCGTATAGCAAAAAAGAGAATCGAATGAAAAAATCGAAATTTCGATTTTTTCTTCATCTTACGGAAATATTTCGTGACAAAAATCCCTTTGTCCGCTTTTCTCTTTTTTGCGATCCGGACTTTTTTTACATCCCCTTTTCATATTTATATTTTCCTCCGCATATCTTTGAATAAATTACGCGTGCGGAGGAGAAACAGATGAATACGTCAGAAAATGAAATGAAAGAATTTGTCGCTGTACAAAATACCGAAATGCAGACCGAAAAAAAGGCGCCACCGGCATATTTTGAAAGCAGCGGCGAGTTCACTTTGCCGGACTATATGGAACCCGTGCAAAAGGTCTTGCGGCTGGAAAGCAAGGTGCTGATGCCGACGGTTTCCCGGGCGACCGGCGAGGTACAGATGCACGGCAGCGCGTTGCATTCGCTGATTTACGTCGGACAGTCGGGGGAGGTCGCCGCAACCGTCCTGCCCACCGATTATCGCTTTGCCGTACAGATCGAAAACGGCGATGCGCCGCTTTCCGTGGAACTGGCGCAGACCGCCACGTCCTATCGTCTGCTCGGACCGCGCAAAATTTCGATCCGCGCAAAGTCGGCGGCGCAGGTAAGCACCTATCCCGTGACCGATCTTGCGCCGAAAACGGCGGCGGACGGGCAGGACGACAGCATTTGCTGTCTCTATCAGACGGTGCGGCAGCGCACGCGCCGTTGCTATGACCCGATCGAACTTGACGTGGATGAGCGCATTGACGCATCGCAGGACGCAAAACCGATTTGGTGCGATGCAACGGCGGCGGTCACGGATATTCGCGTCCACGGCGGCGAGGCGCAGATCCGCGGCGACGTCTACGCCAAAGTGTTGTTTTGCGTTGGGACGCGCGCCAAAATGGCGGAAAAGAAGATCCGTTTTGATGCGATGCTCCCGCTGGAAGATGCGGGCGTGGAGGGCGCATTTGCCAAGGTGCAGGTACAGTCGACCGAGGTCAGCGAGGAGGACGGCGCCTTTGTTGTAGACGTTTCGCTCAAACTTTGCCTTTGCGGCGAGGGGGCGGCAGAAGTTTCGGTCTGCACCGACGCCTTTTCCACGTTTGCCCCGACGGAGATCGAGCGCGTGCCGATCTGCGCTTTTGAGCCGGTCATTTTGCGACAGGGCGTCTTTTCGGTTTCGGGGAGCGTGCCCGGCGGCGCCTTTTCCGACGCCGGACGGATCGTCGACACCACGGGCGAGGCGAAAATAGAAACGGTCAAGGCGGAAGGCGGCAAGATCAAAGTGTGCGGGTATGGCGAAATGCAGGCGATATATGAGGGAGAGGGCGGCTACGGCTGCGGCAGCTTCCGCCTGCCGTTTGAGATCTCGTTTGACGCCGCGGACGCCGACGGATGCGGTTGCTATGCCGACGCAGAGGTGGTCAGCGCCCACACGCGCATCGACGGTGATCGGCTGATCTGTGACGCGGAGATCGCACTTACCGTATTTGCAGAGCGGAGAGCGGATGAAAGCGCGGTGGTATCGATCGCGCTGCAAAAGGATACGCCGTACGAAACGGCGAAACACCCGATCTGTATCGTTTTTCCGAAAGACGGAGAGTCGCTTTGGTCGGTTGCAAAACAATACCGCACGCCGCCGCATGAGATCGCGCGGGAAAACCGTTTGCGCACGGGGGCGGAGCCGATGGATCTGCCGCGCACGTGGGAGGCGCCGCTGCTCATATCTTATAAATAGGCACAAAAAACAAAATGGAAAAAATTTCTATGGTAGTTTCCGCAAAAGCGGGGAAACTATCCATGAGCGAAAACGCAAAATTTTGTGAAAAAGCAAAGAGGTAGAATATGATTATCGACAAGATTGCACTTGTCCTGGTGATTATCGGCGCTCTCAACTGGGGTTCGGTCGGTCTTTTTAGCTTTGACCTTGTCGCATGGCTTTGCGGCGGCCCCGGCGTGATTGCGGCACGCATCATTTATACGCTGGTCGCCCTTTCGGGGATCTGGTGTGTTTCGCTGCTGTTCCGCCCGACCGAGGATGAAATCACCGATTAAAAAACGCATTTGCCGCATGCCCGTCCGCATTTGCCGAAAGCAAGCGCGCCGCGGCGGCAGGAAAAAACCGGGATCGCAAATCCGTGATCCCGGTTTTTTCTTATTGTGCGTCATTTCAATTCGTCGCCGCGGATGAAGTTGCCGTCTGCGTCTTGCGCCCAGTAGAGGATGCCGCCGGCGGTAAGGTCGGCGAGGGTCGCTTTGCCCGTCGCCAGCGCGTCGGTAAATTTCAGTACGCTGCCGTCGGAGAAAACGCATTCGACGTAGTCGGACATGATCGAGGGGAAGTAATAGGTAAAGTTTTCGTCGCTGAAAAAGGGCTCCAGCGCGTCGGCGGTGGCGATTTCACCGTCTTTCGTGCGGTCGATGATCTGCACGAGCGTGACCGCGGCCGCCGTTGTTTCTTCGGGGACGGTCGCCGCTGCCTCCGTCGCTTTCGGGGCGCTTTGGCAGGCGGTTGCCGCAGGCAGCAGAGTCAAGATGAGCAAAAGCAAAAAATATCTTTTCATAAGTGGCCTCCGAAATTTTGATTTGTCTGCCGTTTTGTCGCAAAAAACGCAAAAACTCCTCACGCTTTGGATCCCCCCGCCCGCGGCAGACTCCACCGAAAATGCGCGGCAAGAAGGCGCAGGACGAAAACGGTGAGCGCACCGAGGATCGTGGCGGCAGTTTGACCGAGGGGAGCGAGCAAAACGATGCAGAGGATCGCGCCCGCACCGGAGGCGCAGGCGTAAAAGTGTTTGACAAAGATCGAGGGGGTGCTGCCGGAAAAGAGGTCGCGTAAAACGCCGCCGCCCACACCGGTGATCATCCCGACAAACAGGAGCAAAAACACCCCGTGCTCGCCTTGCTCGACCGCGGTGCGGATGCCGATCACGGTGAATATCCCGAGACCGGCCGAGTCCATCCAAAGCATAATGCGCTCATACAAAAGCGCGTTGTGCATCAAAACTTTTCGCACGGCGGGGATAAAGATCACGACCGATACCAAAATGGCGACGATCCCGTAGACGGGATCGCGAAACATACTCGGCGGCGTTTGTCCGAGGACGATATCGCGCAGCGTCCCGCCGCCGACCGCGGTGGTCAGCCCCAAAATCGAAACGCCGAAGATATCCATATTCTTTTTGATCGCGGTCATCGCGCCGGAGACGGCAAAGGCGATCGTGCCGATGATCTCAAACAGAAAAAAGAATTTTTCCATAGCGGCACCTCCTATTCTTTAGCAAGGATATGCACCGGCGGCGCAAAGGTGAACTCTCATATCTGCGGGTCAAACGCCGGCATCATGGAGAGCTTGAAAAGATTGCGGCGGTGCAGACTGTCGATGCGTGCTTTTGTCGCCTCGTCGTCGATCTGTCCCGTGCGGATATAGCGGTCAAGCACCGCATAGGTAAAGCCGAGGTTGTCCTCATCGGTTTTGCCGCAAAGTCCGTCGGACGGTACTTTATCGACAAGCACGTCCGGAAGCCCCAGGCGGCGGCCGATCTCCTTGACTTCGGCGACCGTGAGTTTGGAGAGCGGGCTGAAGTCGCCGGCGGCGTCGCCGTAGCGCGTGGAATAGCCTACAAAGTCTTCGGAGAGATTGCAGGTGTTGGCAACGCGGCCATTGACGCTTTGCCCCACGGCGTAGAGCGTCGCCATCCGAATGCGCGGCGGCAGATTTGTGCGCGACTGCGCGGTGATCTCAAGGTCTTGCGGCAGGGCGGAGAGGAGACCGTTGACGGCGGCCTCGATATTGACGGTGTAACGGCGGATGCCGAGGTGATCTACCAGCATCTGCGCGGCGTCGATGTCCGCCTGCACGCCGCAGGGCATCAGCACGCCGATCACGCGGTCACGTCCCAGCGCCTCCACGCAGAGCGCAGCGACCACCGAACTGTCCTTGCCGCCCGAAATGCCGACCACCGCGTTGCATCCATCCCCGTTTTCAAGGAAAAAGTCGCGGATCCACGACACGCACGCATCTTTTACTTTTATTGCATCAAACACAACCATCATTCCTTTACATAAAAATTACAACGATATTGTAGCAGAGATCCTGCCGAAAGTCAACAAATCGCGGGGAGGGGGCGCCCCTTTGCACAAAAAAATTACGAAAAGCGCAAAAAAGTGTTGACAAAGCACGTCTTTTGCGATAAGATGTACGGGTAAAGTGAATCAGCTAAATGAAGCTTGCAGGAGATGGACGAAAGCCCGACCGAAGGAGTGACGCTCTCAGGTGCCCACAGGGTAGATACTGTAAGCCGATAGCACTCCGGAGATACCCGCGAAAAACGGGAGCCGAAGGGGCAATGCGAAAAGCGCTTGCTTTTCGCCAATCTCTCAGGCAAAAGGACAGAGTAAAATTCCGATACGCCATTTATGTCGTATCGGGCGTTCATCCGGAGTCAAACCATCAGTTTGGCTCTTTTTCTTTTCAAATTTATTTTACACGGAGGGGAATTCAAAAAATGTGGAATTCCATCATTGACACCGTCACGGCGGTAAACGATTGGCTCAACGGCATCGTTTGGGGCTGGCCGGTCATCATTCTCATCCTCGGCACGGGGCTTTGGCTTTCGATCCGCACCGGGTTTTTACAGCTCTCGCATTTTGGCGAGTCGCTCGGTACGACCATTGTCCCGACCATCAAGTCCATCGGCAAAAAGAAAACGAACGGTGACAAAGGGATCTCGCAGTTTGAGGCGTTTTCCGCCGCGATCTCGGGTACGGTCGGCACCGGCAACATCGTCGGCGTCGTCGCCGCGATCCTGACCGGCGGTCCCGGCGCGGTCCTCTGGATGTGGATCTCCGCCTTTTTCGGTATGGTGACCAACTATTCCGAAAACGTCCTCGGTCTTTACTACCGCAAAAAAGAAAACAATGCGGGCGAGTTTTCCGGCGGCGCCTTCTACTACATTGAAAACGGGTTGAAGAGCTGGAAATGGCTCTCCAAATTCCTTGCCTATTTTGCCGCGGCGGTTTGTATGCTCGCCGCCGTCGGTATGAGCGGCGTGCAGACCAATAAGATTTCCGGCACGCTGTCCGAGTCGCTCGGCGCGGCGTTCGGCGTGGAAACCGGCTCCCCTGCGGAAACGCTGGTCAAACTGCTGATCGGTATCATCATCGCCATCATTGCCGCGGTGATCATCATCGGCGGCATCAAGCGCATCGGTAAAGTGGCGTCCAAACTCATTCCGTTTATGAGCCTCCTCTTTATGGTGCTCGCCCTCATTGCGATCTTCTCGCACGTCTCGGCAGTTCCCGCCGCGTTTTCGCTGATTTTCCGCACCGCGTTCAACTTTACGGCGGTCGGCGGCGGCGTCCTCGGCTACGTATTTGCCACCACCATTAAAAAAGGAATGGCGCGCGGCGTCTTCTCCAACGAAGCGGGACTCGGCTCCTCGGTCATCGCACACTCGGCGTCCGAAACGCGTGAGCCGGTCGTGCAGGGACTTTGGGGTGTATTTGAAGTCTTCTTTGACACCTTTGTGATCTGTACGCTGACGGCGCTGATGTTCCTCACCACCTTTGCAGACCGCCTGACCGCGCTGGACGGCAGCATCGACGACGCAAAGATGTCGATCGCCATGTTCCAAACCAATTTCGGCACGTTCGGCGTCGTTTGCTTCTGCGTGATCCTGCCGCTGTTTGCTTTTACCACGATCATGGCGTGGTCCTATTACGGCGAAAAGGCGACCGGCTTCTGCTTTAAGTGGGTGAAAAGCGAAAAAGTCCGCGGCGGTATCGTCCTCGGCTTTAAGATCCTCTATATCTTCTTTATCGTTGCGGCGGCGGTCATCGGCAGCGATCTCGTTTGGGATCTCTCGGATACCTTTAACGGTATGATGGCGTTCCCGAACTTGATTGCGCTGATTGCGCTCAGCGGCACGGTGGCAAAGATCTCGAAAAACTATTTTGCGCGCAAAAAGGGCGCAAAGATCACGCCGATGCTCTCGGCATATCCCGAGCAAAACGAGGAGTTTATCCGCGATTTGGAAAGCAAATGAGATATCAAAAAAGGAAGCCGTCGGCTTCCTTTTTTGATTGACTTTTTGCGGTGATTTTGGTATACTCGCGATAGAGAAAGAGGCGAATGCTATGAAAAAACCGAAACAAAAAACGGCGCTCACCCTTGCCGCCGTGCTGCTGCTCTCTATCCTTTGTGCCTGCGGCGCGCCGGCGGAGATACCGCATTCCGGGATGCAGACGCAGGCGGTGGAGTCGCCGCAAAATGCGACGCAGGATGCCGCTTTCGGCGAGGATGACCTCCTGCCGCAAAAATGCACCTATATCACCTCGATGTCCGACTGGGAGGAATTTGACGCGGACGGCTATTTTTCGGACAACTGCAAAAATTTCCTTATGCAGTTCCTCGGTGGCGATACGTCGCCGTTTATCGAATTTGACAGCGTCAAAGTGTCGGATTACGTGATCGCGCGGTGCGCGGGCGAAGACTTTTACGGTCCGTCTACGCTTTATTTTCGCATCCGTGTTTCACAGTCGGCGCTGCAAACGCTGCCCGTCGGCGACTATCGGATGCTTGTGCATGACCTTGTGGACTGCTTTGTCGAGTTTGTCGGGGAAGATTCGCGCGGCGATGCGCCGCAGGCGCAAACCGGGGACGGTTGCGGGCAGATCCTTGCCGATTTTCTCACCGGCGCTTATGCGTGGAATTGCCCCGCGTTTGGCGCGTGGAGCGGAAGCGGGGAGCCGGTAAATTATATCATCCGCCGCTACGGCGACGGCGGTGAGATGCCGTATGACGCATACAAAAAAATCGCAAAAGAAAAGTTCGGCATCGAAGCGCGCAAAGAAAACGGCAATTTTACGGTCAAGGACGGGCGCTTGTGGATCCTTGCGGGCGCCCTCGGCGGCGGCACGGTGTACACGGTGCTTTCTCATACCGCGGCGGACGGCGTGCATACCCTCCGCGTGCAGTATTTTGCGGACGCGGCGCGCTTTATCCGATCGTCGGTGGTGGAATATCGCATCGGCGAGGATGAGACCATGTACGGCAGTACGGTGGTGGAGACGTCGCCGTATGCGCCGTACGGGCTGCGGCAGTTGGATTGGTGACAAAACCCCGACCGAAAGCATTTTGAATATGAAAAAGGACAGCACGATTTGGCTGTCCTTTTTGCCGTTTGTTATTCAAAATCAAATAAGGGCGTACTGAAATAGCGCTCGCCCGTGTCGGGGAGGACGGTGACCACTCTTTTGCCTTTACCGAGTTTTTTGGCAAGGCGGAGGGCGGCGGCAACGTTGGTGCCGCTGGAAATGCCGCAGAGGATGCCTTCCTCGCAAAAGAGGCGGCGGGTCGTGCCGATGGCCTCGTCGTCGGTGACGATCGCGATGTCCGAATAGAGTGCCGTGTCGAGGTTTTTGGGGATCAGCCCGTCGCCGATGCCCATTTGCAGATGTGTGCCGATGTTGCCCCCCGAGAGGATAGCGGCGTTTTCCGGCTCGACCGCCCAAATGACGAGGTCGGGATTTTTTTCTTTCAGCGCCTGCCCGATGCCGGTGAGCGTGCCGCCGGTGCCGACGCCCGAGCAAAATCCATCGATCGGTGCCCCCACCTGTTCCATGATCTCCACGGCGGTGTGCGTGCGATGCACCAGCGGATTGTCGGGGTTTTCAAACTGTTGGGGCACCCAAACGCGGCTGTCTTCTTTTGCCATACGCAGGGCGGTGTTCAGGCACTCGTCAATGGCGGCGCCGATGTCGCCGTGGTCGTGGATGAGGACAAGCTGTGCGCCGTACGCCTTGACGAGTTTACGGCGCTCCTCGCTGACCGAGTCGGGCATGATAATGCGCACGTGATAGCCCTTGACCGCGCCGATGAGCGCAAGACCGATGCCTTGATTGCCGCTGGTCGGCTCCACGATGATGGTGTCGGGGCGGATCAGACCGCGCTTTTCCGCCTCGGTGATCATACTGTACGCTGTGCGCGTTTTGATCGAGCCGCCGATATTGACGCCCTCGTATTTGACGAGGATATCCGCGCAGTCCGGCGGGACGATGCGCGAGAGTTTGATCATCGGCGTGTTGCCGATGGCTTCCAAAACATTTGAATATACCACAAAAAATCCCTCTGTATCTATGAAAATCCGAAACTGATTATAGCACAGATCTTTGCCGTATGCAAGAGAAAGATGTCAAGTGAGAAAATAGAGGTCAAAAATCAGGCAAGATCAAAAAAGGCGGCAAAGTTCCTTTCCCGCCTTTTTCCTATACGCTCAAAATTGCAGCACGCCGAGGTGTTCGAGCAGGATCTTCAGCCCGAGGGCGCAGAGGACGATGCCGCCGACGCGCTCGGCAGTCGCTTTGTATCTTGCGCCGAAGAGATTGCCGATATAGACGCCGAGGGCGGAGAGGATCATGGTGACCATGCCGATCAGCGACACCGATACCGCGATGTTGAAGTCTTCCTCCATGGCAAACGCCACGCCCGCGGCAAGCGCGTCGATGCTGGTGGCGACTGCCAGCGGAAACATCGACCGTACGCCAAACGACGCCGACTGCGCCTCGATTTTTTCGCCCGCTTCGCGGATCATATTGCCGCCGATGAGGACGAGCAGGACAAATGCGATCCAATGATCAAAACTTTCGATATAGGACTGAAACCGACTGCCGACAAAGTAGCCGAGCGCCGGCATCAGCGCCTGAAATCCGCCAAACCAAAGTCCGGTGACCAGCGCTTGCGACGGCTTGATCTTTTGCACCGAAAGACCCTTGCAGACCGCCACGCCAAAGGCGTCCGCCGAGAGGGAAAATGCGATCAAAACGAGTTCGATATATCCCATAAACGCTCCTTATGCACCGTGCCGCGCCGAAATCAAAGCAAGGATTTCCCGGTCGGCGGGGCAGAAGTCGTAGTTTGCTATTTCTTCCGGCGTGATGTACGCAAGCGCCGTATGTTCGATCAGCCGCGGCACGCCTGCGTTGATTTTTGCATAGAACAAGGTCAGGTGGATCTGAAGATCCGGATAGTCGTGGCTGACCTCTGCAAAAAGGTCGCCTACCTCGATCTCGACATCCAGTTCCTCGCGGCATTCGCGCACGAGGGCGGCGGCTTTTGTCTCGCCGCGCTCCACCTTTCCGCCGACAAATTCCCAAAAGTTTCCGCGCGCTTTGTACGGCGGGCGGCGGCAGATCAAAAACCGTGCGCCGTCAAAAATCAGCGCGGCGACGACTTCAATGCGTTCCATGCGGATACCTCCATGGAAAGGCGGCGCACGTCGTGCGCCGCTTGTTTATTTCAGATCTGTATTGAGGACCTCGATACAGCCGACGGGGCAGAGTTCCACGCATCCGCGGCAGCGCGTGCATTTTTCATAGTCGATTTGCGCGCAGTTGTTCACCACCGTGATGGCGCCGACGGGACAGTTTTTTTGGCACTTCATACACCCGATGCAGCCGCCGCTGCATTTTTTGCGTGTGACCGCGCCCTTTTCGTGATTGGAACAAGCCACGGCAGGCACCGCGAGTTTCGGAATGACGCTGATGACGTGACTCGGGCAGACCTCGGCGCAGGCGCCGCATCCGACGCACTTTCGCGCGTCGATATGGGCGATGCCGTTTTCAATGCAGATGGCTTGATAGTTGCAGGCGGAGCGGCAGTCACCGTAGCCGATGCATCCGTACACGCACGCGCCCTCCCCGCCGTAGAGCATCTTTGCGCCGGCGCAGGTGGAAAGCCCCGCGTAGGATTCTTTTTTGCCGTTTTTACCGCAGTCGCCGCCGCAATGGACAAAGGCGACCATCGGTTCAACGTACTCGGCGCGGACGCCGAGGATGGACGCGATCTTTTCTGTGGCGATCTGCCCGCCGGGGCGGCAGAGATTTGGTTTTACGCCGGGCGTTTCGGCAAGCGCGTGGGCGTAGCCGTCACAGCCGGAAAAGCCGCACATCCCGCAGTTAGCGCCGGGCAGGCACTCGCGGATCTTTGCCTCTTTTTCGTTGGTTTTGATGCCCATAAAACGATCGGCAAGCGTGAGGATGACCGCAAGGACAAGCCCGATGGCGGCAAGCGCGCCGGCGGCAAATAAAATTTGTGACATCAGAGCGCACCTCCGAACAGGTTATCCACAACGCCTGCAAAGCCGTAAAAGGACAGCGATACGATCGACGCCGAGATCAGGGTGATCGGAATGCCGCGAAACGCGACGGGCGGGATCGCTTTTTCCACGCGGCTGCGCACGCCTGCAAACAGCACCATGGCAAGCAGAAAGCCAAGCCCGCAGCCGAGCGAGGACACCATGGATTCGATAAAGCCGTAGCCGTCCGAGATGTTGTTGAGCGTGACACCGAGGACGGCGCAGTTTGTGGTGATCAGCGGCAGATATACGCCGAGTGAGCGGTGCAGGGCGGGGGCGTATTTTTTCAGCGCGATCTCCACAAATTGTACCAGCGCCGCAATGACGAGGATAAAGACGATGGTTTGCAGATATTCAAGTCCATTTGGCGCCAGCAGATAGGTTTGCAGCGGCCAGGTCGCCGCGGTGGCAAGGAGCATGACGAAGATGACGGCAAGTCCCATGCCGGTGGCCTGGTCGATTTTTTTGGATACGCCGAGAAACGGACAGATACCGAGGAACTTGGAGAGGACGTAGTTGTTGACAATTACCGACGCAAGCAAAATAGATAAAAGCGTTTTAAGCATGGGCGTTTTCCTCGCTTTCTTTTTCCGCGCAGACGTCCCTGCCGCAGAATTTTGCATTTGGGCAGCCCTCACAGTCAAAGGAGTTCTTCTTCGGGTACTCGCCCGAGGTGAGGGCGGCGACGGTGGCGATCAGAAGCCCGAAGACGAAGAACCCGCCGGGCGCCTGGGTCAGGATCGGGATCTTGAAGTTTGCGAGATAGGGGATCGCGTATCCCGCCCACGTGCCGCTCCCGAAGAGTTCGCGCACGGTGGACATGGCAAGCAGGGCAAGGGTAAAGCCAAAGCCCATGCCGAGTCCGTCCAGCGCAGAGTCGCCGACCGTGTTTTTGCGGGCAAACATCTCGGCGCGCCCGAGGATGATGCAGTTGACGACGATGAGCGCAAGATACACGCCGAGCATTTCGTAAAGATCGGGCAAAAACGCCTGCATCAGCATCGAAACGACGGTCACAAAACCGGCGATGACGACGATGTAGCAGGGGATGCGCACCGTGTCGGGGATGATTTTGCGCAAGGCGGAGATCGCCATGTTGGAGCAGACCAAAACGGCGGTCGCCGCAAGCCCCATCGCAAGCGCCGAGATAACGCTCGTCGTGGTGGCGAGGGTCGGGCAGGTGCCGAGGACCAGCACGAGGACGGGATTTTCCTTGATCAGTCCTTTGATGAAAATTTGAGTTTTGCTCATTGTGCGGCCTCCTTTATGATCTGATACGCCGTAAAAGCGTCGCCGACGGCGTTGCGAAACGCCGTGGAGGAATAGGTGACGCCCGAAACGAGGGAAACGGACGCATAGGTGTCCGCGTCGGCGTCAAGATAGGTTTTCGGATAGCTTTCCTTGCCGAAGTCCTTGGACTCGTAGTACGAGGTCAAAACGATGCCTGCGATCTTTCCGTCGGCACCGATGCCGACCGTCAGCCCCATTTTATCCGAGCTGTACTGGGACTTCGTTTTCAGCGTGACCGCGTAGCCGCTGCCGTTTTCGGCTTGATAAACGCCGGTGACGGTGGTGGGCATATCGCCGGTCAGGTCAAGCGCGACAAAACCGTCGGCGGCGGGGAGTGCGCTCCGCAGGGAGTTTTGCACCTTTTGCGCGTTGCTTTCTTCAATGACCGGCGCGGTGACGAGGTTGACAAAGGCGAGCAGCGCGGTCACGATCAGGCAGATGAGCGTTAAAACGAGGATGCTTTTTGCGCGGTTATTCATGTGCCACACCTCCCCGCGGACGCTCCAGCGTCCAATGCTCGATATACGGCGTCAGGATGTTCATAAGGAGGATCGAGAAGGACACGCCCTCGGGATACGCGCCGTAGAAGCGGATGAGCAGGGTCAAAAGTCCGCAGCCAAAGCCGAAGATCGTGCGCCCCCACTTGGTGCTCGGCGTGGTGACGTAGTCGGTCGCCATAAAGAAGGCGCCGAGGAAGAGTCCGCCGCTGAGCGTGTAGGCAAGCGCCCCCTCGATCGTGCCCGTGCGGAGATAAGAACCGAGAAAGACCGTGCCGATAAAGGCGACCGGCGTGTGCCAGGTGATGATCTTGCGGGCGATGAGGTATACGCCGCCGATCAGCAGCGCAAGCGCGCAGGTCTCGCCGAGCGCGCCGCCGCATCTGCCGAGAAAGAGATCAAGGAGCGAAACGCTCGGCATACTGCCCGTTTTGAGTTCGGCAAGCGGCGTGGCGGTGGATACGAGGTCGACCCCGCGCGGAAAGACGGCGGCGCCGACGCTGTCGGTAAAGGCGATCATCAAAATGATGCGGGCGGTGATGGCGGGGTTGGCGAAATTGTAGCCGAGACCGCCAAACAGCATCTTGACGATGACGATGGCGATGGCGGCGCCGAGGACCGCCTGCCAGATCGGTGTGGTCGCCGGCAGATTCATCGCAAGGAGCAGCCCTGTCAGGGCGGCGGAACAGTCGCCGATAGTGAGCGGCTTTTTGGTCAGGCGGTTATAGAGATATTCAAAGAGGACGGCGGCTGCCGTGGTGGACAGGAGCAGCGCCAGCGCGTACAGCCCGAAGAAGACGACGCCGACGGCGGCGGCGGGCAGGAGCGCGAAAATGACCTCCAGCATCAGGCTGCGTGTGGAGCGCGCCGTGCGGATATGCGGAGAAACCGAGACGATGAGATTTTGATTATCCACGGCTTTGTTCCTCCTTTTTCTGTGCAAGTTCGGTTTGATATTTTTTAAGTACGCCCTTTGCAAGTTTGTGGCGCTGTACCAGCTGGCGCCTTGCCGGGCAGACAAATGCACACGCACCGCATTCCATGCAGAGATTGACCCGCAGATCGTAGAGGAGTTTGCCGTCGCCGCGGGCGAGGGCGTCTGCGATGGCGGGCGGATTCAAGCGCAGGGGGCAGGTGCTTTGGCACTTGCCGCAATGCAGGCAGTTGGTCTCCCGCGGGAGGACGGCGTCTTTTTCGTCAAACGCAAGGATCGCGTTGGTGTTTTTGAGGATCGGCTGCTCGGCGTTTGGTACGGCAATGCCCATCATCGGACCGCCGTACAGGATCTTTTTCGGCGCGGCGCAAAAGCCGCCGCAAAAGGCAAAAACGTCTTTCATCGGCGTGCCGATGGGGACGATCACGTTTTTCGGTGCGGCGACGGCGCTGCCGTCCACGGTGACGCATTTTTCCACCAGCGGCATTCCGGTTTTGATGTAGCGGGCGATAAAGGCGAGCGAGGTGACGTTGAGGACGATGACCCCGACGTCCAGCGGCAGTTTCCCCTCGGGGACGATCCTGCCGACGGTGTTGTAGATCAGCACCTTTTCGCCGCCTTGCGGATAGACGGACGGGAGGATCTTGACGTTTACGATGGGATTTGAAGCGGCAAGTTCCTGCATCTTGCGGATGGCGGCAGGTTTGTTCTTTTCGATGGCGACGATGACCTTCTTGACGCCGAGATAACGCCGGAGCAGGGTGATGCCCTCGGCAATATCCGCGGCGTGCTCGGTCATAGTGACCGTGTCGCTGGTGATGTAGGGTTCGCACTCGGCGCCGTTGAGGATCACGGCGTCGATTTTGGACGGATCCTTGACGGCGAGTTTGACGTGGGTGGGAAATCCGGCGCCGCCGAGTCCGACAAGACCGCTCTTGCCGACCGCGGTGATAAAACTGTCAAAGTCGTGGACGTCGGGCGGCGTAATACGGTCGGACACGCGCATTTCACGGTCGGATTCGATCACGATCGCGGGGGCGTAACTGCCGTTTGAAAGCAAAAAATCCTCGATTTTCTTTACGGTGCCGGACACGGGCGCGTAGATCGGCGAGGATACAAAACCGCCGGCCTCGGCAACCAAATCGCCGACGGCAACGACGTCGCCGACTTTGACGACCGGTTTTGCCGGCGCGCCGATGTGCTGCACGGTCGGGAGGATCACTTCCTTGACGTCACAAAAGCGGATCGGGGACATACCGGCTGTGTTTTTTCGGTGCGGGACGTGAATACCGCGGATGCCGAACAGGGACATACAAACAACCTCTTTCCTTTACGATATACAAACATAGTTATTATACAATCAACGCGCCGAAAAGTCAACCCGTTACGGTGTGTAAAAAAGTGAGAAAATCTCAAAAAAAGAGGACTGCCCGCCGCGAAAACAGCGGGGGCAGTCCGAAATCAGGATCAGTGTTTTGTACCGGTGTAGGAGCCGTAGCCGTGACCGTTCTCAAAGGCTTGGTCATAGCCGAGTTTTACCGAGATTCCGCCGCCGGATGCGGTAAAGGTGACGTAAAGGACAAGCCCGTCTTCGTCCTCAAAGCTGCAGGTGCCGATCTCCGCGTCGTAATGCACGGGGCCGTAGCTCATTTCGGTTTCGGGGCTGTCCATGATGATGTTGCCGTTTCCGTCATCTCTGAATTTGATGCCGATCGTGGCGCTGTCGGTGTAGGAATCATCGTTGTCCTCAAAGTCGATCCAGGTTTCGCTCCCCGAGATGGTGTAGGTGCCGACGACCTTGGAGAGGGATAACTTTCCGTCGTCCGCCGGTGCGGCTGCGGCGGTCGTTTCCACGGCGGGCAGCGGCGCTTCGGTCTCGGCGGCGGTCGTTTCTTCACGCGCATAAAGTTCGTAGAGGACTTCGCGCAGGCTGTCAAGATACCGGTCGATGTCAAAGTCGTCCGGTGTAGTTTCCTGATTTGCGCGGATAAGTTGTTTGCCGATTTCCGGCGGGATTCTGTCATCGGGGGCGGGCGTTTCAACAGGCAGCGGAATGCCGATCTCGGAAACGCCGGTGGCTTCTTCGGTTTTTTTTGCTTCCTCCAGCGCCGTGACGGCGGCGTCTTTTGTTTCTTTGCCGACGCCGGTTTCTTTCAGCACTTCTTCCACGTTTTTGATGCTTTTTGCGTCCGTGCCGACCAGCGTTTCCCGCAGGGTAAATTTCAGACCGTCCTTGGTTTCGGTAAAGCTACCGCCGAGGATCTTGCCGGAGTTAGCATAATTGCCGATTTGACCCGCGCCAAACGAAAGTCCGACAAAGGTCTTTGTCCCGAGCGCCGCTTTTTCGGCGTCGCTCAGCGCGTTATAACCTTGTTTTACCACCGTTTCGCCGAGTTTTGCCATATCCTTTGCGGCAAGCCCGACTTTGGCTATGTTGAATATCGTCGTTACCGGCGCCATCTGCGCCTCGGTTTTCGCACACGCCTGCGAAAAGTCGGTGTCTTCGCCGCCTGCGCGGATGACCGAAGCCGTTTCGCCGATTTCCAGCGCCGTGTTGATGCCCGAGCAGACCACACAGCCGGCTTTGACAGCGGTGCCGATGGTTGCCGCGGCGGGCGCCGCCGCGACCGCGATCACAAATCCCGCTGCGGTGCCGGTCGTTTTTGCGACTTTCGCCGCCTGATAGTAGTTGTTGGCGGTGCTCTCAAAGTCGGAATACGCCGCCCCGGAGAGGATGTTTTGTGCTTGAACAAGCTGCAGGCGGGCGTGCTGCGCGTCGGTGCCGAGTTGCTCGGCAAGTGTGCGCAGGCGGTTGCCGGAGGGCGCGCTGTCAAAGGTGGTCGTGATGTCCTTTGCCCAGCGGACGGCGGCGGAGTCCTCCGCAGCGGATGCGGAGAGCATCAGCCCGCCGGACGAAGTCTCGGCGACCACCGTGTAGGTCGGGCGGCTGCTCCCTGCGGTGTTTATATACTGCTGCGCCGCCTCGTCCGTAAAGGCTGCGTACTTTTCGGCGTCTTCAAAGAGCTGCAGCGTGTTTTCCAAAAGGGTGGAAAACTCTTTTGCGTTGTCCGCATCGATCCCGTTGTCCTCGTACGCGGCGAGCATATCGAGCGAGGCTCTTGCGGCAAGGTAGGCGTTGATTGAGGCGGACGCGGCAAGATTCATCACGCCCTCCTCGGGCGTCGCCTTCGGGAAAAGCACCTCTACGCAGATGATGTCGGGATTCTTTTTGCCAAACGGCAGTAGGAAAATTGAAGCGACGATCGCCGCGACAAGCACAAGCGCGACGACGGCGATGCGGCCGTCCTTGCCTTTTTTCTTTGCGGGCGTCGGCGCTTGCATCGGCTGCTGATACGCAGGTTGCTGATAGGTCGGTTGCGGCTGTTGATACGCAGGTTGCTGATATGTCGGTTGCGGCTGCTGATACGTCGGCTGCGGTTGTTGATAGGTTTGCGGTTGCGGCGCGGGTTGCGGTGCGGGCGTACCGCAGGAGGGACAGAATTTTGTCCCCTCGGAAAGCGGACTGCCGCAGTTCGGGCAGAATTTTGCCATAAAAACACGCTCCTTGCCTGAAAATTTGTTTGTACTGCAAACAGTATAGCAGTTATTCCGGATTTTTTCAAGATAAAAAAGCGTTGATTTGACAGTTTGCCGCCTGCGTGGTATAATTTTGAAAACAGCGTCAAAAAAGGGGGGCGGCAGATGCAAAAACAGATTTTGCGGCGGTGGGCAGCGGCGGCGTGCGCTCTGCTTTTTCTGTTGCCGCTTTGCGGGTGCGGCGCGGGGAAAAGACTTTACAGCCGCTCGACCTTTGACTGCTTTGATACCGTCTGCACGGTCAGCGCCTATACCGGCTCGCCCGAAGAATTTGACCGCCTGTACGCGCTTGCGCTGGAAACGATGACCGCCGACCATCGGCGATTTGATATTTATCACGAATACGAGGGGATGAACAATCTCTGCACCGTCAACCTTCGCGCTGGCGAAGCGCCGGTCAAAGTGGAGAGGGAACTGCTTGATTTCCTTTCGTCGGCGCTGCAGCTTTGCGCGGCGACGGAGGGGAGCGTCAATATTGCGTTTGGCAGCGTGCTTTCGCTTTGGCATACCTATCGCACGGCGGCAAACGCGCAGCCGGATGCCGCAGCACTCCCGCCGCAAAGTGAGTTGCAAGCGGCGGCGGCGCATTGCGATCCCGACGACGTCGTGCTGGATTTTGAAAACGAAACGGTCTTTTTGCGGGACGGGGAAATGTCGCTGGACGTCGGCGCGTATGCCAAGGGATATGCCGAGGAGCATACGGCAAAAGTGCTGATCGCAAACGGCTATACGAACTTTGCGCTTGATTTCGGCGGCAATATCCGCACGGTCGGCACCAAGGGGGACGGCAGTGCGTGGGTCTGCGGCGTTGCACAGCCGCAGGCGCTCGGCGCGGACGGCTACGCCGCAAAACTTGCGACGGCGGACGCGGCGGTCGCTACAAGCGGCAATGATTTGCGCACCTTTACGGTGGACGGTGTGCAGTACGGGCATATCATCTCGCCGGAGGATCTGATGCCCGCGCGGCGGTATTTGTCCGTGTCGGTGATCGCGCCCGACGCCGGGGCGGCGGATCTTCTTTCCACCGCGTGCTTTATCCTGCCGTATGCGGACGGGCAAAAGTTGATCTCCTCTATACCGTATGCCGAGGCGATGTGGATCTTGCCGGAGGGGGAGATCCTCTGCACCGATGGCTTTTCCGAATATCGGGCGCCGTAAGCGCGCCCAACGGTTACATTTTGATTACAATTGCCGTTTTTACTTGATTTGGAAAGTGAAACGGGGTATACTGATATCAAACTTGCAGTAAAGGAGGTGCCGGTATGGAACAGACCGCAACAAAATTGATCGCGCAAAACAAAAAAGCGTACCACGAGTATTTTGTGCTGGATAAATACGAGGCGGGCATCGCGCTCTACGGCACCGAGGTCAAGTCCTTGCGGCAAGGGGCGGTCAATCTCAAAGACGCCTATTGTGAGATCAAGGACGGCGAACTTTTTGCGCTCGGCGTGCATATCAGCCCGTATGAAAAGGGCAATATCTACAACCGTGCGCCGCTCCGGGATAAAAAGCTCCTGATGCACAAGCGTGAGATCATGCGCCTGCTCGGCAAGGTCAAGGAAGACGGGCTTGCACTGATTCCGCTGTCGCTTTATTTTCGCGGCGCGCACGTCAAGATGGAAGTCGGACTTTGCAAGGGTAAAAAACTCTATGACAAGCGGCAGACCGACGCCAAGCGGCAGTCGGAGCGCGACATCGACCGCGCGATGAAAAATCGCGGATGATTTTGATATGGGGGCGTAAAGGTTTCGACGGGGATTTTGAGGCAGGATCAGCGGGTAGGAGTCGGGGAACTCCTTAAAAAGCCCTAAACTTAAAATTAAACGCTAACGATAACGTAGCAATGGCAGCGTAAGCTGCGCCGCCGCCCATTGAGGCGGCCCGTCCGCCGGGAGAGGACCACGGCTCCCGCACGGGCGTCATGCAGTGGTAAATGTGCATCGCCTGTTTGCTTTTGAAGCGATCATAAAGAAAAAAGCTACCGCGTGGGTTAGCCTGTCTGTCGGCGGGCCAATGCGGGAAATACAAAAGACAGACTGCACCCGGAGAAGGTCCTGTTAAGAGGTTTTCGGACGGGGGTTCGATTCCCCCCGCCTCCACCATAGGATTGAAAATCGTTGTATTTTCAATCCTTTTTTATTTCAATCCACGAAAAATCCACACTTTTTGGATTATGTTTGCTTTATTACTGCCCGTCGGGTGCCGCGGAATGCTCTTCTATTTTACACAAAAATGTAAAAATGTCAAGACCTATTTTTCCCGCTTTGACAAGTTGCCGACCGCAAAAAGAAAAAAGCCCTGTACGCGCAAATTTCAGCGCATACAGGGCTTTCTCTTGCTGAGTATAACTACTCGTTCCTTGTATGGATAATGATACCCGATCGTGCCGGTTCTGTCAGGGGTCAATCACTATATCCGAAGTCGTCATTCCGTTCGACTTCATTTTCTGCCGTTTTTTCGGCGGTCTTTTTGACCGCCGCAAGATCCACAAGCCCCTCGGCGGCGAGATACCCGAGGATCGAGCCGACAAGCGCGGTCGTCCCCTCGGTCGTATTACCGTTTGCAATCAAGAGAATGCCGCCGACCATGCCGACAAGCGCCGTAATAAATTTACGGCTGTTCAACTTCTGTAGCAATGTTTTCATTTTGTTTGTCCTCCAATTCGTATTGTCTCTCCCGCATTCTCTCTTTCGTGGTCTTGATCCAGCCCATCACGCCGCACTCCCCGCCGAGCGCCGCAAACACACAGGTGCAAAGCGTGTCGGGGATGCCGCCCGTGACGCAATAGATCACCACCATCGAAACCGTAAAGGCGGCAAGCGCCGCCCCCACAATGCACAGAATCACGTCCATCGTCCTCATCCGAGACGCTCCGCCATCTTTCGGAGAAGTTCGGGCAGATACTTCACCGTCGGCGCGACCTTTGCCCAATAGTCGGGCGAGTTGATGACGCCCTTTGCCGCAAGCACCGCAAGCGCACGGTCGAGCGGATCTTCTTCATACGTGCCGACCTTGTTCGGGATGCCGCAAACACCCTCGGGGCAGATCGCCTTTCCGTCCTTGCGCACTTCCAGGTGCAAATGCGCGCCGAAAGAATACCCCGTGTTCCCCATCACGCCGAGCAGGTCGCCGACCTTGACGATTTTGCCCACGGCGACCGACCGCAGTTTGAGATGGCAGTAGTAGTAGAGCAGACCGTCATCCCCTTGTACGCAGATATAGTTGCCCCACTCCCAGGTTTTGTTTGCCTTGTCGGTGACCATACGGCTTTGCACCACCTTGCCGGGCGCGATCGCCGTCACCTCGTCGGAACCGACGCCGACAAGATCGTACCCGCTGTGGTAGTCGCTTTTGCCGTTCAGCGTCCGCGTGCCAAACGGCGAGGTCAGTTTGCATTTTCCGCCGATAAATGGTATGTTCATTTTTTCTCCTTTCTGTTCACAGTTCTTCAAGCCTTCCCCTGTGAGGGGAAGGTGGGCGGCGAAGCCGCCCGGATGAGGTGTGAGCAAAGCATATCATTCCCCATTTACTCTGTTACGGCGCTTGCGCGCCTACACCTCATCAGCCGCCTACGGCGGCAGCTTCTCCTCAAGGAGAAGCGTTTCTATTTTGCTTTTCCCTCCAGCACAATGATGCGCTTTTCGTGCTCGTCGAGCTTGTCCGCGTGGGCGTTCAGCCGCCGGTCGGTGGTGTCCAGCCGCGTATTTAGCGCGTCGATCGCGCAGGACAGTTTTGTGATGTTTCCGTTGAGACTGACGATCGGGCGTACCAGCGCCAGCACCGAGCCGATAAAGCCGACGATCGCCACCGCAATTTCCCATGTCATAAAACTTCCTCGCTTTCGTCCGGCGCGTCCACTTCCGCCCACGTCTCGCCGCCGTCGCCGACCGCGAGATATACAACCTTTGCAAAGGTTGTGCCGTCGGTGAGGCATTTGCCCTCATCCGCCGCAAGTACAATTCGTTTTTGCATTTTTCTTCCTTTCTACGTCAAAGCAAACGTCACGTTTGGTTTTGTCTGTGTCAGCGCCGCCCATTCGCTTTCTGTGACTGTCGCATTCACGCGGTACTGCGAAAAGGTCGCCGTGTACGCACTGTCGGGCAGTCCGGCAACAACTTCAGTCAGCAGTTCCCTGTCGGTTTTGTCGGTGGTCTTTACCGCAACCAACGTATACGCCACCGCGGGAAAAACGAAGTCGTGTCCGCTGATTGCTGCACCCGTAAGCGTCAGCACACCGTTTTCATACGTCGGTCGGTTTTCCGCCGTATTGGCAAGCACCTGTGCTTGCCATGTATTGGACGCCGCGACGCGGTTGATTCCGTTGTACCGCAAAAACGAGCGCAGGTCGTATATCATCATGATTTCCCCATACCGGACAGCCGCCGAATACGGGGACGCCGCGCGGACGTACAGCACGTCCGGATAAAACGGCAGAGAAACCGACAGAACTTTCGTCCCGTCGCCGTAGACCGTGCGGACAAAGTAGTTTTGCATTTTCGCCGCCATTTGCGCCGGAGAGAGGAGCGCCGCGCTCCCGTCCGTGCCGCGCACCGCGCTGCCGAGGGCGGTGAGGGTTGTCGAGTCAATCACGTATTTGCTCATTAAAACGCCCCGCTTTCCGCCGACGGAAACAGACTTTGCGGCGCAGTCAACGTAACATTGCCGTCCGCGCCGACCGTCAGCACTTTACCCGCGTTTGCCACGCCCTGCATATATTCCACTTTGGTGTCAATATCCCATACGGAATAGCCGGAGTCCAGAAGTTTGCCGTCTTGATCGAAGACCACAATATCATCCGTAAAAAATACGTCATCAAAAAATATATCACGCTTAGCCACTTTCCCGTCAAGCGCGCTTTGTACCGCGGTCGAGACCGGCTTGTCCATGTCGCTTGTGTTGTCCGCGTTTGCAAGCCCCACGTCCGCTTTTGTGATGCTGCGCCTGACCGCGCTTTCCATCTCCGCTTTGTCCGCTTGCGTCCAGTAGTCCACGCCTTTCACCGGCGTGTACCCCGCCGCGCCGGTGTCGCCCGTGTCGCCTTTGTCACCTTTGTCGCCTTTGTCGCCTTTTGCACCGGTCGCACCCGTGTCACCTTTGTCGCCTTTTGCACCCGTGTCGCCTTTTGCACCGCGCGGCAGGGTAAACGCAAAACTTGCCGTATCACCGTCGGCGGAGAAGGTCACGTCGGCGGTTTCGCCCGCCTCGGCGCTGACCGTTGGATGTTCCAGTTTGGCAAAATGTCCGAGGATCTCGGTATAGATCGCTTCGCTCGGGCGCGGCAGGACCGACGGCGACGTCGGCGTGCCGTTGGCAAAACGGATCCTGCACAGGTCGGTGGTGATCTTTTGCGTACCGAGGACGCCGAATACCCCGACCGAAACTTCACCGCCGCACGCGGTGACGGCGGCGGGCAGTTCCGCCCCGTCGTCGGCAAGGAGGACCGTCTCTGCGCCGAAATCGGTACAAAAGACCGCCGTTTTGGCAAAACGATCCCACGCCGCGTCAAAGGTGAACTTTGCAAAAACGACGCCGACGCTGCCGCCGGCGAGCGGCGGTTGATGGCGCAGGGTGATCTGACTGCCCCGCACCGAAAACTCAATTTCCATAGTTATCTTTTCCTTTCTGCCGCGCGTCAAATATTCCGCCGCCCGCGGCCAAGCGTTTGCGTATGCAGTGCAACGTTGTAAATTTTGACCTTGCCGTGCCCCAAAAAGCGCAAAATATCCGACGTTGCATAATGATGCCGCAACCGCGCGGTATAGGTCTGCATTTCCCCGTCGCCGTGAAATTCATAAACCGCGCTGCCGTCCGCCGCGGCAAGCGAGAGCGAGGCGGTCGGCGAGATCGCCGCGCGCACGGAGACCGACAAGATCCGACGCCGTTTCCAACTGTTTGTCCGCAGGGAAAACGAAAAGTCCCCGTCTGCCGAAAACAGGCGGCAAACTCCGGTGCCGCCGGTGCCCGTGCAAAGTGCGGCGCCGCCCTCTCCGCCGCAAAGCCGTGTGCCGTTCTCCACCGTGCGCAAGCTCCAAAGTCCGCTTTTCGTATCATAAAAATAAAGGCGCGTTCCTTTGCACAAAACGAGGAGATCTCCGACAAAAGAAAGGGTCGCGCCGGTATACTCCGCAAGTCCGAGCGCGCCGGAGATCACGGCGACTTTGCCGCCGCTCCACAGATAAACGCCGTCCGCGGAGACAAAACAGATCTCCTTTGCCTGTGTGCAAACTGCGGCGGCGTCGGCGCACCCGACGGCGGCGATCTGTCGCCAGGTAAACGGCAGGGACTGTCCGACGGTGGTCAGCATCCGGTTTTTCGTAAACGCGATGAGTTTGCCGTCAAACGAGCAGACGGCGGTGAAATCCCCGTCGCCCCCGACCGCCGTGGTGAAATACGGCCCGTCCGGATCGGCACTCGGGTCGCTCGGGGGTGTAAAATCGGTAAAATCCCCGACGCGGCTGGCGTACAGACGATCGCCGACGATGCCGAACAGCCGCCCGAAGTGCTGTACCGCGTACGTAAAGGGCGGCAGATCTTCACCGAGAGAAGTGAGCGTGCAGCCCTCGTCGTCCACCGTGACAAACAACATATCCGGCAAAATCAGGCGGTAGGTATACCTGTGATCGCGGCAGGACACCACCGTGCGCGCCGTAAACGAGGCGTCGGGGAGCGCCGCGTCGTGCAGCGTATCGTAATATCGCTCGTACGTGGTGTCATAATAAAGCGAAACACCGTAAATGGGTGGCGAAAACTCCGCCGTGATATGGCGGTAGCCATCCTCCGTTTTTACCGTCATATCCTTTGCGACGTTGTTTGAAATACTGTTCTTCTGCTTCTCAACGGCGTCCAGCAAAATCGAAGAGATCTGTCCGCTTGGCAAAATTTCATCCATCCAAAGTTGAAAGAGATTACAGATGCCGGTTTTTTCGCTGGTATAGGTATTGATGAGCCATCCGTTCTCGTTGGTAAGCGTACTATCCCCAAAGCGCTGGTCGAGGATCCGGTAGACCGCGTCGTAAAGGATATACAGCCGCCCGTCGTATTGATACGCGCCGAGGATGTGGCGGTAGCCGTGCTCGTTTTTGCCGTATTTGCTCGTGCGCCCGATCATCATGCGCATGATCCCGGTATTGCCGCGCTCTTTCAGCACCCGTTTCGGCGCGATGCGCAAAAACATTTCGCTGTTTGGCATATAGGTTTCATAGTTGTCGTCACAGTCGGCGTAGGTGGTATACACGCCCTCTTCTGGCAAAAGGCTCCCCGCCATGATATCGACGTTTGCGGCGGCGAGGAGCGACTCGATCTCCTCCGGCGAGCAGACCCGCACGTTTTCGCACGCGGCAAACGCGCCGTCACGGTTGGCACGGTCGATGCCGCGAAATTTCAGGATCTCTTCGATGTGATCCGAAACGCTTGCAAGTTTCACCCGCGCACACCTCCGACTTCCGCACGCAAAACGGGAAAGAGCCGCTCACATTCCGCCGTGCAGGCGTTTGCCGCCTCGATATCGCCGAGCGACAGATACACGGTGCGCATCATTGCCGCACGCAGATACAAGATCCCCGTCGGCGACTGCGCAAGGTCGACGGTCGACGCGGTTTCTGCATTGACTTTTTGGGGCAGCGCGCGATAGGAGATCTTGAACGTCCCGTGCAGATTTGTGTAGATCCTGCCGTCCTCGACGGCGTACAGCGACGTTTGCCCGAGCGCGTCGAAAACGCCGCGGCGCACGCGGAGAAGTTCGCGCCCGCCGCAGAAAACGCGGTCGATCTGAAACGAGGCGAGCGACGTGGAAATGACAAAATCCTCGTCGGTGGCGGTGAGCGACGCGGCGGCGGGCAGGCGAAGTGCGAGCGCCGCCGCCTCGGTATTGTATATCCCGCAAAGATACGACGCCGAAAGCGACAGCGTCTCGGAAAACTCATTTTGTATCTCCGAGATCAGATCCGATACTTTCATTTACCAACGATCTCCTTTCAGCCGTTTTCCCTTTGCCCGCGCGCGCCAAAGCGAGAGATACGCACGGTCGGCAAGCGCCTGTGCGTTTTTCATCTTTGCCTCGTCCTTTTGCAGACAGCCGCACAGATATGCGATAAACGGCGCGCGAAACGGCGCGGTCAGGTCCAGCGGATCCTCCAGCGTTTCGGGCGCACGGTAGTCTTCACCGCACAAAACGTCCGCGGGCGGCGCCGCTGAGAGCATGGCGCCCATCGCCGCATCCACCGCAAATAAAAAGCGGTTGACGGTGAGGTCTTCATCCACTTCGCAAAGCAGTGCGGTATAGAGTTTTTTGAGATTCATATACGTTCCTTCCTGTTTTTTTTGAAAACGGGGCGGTCGCCCGCCCCGTTTTGATTTACTGCTCGTCTGCGTTTGTGAAACGGACAACGCCGCCGGGATTTGTACACATCAGGTTGCCGTAGGAGGCAAGAAGTGCGCGGAAGATCGACGTATCGGGCATCGGCACGAAGATCCCGCCGTCCTTTTCCATAAAGCTCCACGGGGTCGCTTCAAGATAGAAGGTCGAGGTGTCCACGCCCCACGCCTCGTTTGCAGGAACAAAGCGCTCGTTGACGATGACGACTTCATTAGAGCCGACCAGCACTTTGTAGCCGACCGCGCCGCCGACAAACTGGTGCTTGTCGGTGACGACCACGTTGTTGGTGCGCATATAGTCCTGGTAAGCAAGGAACGCGTCGTCGCCCATCATGATGAGGTCGATGTTTGTCCCCTTGTAGTCCTTTGCCTGCTTTACGCCGCGGTAGAGAACGAGGTCGGTGATCTCATGGTTTGCATCAACGGTGATCGGCATAAGCCACGGATTTGCGCTTTTCGACAGCCCGTAGATGCTCTCGCCGGTAAAGATCGCGCCGAGACCGCAAAGCTCGCGGTTGTAGCTGCCCTGCACGGTGATAAAGCCGCTGTCCTCACCGAGGCGCATCGTGCCCTCCACGGTCACCGTCTTTTGTGCGCGGTCGATCGAGAGGATGCGCGCGCCGCTGCCGCCCTCGGCAAGGGTCGCCGCGCCGTCTTCATCCACGTCGTAGAGGTCGATGCGCAGCCCTTCGATCACGTTTTTGACGTCGGCGACCGTCAGCGTGCTGCGCCCGTTTGCGGTAGACACGGCGCTGACGGTGGTCAAAACGCCGCTGCCGTCGCCGAAGAGCGCACGGCTGAGATTCCACTTTGCGGCGGCGTAGGAGCCTTTGATCTCACCGTCGAGCGCGTCGATCATCGAGGAGGCGTTGCCGCTTGCCAGCGCGACCGTCTTGTTGGAGATCTGCAAATCGACGTACATATCGACCGCGCTCACTTCAAAGGCGGCGTAGCGCTGTGCGCCCGCCTTCGGCGTGCCGACGCCCTCCGCGCCGAAACCGAAACCGCCGCCGATGCCGATCGGCGCGGCGCAGCGGATGGTGTTGTTGCGCAGGTCCACTTTTTTGATCTTTTCAAGAAAAGGCGACGGCTCCACGCCGATTTGGTTTGCCAGCGCGGGCTGATACTTGTCTTTGAGAATTGCTTCGATTTTGGTTAACATCTGTGCCATAATATTTCTCCTTCAGATTTCAAAAATTGAATTATACGCCGAACGCTTTGCGGGCAAGTGCGCCCGCCTCATCCAGCGTTTTCGGCTTTTCGTTTGTGCCGAGCGGCAGACTTGCACCGCCGGCGGTGGCAAACAGCGCGGGGGCGCCGCCGCCGAGTTCGTCCAGCAGCAGTTTCCCCGCCAGGCGCAGTGCCTCCGGATCTTCGGCAAGCGTTTTGGCGAGGTTTTCGCCGCCCTGCGGCTTTTGCGTTTTGCCGCGGTCGATGTAGTAGGCGGTGCGCAGTCTTTCCTCGTCCGAAAGAGCGGCGAGCGCCGGCATACTCTCGATGATTTTTTCGATTTCACCGAGGCGTGCGGAAAAGCCGTCAAGTTCGGGCGTGCACCCGAGGCGGTATTTTGCCGCCTCGTACTTTGCGGTTTTGAGTTCGCCTTCCAGCGCCGCCGTGCGCTCATTGTCGGCGGAAAGTTCGGCGCGAAACTCGTCCATCGCCGTTTGGTAGGCGGCAAGCGCCGCCGTGCGCTCTTCCTCACCCATGGCGGAAAGCGCCGCAAAATCAAGCGTCGGCAGATTCTTTTCGTTCATTTTGTTTCTCCATTCTCGCCAGATGCGCGGCAATATGCGCTTCAAGTGCCGCGGCGGACGCAGGCGACGCCTTCCGCAATTTTTCATAGTCGTAGTCGAGGGCGGCGCGGCGGTGCAGTTCGAGATGCAGCTCGTCATCGTCGCAAATGCCGATATCCACCGCCGTCCCCGCAAGCAGGAGGCGGTTTTCCCGCCTTGCCGCCGCCTCGCCGCGCTCATCCTCGTCCAGCGTGCGCAGGAAATCCCCGATGTGCATCCGTGCAAGCAGTTTCTTCTTCACGCGGCGCGGGATCTTGCCCGTATCGTCGCAAAACAGCCCCAGCGAAACGCCGTCTTTCAGCGCCGAGAGGCGCGTGGCCTCGTCATAGAGCAGTGTGTTTTCCGAAACGAACTCGACGTAGGGAGAGTTGAGGTCGTCGCCGCTCCAGGAGAGGACGGCGGATAGGTCGGACGGGCAAAGCGCCGCCGTGTGCGCCACCTTGCCGTGGATCTTGCAAAGGTGCAGCCAGATGCGCGCCGCCGACGAAACGCAATTTCGCAGATTGTCGCCGGTCAGCGCAAGGCGCACGCCGTCGATGGCGCGCAGGCGGTCGATGGCGCTGGCGCTGGTCAGAGCAGAGGCAGCGTTGCCGGTGGCGCCGAGGTGCGAGAGCCCCGCCGTGTACTCCATTTCCCGCGCCAGATTTTCGCAGGCGGTGAAGATCTCGCTTTGCAGTTTGCCGCCCTCAAAGGCTTTCGGCTCGCCGCGGGCGGGATCGTATTCGAGGATGTCCCCGGGGGCAAGTCCGTTGGCGGCAAGTTCGTCCATATCCGCCACCGCCCCCTCGGGCACGAGCAGCGGATTCAACGCCAGCGTGCGGATCGCGTCGTGGATCTTGTTTTTGACGCCGTTGTACGCACGCTGGAGCGGGATGAGTTCCTCGATCACCGACTTGCCGAAAAAGAGTCCCGGGACGCGCTTACAGCGCATCACCGCCAGCGGATACTCCTCCATCGGCAGACTGCCGTACCACAAAATGCGGTCGGGCGTGGCGATGACCATACGCCCCGACGGATAGAGGGCGTTTGGCTTTTCCATCCAGGTGCGCACGAGCGTGGCGTTTTCCGCCGCGGTCTCGGTAATGCCGAAGGTGGTGCCGATATAGCCAAATCCCCCTGTCCCGGCTTTCGGTGTGAGCGTATACACGTTGGCTTTGCAGGGCTTTACCCGCACGCCGTAGCGGCGGTCGACCTCTGCCACGGGTACCACCTGCTCGATGATGATCGAGGACTGATCTGCGAGATTTTCTTTGTAGACGCTCTCGGGGAGCACCTCGTACGGCGTCAGCACCCCGTATTCGAGTTTGCCGAGCGGCAGGCGCTGCCCGTCCGCCCCCTCGATGACGTCTCCCGCCCGACTGTCCCACCAGGAAAGTAAAAAGGAGGTGCCGCAGATCTCGCTCCAAAGGAGCAGATTGTCACACTTGTCCGCAAAGCCGCCCTCGGCTTTCAGCGAGGTGAGCAGGCGCGTGGCGACCAGACTTTTTTCGTAGTCGGCGATCTCCGCGGTCGCCGGGCGCACGACTTGCGAAAGGTCCAGCAGTTTGAGATTGGCGATGCGCGTTTCGATCAGGGGCGCGATGCGATTGAACACGCCGCGCTCCATAAAATCGTACGGCGGCGTGTAGTCGGAGATCTCACGGCTGTACGGATTGATGTCGCAATACTGATGTCCGGCAAAAAAATCCGCGGAGAGCATCCAGCACAGTTCGAGCGGTCGGCGCTCGGCGTGACGGCGGCGGCACTCGGCGTCGATCTGCGCCAGCAGATCCTCGCGCGCCTCGCCGCGCGGTCTGCTTTTTTCCTTAAAATTGAACCATTTCATTTGTCTTGTTTATTCCTTTCTGTGCGCGGTGCGCCGTCGCTTTTTGCAAGTGGGGCGCGCGGACTGCCGCCCGCCTTGTACGCGGCGATCGAATTCCTGTGCATCGAGAGATGCCGCGTGCGCCCCGGGCGGCGCGGCGCACCTTTTTCACCGCGGGCGGCGGCGCAAAACTTTTGCAGGCGATAAAACACGCAGACGTCAAGGAGGACGAGGACGAGCAGGAGCAAAAGGGTGCAAACTTCCACGCGTTTACCCCTCTTTCTTTTCGGCGGCGGTCCGACCCGCGCGCTTTTTGCCGCCGGGGGCGGCAATGGCGGCCGCCATTTGCGCGATGCAGTCCCCGCAAAGATAAAATCCGCCGAGGATCGAACGGCTGCCCGACACCTTATAGGTATCGGTGTTTTTGCAGGCGGGCATCATACAGAGATGCTTTGCCTTTTTGACTGTGATTTCTTTCATATTCTTCCTTTCGGGACGGCTCAAAACCGTCCGTGCCGCCCGTACTTCCCCGTGAAGTCGCGGAGGCGTGCGGCGTTTTTTTCTTTCGGCGGGCGCTTGTGGCTTGCGGCAAAATAGCGGAGTGCGTCGGGCAGATGCGTGAGTTCATGCGGCTCGGTGGCGCAGTCGCCGATCTTTTTCTTGTCGGAGAGGAGGAGCGGCAGGCATCGCAAGAGGTTTTCGCAGTCGGTGGAAATATGCAGGCGCGCGTCCTCGCTGCCGTCGGGCGCCGTGGTCACCTTGAGCCATTCTTTGAGGGCAAGCCAACCGTCCACGCGGTTGTTGTCGGCGGGGGTGAGCAGGATGCCGCTGCGGCAAAACAGATCAAAAATGCTGTTGCCGCTGTCCTTTTGTCGGGCGCGCAGATCCGGCGGTGCAAACGTGCGGTAGATCGCAAGCCCCACACTCGCCGCCGAAATTGCCGCCGCCGCGGAGGATACGATGAGATTTTTTTCGTACACTTCGCGAAAGACGAGCGCGCGGTCGGCGCTGTCCACCGCGATAAACAGGCAGGCAAGCGCGTCCAGCCCGTAGTCGATGGCGCGGTAGATGCGCGCGCCGGGCGGCAGAGGCGCGGGTTTTACGACGTGGATATCGGTGCGAAATTCCGAGAAGAACTGCCCGCCGCCGACGCCCCACTCGCCGAGACCGCATACGCGGTAGCGCTCGGGCTCTCGCACCCGCATTTCCTCAAACATCCGGAGATCGCTCTCGTCCAGCCACTCGTTGACCTTGTAATTTACCGTCATGGCAAAGACGTCCGGACTTTTGCGGTCAAAAAAGCGGCGGCGCAGCCAATGTTCCGCGCTCCACGGATTAAATGTGAGCGTGATCTGCTTAAACAGTCCCCTCGGCACCTCGCCCCGGATCGACTCGTCGAGCGTGTTAAACTTATCCTCGCTTTCGATCTCGTAGGCTTCCTCGATCCACATCCAGCACAGGCACCCGGTTTCCACCGTGATGGACGTGAGTTTGAGCGGGTCGTCCAGTCCTGCAAAAAAGATCTTTTGCCCGGTCTCTTTGACGGTGATCTCCAGCGGCGACTGCTTGATCTCAAAGCGGTCGGTGACGCCGAAGCGCGAAATCGCCCATTTGAGTTCGGCAAACGCCGAGCGCTCGAGCGTGCGGTAGGTTCTGCGCACGACGAGCAGATTTGCCGCCGGATACTTCAGCAGATGGTAGATGTACCACAGCGCCGCCGTCTTGCTCTTTTTGGACGCGCGCGAGCCCTTGACTACGCGATAGCGCGTGCGGCACTTCCAAAACTCGGCGTATCCGCCACCGACGATCTGCGGCAAATAAAGCTCGCTCATTTCAGCTCGTCCTCACCGCAAAAGACGAGCGGCACGGCAAGGTCGCCGCAGGCGTGCGCCGTAAAGAGCCCGTTTGCCCTGCCGAGCAGTTCCGCCGCACGGATCACGTCAGCAAGGCGCGGGCGGATCTTTACGGTTTCCACCTTTTCGTCTTTCTGCCGGATGACGTCGCCGTAGGCGTCGGGGACGTAGTTTTCGGTGCGCACCTTTTGCAGCGCGTCCTCGGACGCCTCGCGGCGCAGGATCTTTGTCAGCGCGCGCAGGATCTCGTCACGGTCGGCGATCCCGTCGTCGAGCGCCGCGGCGGCGTCCTTCAAAATCGCTTCGGTTTTCCTCATAACATCTCCCTCCTTTCCGCGGCGTTTTCCCGCCGCATCTTTGATTATCCGAAAAAAAGTCGGGATTTTTCGGCAAGTTTTTCCCGCGCGCAAAAAAAATCGGGGAGAAACAAGATCTCTCCCCGACGCGCAAAAAATCGCCGCCCCCGAAAACCGACGATCTGATAAAAAGGTGTTGAAAATTTCAATACGATATAGTATAATTAAAAATAATGATAAATCGTACCGATAGGAGTATGTATGAAAGAATTATCTGTTCGAGTTGGGAAATATCTGCTTTATCTTCTGTTTTTCTCCGCAGTCTTCTCTTTCTTTGCAAACCTGCTCTCCGAAAATTTCCCGAATCTGCACGGCGTCGTTTCGGTCGCCGCCGCCCTGCTGTTTCTCTATACCTATGTTTTGCGGCTGCGGCGATGCCGGCGCCACCATCGTATAAAGACCTATATGACCGTGTCGCTGTCTGCCCTGTGCCTGTATGCCGCGCTTGCCCTGCTTGCACTTCAGTATCTGCCGGACAATGTGTTTGACGGCTTTTTCGGCATCACGCGGGTGTTTACCCTCATCTATTCCGGCAAAAAGATCGCCTTTTCGCTCTTTTTCGGCATTTTGTTTGTGCTGACGATCTTCTTTCCCCTGCTCTATACGTTATTTCATAAACTCTCGGACGCGCTTGCCGCCTTTTGGATGCGGCTCTTCCACCTGGACGAGCCTTTTCATCTGTCCGCGTTTCTCCACCGCGTCACAAAACCTCTGCACAAATATCTCGACTTTTTGGTTTCCCCCCGCTATTGGAAACTGTTTTTCACCGAGCTTTTTCTGCTGTTTCTCTTTTCCTCGCTCATCTCCTCTCTCTGTTATCTGGTTTTAACCGGGAATCTGTTAAAGGCAAGTTTGATGTCCAAACTCGTTTCCATAGGCATCGCCACGTTTATCTTTCTCCTCTACTTTATTTTTCACCTGGCAAGTTACGCCGGGATGCACAGGAAACAAACCTACTACCGCGTTTGTATTCTCTCTTATCTCGCCTACGCCGCCCTGGACGTTGTGGTTTTCGCCTTTACCTCCGTCACCGTCAACCACTACTTCTTCTTCGTTTCACACCTTGTCTACTACACCAATATGATTGTCTGGAAGGTGAAAATCAACAAACTCATCTGGCTCCTCATCCAGCATCTCATCATGCTCCTCCTCATCCCGCTCATTCGCATGGCGACCTTCCGGTACGCAAGATATGCCGCGAGGAAAGACCCACTTTGGATGCGCTTTGACAAGTTTACCGACCGCATCTCCGCGAGCCTGGAGCGTCCGACCATCGCCATTGCCGAAATGAGCGAAAGGCGCC
>JAFSUT010000054.1 GCA_017445085.1 Clostridia bacterium | reverse complement strand
GATCGACGCGGTCGGCCGCCAGCGCGGCACGGGGCTCGGCGGCGGTCATGACGAGCGCGAGCAGACCTTAAATCAATTGCTCGTTGAGATGGACGGCTTTGGCGTCGGGCAGTCCGCCATCATCGTCATCGCGGCGACCAACCGCGCGGATATCCTTGACCCGGCGCTCCTGCGCCCCGGTCGTTTTGACCGCCAGATCACGGTAAACTATCCCGACATCCGCGGCAGAGAGGACATCCTCCGCGTACACGCCAAGGGCAAGCCGTTTGAAAGCGACGTGGATTTTGCCACCATCGCCAAAACGACCGTCGGCTTTACGGGCGCCGATCTTGCCAACCTACTCAACGAGGCGGCGCTGCTTGCCGCACGCCGCGGCAAGAGCCTCATCGGCATGAACGACATCGAGGACGCCATGATGAAAGTTTTGATGGGTCCGCAAAAGCGTTCGCGCAAGATCTCGGACAACGATAAAAAGATCACGGCATATCACGAGGCGGGGCACGCGATCGCGGCAAAACTCGTTTGCAAAAACGAGACCGTGCATCAGATCTCGATCATCCCGGCAGGGCAGGCGGCGGGCGTTACGGTCACGATGCCAAACGACGATCACGAGCATATGACGCGCAATCAGATGAAAAATCAGATCATTATGCTGCTTGCCGGCAGAGGCGCCGAGGAACTTGTCATCGGCGATATCACCACGGGGGCGTCCAACGACATCGAGCGCGCCACCGCGATCGCCCACAGTATGGTCACCCGCTACGGGATGAGCGAAAAACTCGGCACGGTCACCTACGGGCACGACACGGGCAGCGTTTTCCTCGGCAGAGATTTTTCCAGCGCGCCCGCGTATTCCGAGGCGACCGCCTCGATGATCGACGCGGAGGTCCTGCACATCATCACCGAGTCGTACGAAACCGTCAAAAAACTTTTGCGCGACAATATGGATAAACTCAATTTCATCGCCGCCTTCCTCTTTAAGAACGAGGTGATGGAAGCCGACCAGTTTGAAGCCGCGATGGCGGCGGAGACCCCGACCATCAAAGAGGTCGAGGCGCTGAAGAGCGAGCGTGCAAAGCGCAGCGAGGCGGAAAACGAGGCGGCAAAGCGCCGCCGCGAGGCCGAAGAGGCAGAACGCCGCCGCGCCGAGCAGCTGGAAGAAGCCGAACTCAAAACCGACGAGGAGGACTTCCCGCCAAAACCGAAAGACTGACGCGCCGAAAGATCGACGCGAGTGAAAAAACCGTTGCCGGGGGCAACGGTTTTTTCGTATCGAGAAGTTTTCTTGCAAATTTTGTAAAAATGCGGTAAAATAAGATCAAAGGAGCGTAAAATGCGCGGCGGAGAGTTTGTACCCCGTGCCGCGTGCGGCGGTCAAAAGCTCGCATGGGCTGACGCGGCGCAGTTTCCGGCGCAGGTAGTGGATATAGACGTCCACCACGTTGCTCTCCGCCTTGCCGTCTGCAAAAATCGCGGCGGCGTCGGCGCGGGACAGCACCTCCCCCGTGAGCAGGCGCGAAAAGAGGGCGGCCTCCTTTTCGGAAAGGCGCACGCTCTCGCCCCCGCCGTACAACTTTCGGCTCTTTGCGTCATAGCGGATATTCTCCGCCGCGGCGGCACGTCCGAGGACGCCCGTGATCACGGTGAGGACCTCGTCCATATCAAACGGGCGCTCAAACGCGGCGATCGCACAGCCGGCGCGGCGCAGTTTTTCGCCGTCGGCGGAAAAGAGGACGGCGTCCTGCGGCACGCCGCCATCCTCTGTGTCGAGATCCCACAGGCAGAGGGCGGCGTCGGCGGAGTAGCCCTCGCAAACGCTGTATCCGCAAAGATACAGTTCTGCGGCGAGGGCGCGGTAAAGCCGGCGGTCCTGACTGCAAATGCAAACGTCCGTTTCAACCGCCTCCCTTTCTTTTGAAAAAATTTCTTCCTTTAATATATTTAATATATTCGTATCTATATTTTATCGCGCCGTTTGGGAAAAGTCAATTCTCTTTTTCACTCACGGCAAAAAAGCCGCTTTGCAGAAAGGATGATCCTTATGGTAAGCAATTTGACCGCGCCCGATTTTTTGGAAAAAGACGCCGACGCGCGTGACGCCCTGCCGCTTTGCCCGCTGGCGTTTGGCGCCGGACACGACCTCGTGCGCCCCGAGGAGGACGGGCATCTCGTCCTTGCGGTGACGGCGGGGCAGGTGCAGATCCATCAGCCCGAGGGGGAAACGGTCCTCTCGGATGGCGCGCTTCTCTTTGTCCGCGCCGGCGGCGCGCCGCGCGTTTTCGGCAAACGGAGCGACGATTTTTCCTGCGACTGCGTCTGGTTTTCCGCCGCCGACGAATTCCTTTCGCATCTTTTGCTTTCGGAGGTCGCCGTCGGCACGGTCGGCGAGGGGATCGACCTTTCGGGCATCGTCAAGATGAGCCCCTACGCCCTCGACTATTACCACGATTGCCTCAAGATCTGCGCCGGGATCTATTGCGTGCTCGCCAAGATCGCGCGTGATCGGATGATCTCGGGGCTGGAACGCTTTGACCGCCTTGCCGATCGCCTTGCGCCCGCTGTTTTGCAAATCGAGGAGCGCTACGCCGAGCCGCTGACCGTCGGGATCCTGGCACACAGTTGTGAGATGAGCGAGGCGGCGTTTGGGCAGGCGTTTAAGCGCGTATACGGCTGTACGCCGATCCGCTATTTGATCCGCGTTCGGCTGGAAGCCGCCAAGGATCTGCTTGCCAATACCGACCGCGATTTTGAGGATATTGCGCACGCCTGCGGGTTTTACAGCGCCAAGTACTTCGGCGATATGCTGAAAAAATATGAGCATTATTCGCCGCGCGCGCTGCGGGCGATGTACCGGAGCACCTCGCAAATTTCTTTCTTTTAATGCAAAAATCATCTTGACATTTTTTTCCTCGCGTGCTATATTTTTTGTATATTTTTTATTTTCGGAGGCAAAGCCATGAACAAAGTCATCATCCCAAAAGAGTACAAACCGGCGCTTGGCAGCTATGACTTGCAGCGTGCGATCGCATTTACCAAAAAGCGTTTTCAAAAGGCGCTTGCCAACGCGCTCAATTTGAAGCGCGTTTCCGCTCCTCTGTTTGTGGAGCGCACGTCGGGGCTCAACGATGACTTGAACGGCGTGGAACGCCCGGTCGGCTTTGATATCCCCGCCATCGGCTGCGACGCCGAGGTCGTACATTCGCTTGCCAAGTGGAAGCGCCTTGCGCTGAAACGCTACGGCTTTGCGATGCACGAGGGACTTTACACCGATATGAACGCCATCCGCCGCGATGAAGAACTCGACAACCTCCACTCGGTGTACGTTGACCAGTGGGACTGGGAAAAGATCATTGCCGCGGAGGATCGCAACTTTGACTATCTCAAAGCCACCGTCCGCTCGATCGCCGGCGCGATCTATGACGTCAGCGAAGAACTCGCCGAGGTCTTTCCGGAACTGAAGGTCAAACTTTGCCCCGAGGTGACCTTTATCACCACGCAGGAACTCGAAGATCTGTATCCCGCCCTGTCGCCCGAAGAACGCGAAAACGCGTTTGTGCGCGAGCATAAAACCGCGTTTATCATGCAGATCGGCGGCAAACTCCGCTCGGGCATCGTCCACGGCGGGCGCGCCCCTGACTACGACGACTGGGCGCTCAACGGTGACCTCTTTTTCTGGGACGAGATCCTCGACCGCGCCATTGAAATTTCCTCAATGGGCATCCGCGTAAGTCCGCAGTCGCTTGACCGCCAGCTGACGCTTGCCGGGTGCGATCATCGCCGCACGCTTCCTTTTCATAAAATGCTGCTCGGCGGCGAGTTGCCGCTGACCATCGGCGGCGGCATCGGGCAGTCGCGCCTGTGTATGCTCCTCATCGGCTGTGCGCACATCGGCGAAGTGCAGTGCGGTCTTTGGGATGCGGAAACGCACGCGGCGTGCGAGGCGGCAGGCATACCTTTACTATAATAGGATAGAAAACTAAAAAGCACGGCGGGTGAAGGAAAAACTTCGCTCCGCCGTGCTTTTTTGCACAACGCATCACGCCTTCCCCTTCGAGGGGAAGGTGGGTTTTGCTCCGCAAAACCCGGATGAGGTGTCAAGAGTTGCTGGTGCAACTCTGTCGAGTATTGCTCGGCGGGGGCACCGCCGTTTTGCTGATGCAAAAACGTAAAACATCGCATCCTACGCCTGCAAAACTCTGCGGGTTTCCACCTCATCCGTCTGCTCACGATGTTCGCAGCCACCT
>JAFSUT010000053.1 GCA_017445085.1 Clostridia bacterium | reverse complement strand
GGCGTTTGAATATATCCGTGAACAAATTGAGGAGGACATTAAGGCTGAGAAATCAAAGCTTCGTGCCGAAATTGAAGGCGACCATTACGATGAACTGTCCGAAAAAGAGCAGCTTGAAATTAACGAACGCATTGAACGAATGCAGGCAGCACTGAACAAAGAGCTTGATACCCAAGTTGAGGGCAGCCGCATGTACAATCTTTCCCGGAATTGTATCTACGGTACAGATGCAAATCCACGCATGGCCAGAACATCTAAAATGAATATGATCATGCACGGAGACGGTCACGGCGGCGTACATCATCACGATGGCCTTCTGAATGTGAACGGTATTTTTGAAGAACGCTTTGATGTAATTCTTACGAATCCTCCGTTTGGTTCGAGAATTGATAAGAGCCAGAAAATCACTGAAGCCGATAGGTTTACAGATGAGACTTTAATTGCAAAGTATAGAGAAAAGTATGGAGAGGCTTATGACGAGGCGTTGAAGCAGGTCGATGATCATATTGGAAAGACCCTGCTGTCCCTTTATGATACCGGTTCAATGTCTGGACTAACAGAAGTCCTCTTTATGGAAAGATGCCTCCGTCTTCTGAAAAAGGGCGGACGTATGGGAATGGTTCTTCCGGAGGGCGTGCTAAACACGTCGAATTTGCAAAAAGTACGTGAGTATTTTGAAGGCCGTGCGAAGATTATTCTTATTTGCTCGATTCCACAGGACGTTTTTATCGCCGCCGGAGCAACCGTAAAACCCAGCCTTGTTTTCTTCAAGCGTTTTACTGAGGAAGAAGAAAATGAATATGCTAAAGCCAAGAAAAAGGCATTTGAAGAAATTTATGCTACATATAAGGGCGAAGAGGATGAACTTCTTGCGCAAAATCAAAAGTTAGTTGATTGTGGCAAAGGGCGTTCAAAAGAAGCAAAAGATATTCGCAAGCGATTAGAAGAAATTGCAAAAACCGTAGAAGAAGAATCAAAACCGCTTGTTAAGGAGTATTTTGATTATGGAATCCCGATTGCCATGGTGGAGGACGCCGGTATCACTTCTACTGGAACGATATCTGCCGGAAATCAGCTTCCGCAGCTTTTGGAAGAATATAAGCAATATGAAACTGAAAATGAATTATGGGAAAAGAATATAATAAAAATGATTTATACGATAAATACCAACGGTGAAATTATCCGTAAATCAGACTCCTATGGTACGGAGGTGATTCTGCATGTCAACTGATACTAATATTGTCCGGTTTGTTAAGTTTTCCGAATTAAATAAGTGGGATTGCAAACGATACATTACTTCAAGTGTTAAGTCAAAATTTAATCTTGTTAAAATCGGAAAACATATCATTTGTCAAACTGAAAAAATCAAACCTTTTGATAATCCTAACAAAGATTACTGTATTCTTGGTGTTTCGAATACAGACGGAATGTTTGATGCATACATAGAAAAAGGATGTAATATTAAGCAACCATATAAAATTGTAAAAAATGGATATATTGCATATAACCCATATAGAGTTAATGTTGGTTCCGTAGGATTAAAAACGCATAACCAAAAATACGATTTAATAAGCCCTGCATATGTTGTGTTTAGTTGTAAAGAAACTTTGTTGCCGGAATTTATTCATCTTTTAATGAAAACACAATCATTTAATCGCTTAATTAGAGATAATACCACTGGCTCAGTAAGACAAACACTATCTTTTGAATCTTTAAAAGAAATTAAAATTCCTCTTCCGTCTATGTCAGAGCAACAAGCGTTGCTGGATGCGTATAATGCAAGTGTGCAAAAAGCCGTTAATGCAGAAAGAGAATGTCAAAAAACAAAAGATAGCATAGATAACTATTTGTTGGATTCATTAGGTATACAGATAAACCCAATTAAGACCAATAGCAAAAAGCTGATATTTGTTTCTCGCTTGAGAAATATATCTCGATGGGATATTTGGACACAAAGAAGCGAATATGTAACAACTAAATACCGTTTTTCGAAATTTGGTTCTGTTGTTTTGGGGAAACCTTTATACGGTGCTAATGAAAAGGCGGTAAAAGAAAAAAGCGATATTAGATATTTGCGGATAACCGACATAAATGAAGATGGCTCATTAGGTGATGAATTTGTTTCTGCAAAAAAAGTTGAGGAAAAATATTTGTTAGAAAACAATGATTTTTTGATTGCCCGTTCTGGAAACACTGTTGGGAAAACTTTTTTGTACAAAAGAGAAATAGGGAAATGCATTTTTGCCGGATATTTGGTTAGATACAGATTAAATGAATCAAAAATACTTCCCGAATATTTACTTGAATATACAAAGTCAAGCATTTTCAAATCGTGGATAAGTAACAATCAACGCATTTTCGGTCAGCCCAATATTAACGGGCAAGAGTATCTAAATGCTGATATTGTTATTCCTTCCCTTGAAATACAAAAAGAAATCGTCAAAAACATTGCATCTATTAGATTAAACATAATAACCCTCCGCAAAGAAGCAGAGAGCTTGCGCCAGCGAGCCAAAAAGGAATTTGAGGAGGCTGTTTTCGGTGAGGCTTAAGAAACTCTATGTAAAAGATTATAAGAATTTAAAAGACTTCACAGCAGACTTCGAATCCGGAAATGGCCTATCAATTCTTATCGGTAATAATGGTTCAGGAAAGAGTAATCTCCTTGAGATAATTAGCGGAATCTTTCATGATTTGTTTAAGGAAAAATCCAGCCGCAAGATTGATTGTGATTATTCACTTGAATATGAGTTAGACGGCATCTCCTGCAAGACCGAACAAAGAGATGGAACCCTTAGATGCTACGCCCCAAAACTCAAGCCCAGGGACAAGTTCATCTCTGAGAACACTCCAAATAGTGTGATTGGGTTGTATAGCGGCGAAGAGGACCGCCTATGGACACAGTTTTATCAACCATATTACGACGCCTATATCAGAAGGATTAAATCAAACCAGTATCAGGATCGAATGCGACTAATGCTGATAGATAAACGATACTGGAGCATCGCTTTACTTACGTTGCTATTGTCCAATAACAGCACTCTCGAACCATTTATAAAAGAGGAGCTTGGAATAACAACAATAGATAGAATAAGGGTAACCTTCAATTTTCGCAGTTACCAGAGCTCAAACGAATTACTCAAGTCATTCATTAACAGAATTAATCCAGAGCATGTTTTGGTTAAGGTTTATTCGAGAGATGAGCTGAGTAAAGGTGTCTTCTACGACTTGCTCACGGATGAAAACGGCGATGTCCTTGCGGATGAGAATGGTAATGCCCTGCTTGCAGACTCTGGAATAACGGATTTTGAGGTTTTTCGGTATTTGACCCAATCATCTGTTTCAACAAAAGATCGGCTCATTACTGGGATCACGATTTCAATTAACGACGGAATCACCGTGCATCAACTTAGTGAAGGTGAAAAGAAACTCATCCTCGTTAAAACTGTATTGGAAATCCTCGCGGATGAAAAAGCCTTGGTGCTGATGGATGAACCTGATGCACATCTTCACGAGGAGCGGAAGCCTGAGTTGATTAGACTGATGCGTGATTATCCGAATCGACAAATTATAGTCGCCACGCACTCTCCAATTATTGCTCAAAGTGCGCAAGAAAAAGAGTTGCTTATGTTGGAGAGTAAAGACGGAAAGGCAACTCTTATGAGCGATGAGAAACGGGAGAAGATCAAACGATTGACTGGGAGTGCGTGGGATATCATTGGACAAGATATGATATTTCAATCCGCCAAACCTCTTGTTATTTTTGAAGGAGAAACGGATGTCAAATATGTTAAGCGAGCATTAGAACTAATTAAACAAATAAAGCCGGAATACAATGCATTGTCTGTAGATCTAATAAATGCAAACGGTGCAGGAAATGTAAAATCATTTATTGATAATCTTAAGTCGTTTGTTTCTCATTCGAAAAGAATAATAATCTTCTTCGATCGTGATAACGCAGGAAAAGATGGGGTTCAAGCTGTTACAGGTATTTCTAAAAATGATGAAAGAGTTGCCCATTATCAAGACATTGTTCAAGATAATATAACCACTTCTTTTATTCCATACAAAAACGGTGTAACCGATGGTGATTTCCTTATCGAAGATTATTTTTCTTGGGATGGTACTATCAAGGCGATTGTAGAAGATGTTATTACAGATCGCAAGCATCCAATCAAGATGTTACCTAATTTACCAGAAAAGATAAAAAAAGAGCTTGAAAAAAGAATGAATCGATTTACGGCAGATGAATTCAAAGGATTTATTCCATTACTTGATAAAATAGTTGAATTGACAAAGGAGCACACTATATGAATACACAAAAGCTCAATTCAGCAATAACTAAATTTACAATGAAAAAGAAGTCCAATGCCGCCTATTTGTTATAAATAAAGCTAGTGTTTACCGCTTCTGTCACTCTCACCCTGATCCCATTCATCTCCCGTACCCACTCCATAGGATTCTCCGCCTTGAGCTGCTCGGTGACGCCTTCGGAGGTTGCATAGTCTTTGACCAACCGAAGGAATAGAGCGTTGGCTTGTTCTTCGACGTCGGCAAGGTGGGAATGGAAAGCGATGAGCGACGCCCTCACCGCCAGATGGCGAAAATTTGAACACCATTGAAGTCTTCTTCTTTGAAGGCATCCTTGCGATGCGAATTTGCGCAAAAATGCGCCTGAGTTTGACTCAGGCGCATTTTTTAGATGGATGAAAGCGCAAACGCGCAGAAAATCAGACCGCGGTGGCAGCCTCGTTCAACGCATTTTACTTTGTGAGCGTTGCGGTATTGGTTGCCGCGTCCCACGCGATATTGTCATCCGAAACGCCGAGGGCGTTGGCAATAGCGCGCACGGGGAGATAAGTGCGATTGCTTTCAATAATTGCAGGAGAATCCAGCGCGACCGCCCTGCCGTTGACCGTCATCGCGGGGGCGTCGATCGTCACAACGATGGTCACCTCACTATTTGTCAGCGTTGCGGTGCGCGTAGCGCCGTCCCACTTGATCCCGTCGTCCGAAACGCCGAACGCGTTGGCAAGGAAGCGTACCGGGAGCATCGTGCGATTGTGGCGATTGATGGGCGCCGCATCCAGCGTATGCGCCGTGCCGTTGACATAAGCGGTAGTCGAGCCGATCGTGAGTTTGACCTCGGTGCGGGTATTGCCGCCGGACGGCATCACCTGCGGCGTTGTACTCGGTCCCTGTACCGTGAGGATGTCGGGACCGCCCAGCGGGTCGGCGACAAACTTTGCCTTATCAATGCAGGTATACCGCGACGTGTACTGACCGGGCGCCTGATGGCGGTGGTATACCAACCAGAGTTCCGCTCCGTCGGGCGATTTTACAAATACCGCATCGCCGACGCCGTCCGTGTGCAGATTCCAGGTCAAAAAGTCGCCGTATTCATACTTTGTATACGGTCCGAGGATGTCTTTGGAGACGGCATAGGTTTCACCGTAGTGTCCCTGAAAATGCCCGGTCGCGTAGATCATATAGTAGTAGCCGTTGTGCTTGGTGATCACGCCGCCCTCCGAGATATGACCGTAACCGTCATTTTCAAACTCGGTGTTTGGAGAAATCAATTTGGTCAGCGTGCCGGCAACAGGTGTAGCCGTATCGTTTGCAAGCGTGACTTCCTCGATCCAAATGTGGTTGCCGTTGCCGAAACGAGCGTAGGTCAGATAAACTTTGCCGTTGTCGTCAATGTAAGGGTGTCCGCCGATCTCGGGAACCTCGTGCAGCGGCGTTTGCCCGTGCTTATGGGTGAAAGGTCCCGTGGGGGAATCCGAAGTTGCGCAATAGAGTCGATTTGAGCCCTCGGCGTTCTTTGCGGCATAGAAGAGATAAAACGTTCCGCCGTAATAGGTCACGTTGGGGCTCATATAGCCGGTCGCGGTATCGACCGCGGGGTCTATGGTGAAAATGATATCGCCCGCCGTCCATTTGACCATATCTTTGGACGTCGATACGCCGAAAATGCCGTTGCCTGCGTGAACGCGATTATAGAGATAATACGTACCGTCGTAATACAATACGTCGGGGTCGGCACCCTGCACTACCGGATTGGTGTAGGTTTTTTCGGTCGCCGCGGGGCTTGTGACGGTGAGTCCCTTGACGCTGTCACCGTCCAGCATCACGCCGAATTTGCCCGTTTTATAATTGCTGAACTTGAGCGAGAACGACCAAAACGCATTTTCTTTTTCAAAGAAGGTGTCAAACATCACGGTCGCGACGCCGTCGCGCACTTCAACATATGCGGCATGTTCCCCGCTGTACACCGGCAGGTGCTTCACGCCGAGGCGGGCGTACTTGCCGTCCGTGATCCGATAAAACGCCAGCGTTTCGTTCTTTTTATCAATTTCAAAAGCGTACCCGTTCTTTTCGTCGGTCATACCAAACAAAAGTCTGGTGTTGTTTTCGGGCGTCAGCGTAAGCGCCGCTTTGAAGTTATCCGCCATAGCGGTTTCCGTCAGCATCGAGCCGCTGCCGGAAACGCTCCCGTTTTCCAGACGCAACCCGTCCGAAGCGCTGAACGCGACCCCGTTGAGTTCCAGCTTTTTGTTCAGCGCCGGAAGTTGTTCATCGCCGTAAACGGTCACCTTGAAATTATCAAACGCGCCTTTATCGGTATAGAATTTGCGCAGTCCGATCTTGCCGTCAAAGAAATTATAAATATCACGATTTGCCGTGCCGAGGGTGTAGTTTACGCCGTAATAAAGCGTTTTGCCGTCCAGCGACGTGATACGGTAGGTGAGTTCGTTGTCGTATACCTCCATCGAAAGATGCAGGTCGCTTGCCGTGATGATATCGTCGCCGACGATAATGTTGCCGCCCCATGCACCGCTTGCATTATAACAACCGAGGGCGCCTTTTTTGCCGTTGTTGCCGATAAAGCCGTTAAAACCGTAAAAATCCTCGGGGACGGCAGTCAGGCTCGGCGCACCGGCGCCGACGAGGATACCGCCGGTGGACGTGTGTCCGAGAAAGTCCACTTCCACCTTGTAGTTGCACCCCTTATACTGCGCAGGAAAGTCATAGAATAAAAAGCCGCTTCCCGTACCGCTGCCGAGGTTCAACTTTCCGTTTGCAATATTCCAATCGCCCTTGAGCGTATAGTTGTTGAGCGAATTTACGGAAAAATCATCCGAAAGGATCACGGTTTCCTTTGCCGAAACGGGGATGACCGTCGAAGCATTGTACGCAGTACCGCTGTTTCCGTTGTAGACGGTGACTTTGAAATTGTCAAACGCGCCTTTGTCGGCATAGAATTTGCGAAGCCCGATCCTGCCGCTGAACGCGTCGTACACGTCACGATCCGACGTCCCGATGGTATAACTTACGCTGTAATATACGTTATTGCCGTCCGGCGAGGTGACGCGATAGGTAAGCGAGTTGCCGTAGACTTCGACCGTCAGATGGATATCGCTTGCCGTGATGATATCGCCGCTGACGAAGATATTGCCGCTCCACGTGCCGTCCGCCTTATAACAGCCAAACGCGCCTTTTTTGCCGTTGCCGCCGATAAAGCAATCAAAACCGTGGAAATTCGCGGGGGCGGCGACAAGGTTTGCGCCGCTGCCGCCGACGAGAACGCCGCCGGTGGACGTGTGCCCGAGAAAGTCAACGTCGATCCTATACCCGCCGTTTTTGTACTCCTGCGGGAGATCGTAATACAGATACGCCGAGCCGGAGCCACTGCCGAGATTCAACTTGCCGTCTGTAATATTCCAATTTCCGTTGAGTTCATACGCATCGAGGGAGTTCCCCGAAAAGTCGTCGCTGAAGATCACGATCGCGTCGGCGGGCGCGGCGCTGCCGCCCGACGGTTGCGTCGCATCGCCGGCGGTGACCTTGAAATTGTCAAACGAGCCCTTGTCCGCATAGAATTTGCGGAGCCCGACCCTGCCGCTGAACGCGTCATATACGTCGCGATCCGCCGTCCCGATGGTGTAGTTTACGCTGTAATATACGGTGCTGCCGTCCAGCGAGGAAACGCGATAAGTGAGCGAATTGCCGTGCACCTCTACCGTCAGATGGATATCGGTCGCCGTGACGACGTCGCCGCTGACAAAGATATTGCCGCTCCAATCGCCGTTCGCCTTATAGCAGCCGAGCGCGCCTTTCTTGCCGTTGCCGCCGATAAAGCAGTCAAAGCCGTGGAATTTCTCGGGGACGGCGTCAAGCTTTGCGCCGCTGCCGCCGACGAGAATGCCGCCGGTGGACGTGTGCCCGAGAAAGTCTACTTCGATTTTATAGTTGCCGTTTTTGTACTGTTGCGGGATATCGTAATACAAATACGCCGAGCCGGAGCCGCTGCCGAGATTCAGCTTGCCGCCGGAAATGCTCCAGTTTCCGGCGAGTTCATACTCGCTGAGCGAATTTCTGGAAAAGTCGTCGCTGAAGATCACGGTTTCCTCCGCAGAAACGCTGAGGACCGCAAATACCAGCAATGCGATCACGAAAAGGCACTTGATCAAATTTTTCATCATCTGTTGCCATTCCTTCCTTCCAACATCTTTATTTTTTTACTTTGTTTTTTTGAATTTCGGCGCGGGAACGGGCGTATCCGTCGGACCGTAAACTCTGAGCACATCCGGTCCGCCGTCCTCGTTTGGGACGAAGTAATAACGGTCGATGCAAACGTCTCTTTGTCTGCCCAAATTGCCGATCACCGCGTGCTTGTGATATACCACATACATTTCTTCAAGTTCCGGGCAGTTGACAAACATACAGTCGCCCACCCCGTCAACGTACTTGTTAAACGAGATGATCTCGTTGTACTTATACTTCGTATAGGGACCGTAAAGTTCCTTGCTGACGGCGTAAGCCTCGCCGTAATGCCCCTTGTAATGCCCCGACGCGTACATCATATAGTAATAACCGCCGTGCTTGACGATGACGCCGCCCTCGCTGATGGCGCCGTATTCATCGATCTCGTAATGCTCGGTGGGCGCGATGCAAAGCACTGCGTCACTCCTTGAGGAAAGGACGCCGTCCTCGGCATTCAGTTCCTGAATATAAATATGATTGCCGCCGCCAAACCGTACCGTCGTGATATAGACCCTGCCGTCGTCGTCAACAAACGGCGCACCGCCGATCTCACGCTCGGTGTTGATATACGGCTTTTCGGGATTCATGACAAAAGGTCCGAGGGGCGAACGCGCGCTCGCATAAAAGATCCTGAACTCGGTCGGCCCGCTGTCGCCGGGAAGTCGGGAGGCGATGAGCAGATAGAACCAGCCGTCCTTATGGAAGACGTTGGGGCTCATAAAGTAGTGGATGGGGCTGTGTTCATTCAGTTCAAAAGCAAAGCCCGCTTCTTCCCATTCGTACAGATTTTTCGAGGTGCGGACTCTCACCCTGCAGGTTTCATCATGCGTGAGCGTGTAAAGATAAAACGTGCCGTCGTAATAGAGGATCTCGGGGTCGGCGCCGTCAGTCACGGGATTTTTATAGGTCGCGCCGCTGTACAGTTCAGTCGCGGCGATCTCAAAGCCGAGCGGCGCAGAGCTGCCGACCTTATACGATGCGGCGCCCGCCGTCTGGATATCAATGACCGGCCAGGTCGCGTCGCCGAGGTAGACCGAGAGGACCTTTCCGCTATTGACGACCGCAAAGTCATACGCCCTGCCCGCGGTAAGTTTCATCGCGTGCTGTGCGATAAACGAAAGTTCGCCGCTGCGATATGTATATGCGACAAGACGCTCGACCGCCGCGTCGTAACCGAGCGCATAGCCTACGCCGTCGTTGGCAAATACGATCAGTTCCTGCCGTTTTTCGGGCGAGATCTTTGTCGTGAGTTTTTCGGAAACGCCGAGCGTGATATCGCTCATCTCCACCGCATTGAAGCCGTAGATCTTCAGATTTGCAAAGCCGCCGCGCCCGCCGTCGTTGTTGAGCCGAAGCAGGATCGCGCCGCCGTCAAACGGTCCGCAGTCGCGGGTGCAGTCGCCCTTGCGATACTCCGCACGGTAAAGTTCTTCCCCGTTTTTACAGTCCGAAATCGTGTAAATGATATAGTCGCCGCAAGCGCGGATATACAGGTGCAGATCCTGCCCTACCGCAAATCTCGCGGCGTTTCTGCCGGAGGTAAAATTGCCGCTCCAAGCGCCGTCGGCGCCGGCACAGCCAAATGCGGCGGTGGTGCCGTCCTCGCTGACAAACGCGTAGTAGCCGCCGGGATGACCGTTGGTCTCGATGCTTTTTTTCGCCTCTTCGGACGCGGCGCCGAAGAAAACGCCGCCGCCACCCTGATGGTTGATAAAATCAACTTCCAATACGAAGTTTTCCGTCTTTGGAATATTCAAAAGCGCATCCGCGTAACCGTCGCCCGCCTTTGTCGCCCGAAGTACGCCGTCGCGCACCTCCATTTCTCCGGCGATCACCTTCATATCCTTGATGGAGTTGCCGCCGAAATCATTTTTGTAAAGAAGCGCCGGCTGCTTGCTTGTTCCAAAAGTATACACTGCCATTTGAAATCCCCTCTTTTCTCATGATTACATCCGATGTCTTGTTTTTTACTTTTATGAATTTGACATTCGGGTAACTTTATTATATAATATTCAAAGCGAATTGTAAACGCAATATCTTTTCATAATTTGTTAGAAATCTTATTTTTTTGGAGCGGATATGAGTATAATTCTAAGCGAGATCGCCGACGTCGGCATTTTTATATCCAATATGTGGAAGACTTTCAAAAATATGAAAATGACGCCCGACAAACTCGTATCCTATTATGAGATCGACCTGCCGCTGATGAAAGGCGGCGTAAAATACATCAACGGCGTGCCGACCCAAATTGAAGAAAATATGCTGATCCTGACAAAACCGGGAGACAGGAAACACGCGACCCTGCCCCACAGGTGTCACTTTATCCATTTTGCCAACGAAGACAGCGACATAAAACCCATCCTCGACCGCCTGCCGAACTATATTTACAATATCGACACCGAGAGTTATATCAACGTCTATTCCGAGATCAGTTATTATTTTCACGGCAACGCCGAAAAGGACGCCCTCCTCGTCGAAATGCTGGCGCTGAAACTGCTGCATATGATCCTGGAGGACGCGGAGCGGCAGGAAAAAACGCACGCCGTGAGAAACAAAAAATATATGGATATGCAAAAATACGTTGAGTTTATCAAAAACAATCCCGCCGAAGATCTGTCGCTGGAGGCGATGGCGCTTGCGGCAAATTTCAGCCCCATCTATTTTCACACCTGCTTTAAGAACTACACGGGAAAAACGCTGCATGAATTTGTCGAGGAGGAAAGAGTTAAAAAAGCCTGCATCCTGCTCTCCTCCACCGATCTTTCGGTAGAGCGGGTCGCCGAGGCCTGCGGTTTTAATTCAAGATCCTATTTCAGCGTGGCGTTTAAGCGAAAAACCGACCTCACCCCCGGCGCATACCGCAAACAACAAAAAACGATCAAAAACACGGTTGTGTCAAAATGACACAACCGTGTTTTTTCATTGCTCGTTTTTCGTGATGCAAAAAAATCAAAGAATGATTCTTCCAAAAGCCAAATGACCCTCTCGGTTTTGATCCGCTCCATGGATAAAAATTTGATTTTTACGTCTTCGCCGCTTCCGTCGCATCGCGCCGAAAGCGTATCATATTTCGGTTATAGCCGGTCGTCACGAGATATGCTTTTTCCTCGTGAGAACGCATCAGCCCGCTGATCGTCAAACTGCTCAGTCCCACAATGGGAAGATCGGGGTCCGTGACGTCGAACAGTTTGCCGGAGTCGCGCTCGATCACGAGGACGGAATCCTCCTCAAAAAAGAGCGAGATCTCCATCAATACAGGCTTTTTTACCTGTCGATTCATTTCAAGAACGGTCAACCCGATCTCTTCCACAAACAGCGCCGCGCGGGACGCCCTCTCCCGCGGATAGCCGTGGGCAAGCAGGCGATCGCCGACCGCCTCGGAAAGTTTGACGGCGGTCTCTCCGGTGAGTTTTTCGTCAAAGACGATGATCTCGGACTCCATATTTTTAAGCAGAAGCGGGAAATTGTCTTTGCCGAAGCGGAGAAATACAAAAAGCATGGCAAAAATCAAGGTCAAGACCGGCGCGGCGACAAAACCGATCCACATACCGCTGATGCCGAAGAAAACGCCGCCCGCCATCGGCAAAAGCATGTACAAAAGCCCGTTTTGGAAGCAGGCGACGCACACCGCCATCCCGATACGGTCGATGAGCATATAGTAGGAGGTCATCAGGGATACCACACTGCAAAAGATAAATCCAAGCGATACGATCCGGACGGCGGCGATCGACGGGGCAAGCGCCGCGCCGCCCGTGATGCCGAAAAGTGCGCAAAACTGCTTTGCAAAAATGCAGATCAGTACGGTGGCGATTGCCCCTTCCGTCAGCGCCGCTTTAACGCCCGCACGCATCACTCTTTTGATCAAGCAATGATTCTTTTCACCGAAATACGTGCCGATCAGCGGCTGCATCGCCATACCGACGCCGTCCAAAACAACGCCGAATTCGATCAGACTGACGACAACGGCAAGGGTGATCAGCCCCGCCTCCCCGTAGCGTGCCGAAACAAACCCGATGAGGATATAATCCATCAGCGCCCAGCACAGATATACCGAGGAATCGACGATGCTGTACCGCGAGGTCAGGAAAAAATCTTTCAGCGAAAGATGCCATACAAAGCGAAGCGTGTTTTCTTTGCGGAAGTAATGCCAAATGCAGGCGAGGATACCGAGTCCGTTGCCGATGACCGACCCGAGGATGATGCCCGCCATCCCGAAAAACTTTGTCAAAAGGACGGAGAACACAATATTGCCGCCGATTTGAAAGGCATAGCAAATGTTGTTGCAAAACTCGTCCCCATCGCTGTACACCATCTGTTCAAGATAGAAAATAACGATCGTCAAAAAGGCGTTGATCGGCATCCAGGCGTAGTATTGCAGCGCCTTTGCCTGAATATCGCCCGTCACGCCGTTCCAACTGAAATACGCGCCGCGGATGAAAAAAATGATCAGCGCGGACAAAAGCCCGATCGACAAACTGACGATCAGACCCTGTCCGTAGATCTCATCGGCGCGCTTTTTGCGCATCGCCCCGATCTCTCTGGTAAATACGATGCCCACGCCCGTGGAAACGAGATCGCCGAAAAAGGTCACGATCCCCGTGATCGGCGTGATGGCGTTGATCGCCGCGACGCCCGTTTCTCCGACAAAATAGCCTGCAATGATACTGTCGCAGAGGAGCATAATGTACATCACGGCTTTTGTAAAGATGCCGGACACCAGCATAGAGTGAAATTTTCGCTCGCAAAACCCATTCATTCCGTTTTCACCTGTCCTCTGCATTCACAGTTTTTTTCGCAGCGTCAATCGGTTGCATCCGTCACGGTAAACGTATTCGACCGCGTCAACCATACTCTTTACCATGTAGATGCCGAGCCCGCCGATGCCCCGTTCCTCCCCGGAGAGTAAAACGTCGGGATCCGGCTTTGCCAGAGGATCAAAGGGCATCCCGCCGTCGATGAGGGTAAATATCGCCACGCCGTCCTCGACGACGCCGCGGATCTCCGCCCATCCGTCCCCTGCGGGGTACGCGTAGTTTGCGATGTTGACGTATAGTTCTTCCATCGCCATCCGCAGTTGCGTGCGCGCCTGCGGCGTACAGCCGTGCGCATCCAAGATCGCGCTGACAAACGCCAGGACTTCATCCATGCAAGAAAGTTGCGCGGGAACGCGCAATACCTGCTCCGCTGCCATCGTTTTTTCCACCTTCGCAAAATCCCGACGCTTACTGTATCTCAAACACAGCGTCCAGCCCCGTGTTTTGCAGCACATCCATAAAGTTTTCACCCACGTGGGAAAGGCACATTGTCCCCTTCGCCGCCTTCATCTGCTTAAAGGTGGCAAGCAATACGCGCAGACCCGCGGAGGAAACGTAGTCGCATGCGGCAAAATCCAGTGTAAGGCGCTGCACATCTTTAAGCGCACTGTCAAGGAGGGCGGACAGTTCCGGTGCAGTCAGAGTGTTGAGTTCACCGGACAGGTGAACAGTCAGTTCGTTTCCGTTTTTTTCTTTTGTCAGCAACATTTTTTATCTCCTATTCTTTGATGGTCAGAACAACCATAGTAATATCGTCAAACTGGGGAACCCCCTCGGCAAAAACGTTAATATCGTCAAAAATACTTTCGAGCAGCTCTTCTCCCGGCGCGTCTTTAACATTCTCCAATATCTTCTCCAAACGGTCGGTGCCGTAAAGCGCGTTCTCTCGGTTGTGCGCCTCTGTCACCCCGTCGGTGTAAAGCAAGAGCCGGTCGCCCGGGGCAAGTTGGATCTCGCTTTGACGGTATTTTGTAAAGTCCATACCGGCAAGGAACATCCCGTGCACCGTTTTTATCAGTTCACACGCCTGCCCGCGGCGCTGCAAAATCGGGTAGTTGTGCCCCGCGTTGGTATACTGCAATATCATCGTCCGCGTGTCCAGAATTCCGATCCACGCGGTGGCAAACATCCCCTCATCGTTGTTTTCGCAAAGCCGTGCGTTGACGGCGGTAAAGATCTCCGACGTGGTGTCATGTGTCAAAGCGTAGTCCTTGATCATCGTCTTTGCCGTCATCATAAAGAGCGCGGCAGGCGTCCCTTTGCCGGATACGTCAGCGATCAAAAAGCAGATGCGGTTTTCGTCAATCGGAAAATAGTCGTAGAAATCACCGCCCACTTCCTTTGCGGTATGCATGCTGCACCGCAGTTCAAGTTGCGAATGCGCGGCAAATTCCGGTGCGGCGGGCGGCAACGCGTCCGCCTGGATCTTGGAAGCAATGCGCAGATCGGTCTCCACCGCCTCCACTTTTGCGCGCGTGTCAAGCACGGTGTGCGTACTCACGTTGGTGATCAGATACACCAGCGCCAGCGAAACAGGCAAAGCAGTTTCAACATAAACGTCCGCCCCCTCGCCGAGGATCAGCAGTTGGATCCAGTAAATGATCGGCACCATCGCGCCGAAAACAAACAGGCTTGCAGGGATCTCGCCTTCCGCCGGCCGCTTGTGCTTTCCAAGGGTTAGGAAATACGCCGCAATGAATAGCGGCGAAAAGACGTAAAGATATACGAGCCCCTGGAAAAAGGTATCAAAAAGGATCCGCATTTGCACCACGCCGTCTTCGCCCACAAAAAACAAAAGCCGCGTCCAGGGGGTCGTGATGCTGAGCAAAGCGAGGATCGCAACGGGCACGCCGTAGCCGACGATCAGCCAAATCTTTTTTGGGCGGATACCAAAACGCCGGATCAAATACAGATTCAGATAAGCGGCAAAAACGGCAAAGGTAAGACAATAGCCGCAAGCGGATATATAGGCGAGCACTTTCAGTTGCGGACGCCCGTCAACTGCAGTCCACAAAAATTCAAAGACGCACATAACAATGCCGAAAATCAGCATCAGCGAAATGAGGTCGGTGATCTTTTGCTTATAGAGGAAGATGTTGTTGACAAACAACACGACGAGCAGGACCACGGCGACAAACAACAGTTTCAAAAACAGTCGGTCTGCGATCATAGATTGGTTTCCTTTCCGTCGGAGTGCGGCTTGATGACAAAAGTGCTCCGATTAAAACTCATGGTGGTCAGATGGCGCCGGTTTTGCCCCAGCTTTTCCATATAGGCGGAGACGGCAAAAGCGGCAAGCGACGTGACGCTGACGTCCGCCTCCGAGATGTCGAAGAGAACGCCGTCGTCTTTCGTAATGATTTTGATTTCCTCCGGGTGCAGAAAAATCGTAAACTCGCTGAGCACCGGTTTGTTCCCGTTTTTCTCACAGATGAGCATATACAACTCTTCCACAAGCAGTTTGACCTTTCCCACCGTGCGGGTATCGACGCCGTTTTCCAGAAGGAGCGCCTCTACCTTTTTTTGCAGTCCGATGATCTGCTCCGGCTCTGCCGCAAGGTAAAAGAGATACGACCGCTCATCCCCCGGCACTTTGGAAAGAAGGAGCGGGCAGTCCGCCTTGCCGTAACGCAACAGCAAAAACATCATAAACAAGCCGTAGGCGACCGCGGGCGCGACGCCAAGCCCGATAAACATCCCGGAAATGCCGAAAAGTTTGCCGAAGAGCACGGCAAGACCGACGCTGAAAACCACGTCGCGCAATGCGCACGCCGCAAGTCCGATGGCGATCTGCTCAATGACAAGATAGTAGGAGGTGAGCAGGTACAAGAGGCTCACAAAGGTCGAGCCGAGCGCCGTCCAGCGGACGCCGGCGATGATACAGCGGGCAATCTCGGGATCAGTGACGTTCAAAAATCCGGGGACAAACGGCGCGATCACCACCAAAACCAGGGTGACGAGGATCCCCTCCACCACGGCGGTTTTATTTGCCAGCGCATAACTGGAACGCAGAGCGCTGTGATTTTGCTCCCCGACGTAGACGCCGAAGATGGGACCGACGGCTTCACCGACGCCGTCAAAAAGCAGTTGAAACTCCCGGCACAAGGTGATCGCAGATGCTAAAATCAAATACTCCGGTCCAAACTGCAAACTGATAAACGTATTGAGCGTGGCGGTCAGGATCGACATAAAGAGATAGGAGCTGGAGTCAATGATGCTGTAACTTACTGTTTTTTTGACAAGGTCAAAGGAGAAATACAAATTCCAGCGCAGAGAGTTGCTCTTTTTTAAGAAATGCGTTAGGAAAACACCGATGGAAACAGCATTAAACAAAAAGGAGGAGAACCCGATGCCGCGGATACCCGCAAGGCGGCAAAGGAGAATGGAAAAGGTGATGTTCCCCACGCCCTGTACCACGTTGGCGATCGTGGAAACGGTTTCGTCGCCGTCCCCGTACACCGCAGCGCCCATCAACATCTGCATAGGCATGATCAAAATGGTAAAACGCATCCAAAACAGGTAGCCGCGCGCCTGCGCAAGCACCTCCGGCGTTGGAGAACAGCTTTGCAGATAGACGTCACCGAGCAGGCAGACCAGCGCAAAAAGGACGACGCCCATGATCAAAGCCATCAGCACGCCGAAGCCAAAGGTCTGATCCGCACCCTTTTTATTGAATTTTCCCATCTCGGTGGCGTACAAAATAGGGACGCCGAGAGAAATGATCGTACCGAAAAAGGCGGAAAGAGAATAGACGGGCGCGATCAGCGTGACGCCTGCCACGCCGTCCGGACCGAGGATGGCACCGGCGATGAAGGAATCGGACATCAGCATAACGGAGACCACCATCATGGTCAGCGTGCCGCCCAGCAGCATAGAATAATACTTTTTGGAGAGCAGCGTCGGCTGACGTTTAGCAAGTAAACGCATTTTGCATCTTGCTCCTTTTCATAAACCGAGTATCGTTTTTGTCAATGCGCCACGCCTCACGAAAGGTGGAGCAGCGAATAATCAAACAGTTTTTCTTTTTTGATCAGGCGGACATAGCCGTACATCAAGGCAAGCGCCGCAAACGGACCTGCCGCGATGCCTGCCGCAATGCCCTCAATGGCAAATTGACCCAAAAGAACCGCAAAGAGCGACGGCAAAAGCGCGATCGCCATACCAAACAGGATCACCGTCCGCGGGATCCGCCGCGTGTATTGGTAAAAAATCGCCGTAATGCGCGAGAGGCAAACAAATACCGCCGTCGGCGCAAGGATGCGCAGCATCAGGGCGGCAAGCCGCGCCGTCTCCGGATTGTCGATATCAAACGCATCCGGCAAAACGTCTGCCGCAAGCAGGATCGCGCCGACAAGCACCGCGCCTTCAACGATCGCCGCCCGCCGCGTCGTCTTGATGGCGTGATCCATACTCTGACCGCTGCGCTTGCCTATACTGTCGTTGACCGATACGATCTCATACTCGCTGAGCCCCTCGCTGAGATAGAACGTAAACTCAAAGATGTTGATCACCACGGATACGGCGGCAACCCCAGACGCGCCGTAGTTTTTCAGCGTAAAATCGTTGACTGCAAGTTCCATGATGACAATGTACATCGAAAGCGCACTTTCCGGAAAACCGAGCCAGGCGATGGAAAGTGCTTCCCGAATATTGAGATGCCATGTAAACCTGAGTCCGTGTTTTTTGGAAAACAGAAAGGTCAGTTTGATAAGAAGCGCAACGAAAATCGAGATGACCGACGCAAGCCCAATGCCCGCAAGTCCCATCACAGAGCCGAGCTGCCACGAAAGGAACGCGTTCAGTCCGATGCGGGAAACGATCGCGGTATAGAAATGAACGAAACCGCCGCGATACAAAACATAGGTAAAGAAGAAGGTATCAAACATATCTACCAGCGGATAAAATCGCATGACGCTAAAATAACTCAGCGCATGATCGTACACCGCGGGGTCGTCTGCAACAAACAGGACAAGCTGCGGCGTAAACGCCACGTAAAGGAGCGTCAGCCCGATCCCGAACATCGCACAGAGTAAAATCGTCTGGCTGAAGATCTCGTTCATCTTTTTGCTGTCACCGGCGCCGTGCGCCCGCACGATCAGCGCCGCACTGCCAACGCTGACAAGATAGGCAAGAAACATTTCAAAAAACGTAAAAGGTTCGATCAGGTTGATCGAGGCGAAAGCGTCGTCGGTGAAAAGATTGCCGACCACGATCTCATCAACAAGCACCGCGATAATTTCCAATATGACCCCCGCGGTCGCCGCAAGGAATACGGGAAAAAATCGGACGTCTTTTTTGATTTGCATGATAAGTGCTTACTCTGCCTTTCTTAAATATATAGAAAATTATAGCACAAACACCCGGCGTTGTCCACACAATTTTCAACAGATCCCGCGCAAAACAAAGACCCCGTCGCAGGACGGGATCTTTTGTTTATTATTCGGATATTATTCAAGCGAACTTGTATCCGCGTAGCCGTTGATAGAGGTCAGGCGGTCGAGCACATTGAGTCTGAACACGTTGACCCAGGAAACGCACCAGTCGTTGAGATGCCCGCTCTCGTTGCAGTTTTTGCGATGTCCCCAGCGCGCCTGATAAAACGCCTCGTTTTGCGCACCGATGGGACGCTCCTTGCCGTGGAAGACCCGATTTTTTTCATCCGCGATGCATTGCGTAGCGTTATACCACATCATCAACGCGCGCTTTTTCCAACGCTCGTCCCCCGTGTAATCGGCAAGGCGGAGCCACTCACAGCACATCAACTCGCCCCACTGGTCAAGCGCGGGGTGCTGTACCGATACCGCGGTCGAGCCGGAGGTGTAATAACCGTACTTTGTAAATTCCTTGTCGGGACCGTACCAGCCGTCATAGACGTACATCCAGGACGCAAAGTAATACGACGCCTTGCGGGCGTATTCGAGATACTGCTTGTCTTTTGTAAATTCATACAGATCCAGCGCGGCAATGATGACAGGTCCCGCGGTTTCCTTGTCCTCACAGGTACAGTCGATGGCGCCTGCCGTACAGATAAATTTTTCAAGATCGCGCTTCATGTAAAATGCAAGCGACTTCTTTGCAAATTCAAGATACTTCTCGTCGCCGAGGATCCTGTAACTTTCGGTCAGCGCCATGGTCACGAACGCGCCGATCGTACCGTCCTTTTCCACGCAGGTGCCGTCAAAGTCCCACGCCTTTCCAAAGCCGAACTCGTCGCTGTAATGCGCGCAGAAAAAGTCGAGGATCTTGATGGCAAATTCCTTATAGTCGGGGCGGTCGATGCCGTTTTTGCGCAAGAGATCCCACATTTTGAGCATTTCACAACCCGCCCACGCGGTATTGCAGGTTTCGGGCAACCAGCCGGTTTTGTAATTGACGTTGCTTGCCCAGGATTTGGAATAATCGCGGGGTTGGACGGTAGAATTCAGCCCGTCGGTGTACCACTCCCAGTGCGCCAGCACAAGTCCGGACGGATGCTGCTTTTCAAGCCATGTATCGCAAACTTTGATCGCGTTGTCAAGGAGCGTCCGCTCACCCGTGCGCAGATATTCGATCACGTGCATCCGTGCGTTCATGATATTCTGTCCGCACCAGCCGATCTCAAAATGCGGTATAAGGTACGGTCCCTTGTCCGAAAACTGCGTGCCGCTGGAAAACAGAAGTTTGCCGCGGAACTCGGTTTGGAGATAGCGGCTATACGCGATGCCGAGGCGCCAGATCTCGTCGGTGGTCCTGTTTTTCTCATGCGTAAACGGGAAAAGTTCCAGCGCGCGGTCCAGCGTCTGGCAGATGCCGTAGTTTTCCCACAGCGGCACGGACGCCAGCATAAATACCGTGGCGGTAAAACTCTCGCCACAGGCAAGCGTGATATAGGTATGGAGCGGCTCGTTGTATTTATCGTTTTCGTGATAAGTAAAGGGCGCCTCGGTCACAGGCCAGTAAATGCGCTGCGAAATGCGCTTGTCCTCGTCCGCATACCGCATGGAAACCGAGGAAACCATACTGTCTTTATCCGCGGCGGACGCAAAAAGCGAAAATGCCACGTCCTTTGTTTCCGTGAGGGAGCAGGACGGCACCGACGTGCGCTCGAAAGAGTGGATCCACGGCTGACCGTTTTTATGGTAAAGTCCTTTCGGCTCGTTGCCCTCGCCGAACACGTTGCCGTTATAGCTGACGCAAGGGATCAGATAATGCGTCGGCACATAGGCGGTCACCGTTTCAAAAATCACCTTGATAATACGGGGGGTATACCCTTCGTTTTTAACCGTTCTGGTCACTTTGAAAAGCCCGTCGCCGCAGGACTCGACCGTCTCTGTTGCCGAAAAACCGAAGCCGGCGTATCCGCTGCCGTCTTCCGCCTTTTGCAGTACAAACTCTCTGCCGTTTTCTTCAACGACGGGGGCGGATATGCTGACGATCGCCTGCTTGTCCGTGTCGGACAACATAAAAGATTCGCCGTTTTTGATGATATACATATCGTACTCCTTTACGTTTTGTATGTTTTCTTCGGGATTCGGAAGCGGCCGGCGCATCCGCGTGATCCACGCAACCAAATCCGCGTTTCTATAATTTTATCATAGTTTCATCGAATATGCCACAGTTTTTTCAAAAAATACCAACATAAAATAAAAATCCCGCCGCGCGGCGCAAAAAAAAGGATCCCCGTCAGGGATCCTTTTTTTGACTTTGTGTTATTTTTTGAGAATTGCCGTGGAGGTTTCGCCGTTCCAGATAATATTGTCGTTGGATACGCCAAGGGCGTTGGCGATCGCGCGAACGGGGAGATATGTGCGGTTATTCTCAATAATTGCGGGGCTGTCCAGCGCCACGCGCTTTCCGCCGACCGTCATCGAATCCGCGCCGATCTTAATGACGATCTCGGTATCGCCGCTCTTCAGCGTTGCGGTGGATGTATTGCCGTCCCAGTAGATGCCGTCATTGGATACGCCGAGGGCGTTTGCCAAAAAGCGCACCGGCAAAAGGATGCGGCTATGGCGGTTGATCGGCGCGGCGTCAAGCGTGACGTCGTTGCCGTTCAATCCTGCGATATTGTTGCCGACCGTCAGTTGTACCGACGTTTTGGTCTGCGTTTCCACCTTGACAAATCCTTCGATCTTTTCGGAAAGGGGCTTTGCATTGCGCTTTACGGTATAGACTTTGTCGAGCGGTGCGGGATGTCCGCTGCCGTCGCCGATGGTGACGCCGCTCGCATCCGCGGTATACGGCTCGACAAAGGCGTATCGGCTGCCCGATGCGTCCGCACCGATATAGCCGTGGTAACAGATCCATCTCTGCCCGTCAACGTCGGTACAGTAGGAAGCGTGTCCGCACCCGTTGACTTCGCTGTTTCTCGACAAAATCGGCGTCGGCTTTTTCTGCCAGTTTGCGGCGTCCATCGGGTCGCCGCCGATATATTTGAGTTGACCGAGCGCGTAGTAAGGCGTCCAATAGCCGCTGCCCGAATAAACGACGTAGACCGAGCCATCGTCGCCGTAGACTGCCGTACTGCCTTCAACGACCTGCGGCAGGTTGTTTCCTTCTGCTTTATAGGTGGCGCCGCCCTTTTCCCAGTCGTACTCGGGCACGCAAATCACGGTCGGTGTGCCGGTAAATGTCCACGGATTGGTCATCGGCAAAATGCAGATGGTTTGATACTTGTTTGCCGTGCCGCGTCCCTCTTCACCGACGTACATCACGTAGAGTTTGCCGTTAATGACGATATCCGACTGCCCTGCAAACGCGCCGACCTCGGCGGTTTGTTCGATCGGGGCGGGGACGTTGACTTCCCCTGTGACGGGGTGCCCCCATCTGCCGAAAAAGTCGTCGCCGTCCAGGCACTTAATCACGTACATCTGGTGATTGTTGCCGCTCGTACTTTCCGCCTGCGCCGCAAAATAGCAATACCAGCCGCCGTTGCCGGCGCCGATCTGCGCATCGGTATAATAGTGGATCTCGGGCGACCAGAAACTGCTTGACCAGGGTTTGCCTGCCTCGGGCGTGTAGACTTTCTTTGTCGTTGCGACCTGCAAGTCGCCGATATTGGCGACCTTGCGGAGCGTCAGCCCGTTGCCTGCCGTGACCGCATACCAATAATAGCCGTTATGCTCAAAGAGCCACGGGTCTGCGCCGCTCGTCTGCACGGGGTTTGTAAACGTCATATCCCCCGTGACTTTTTCGGCAAGATCAAACGACGCCGTGATCGCCGCCGTCATACTGCCGCTGAGTTTTTGGGCGCCGTAAATGCCCGTACAATGGGCGAAACTGCCGCCGTTTAAGATCAGGTCGTATTTCCCTTCAAAGTTGCCGAGCCGCGCATTGGATACGGCAACTTCACTGTAAATGATACCGCCGTTTACCGTCAGGGTGACGTCGCCGGCAAAGGTTTGCGTATCCTTTGAGAGCATTGAAAGATAAATGCCCTGATAGAACGTACCGCCGTTGATGACGGCGTCGATCGTACCGCCGAAGGAGCCGCTGTTGCCGAGGGTGAGCCCCTCGTGGAACGCACCGCCGTTTACTGTGAGATGCACGGCGTAATCGGTGGAGCCGTCCGCCGCCGTACCGCCGCGGACGCGCTGCCAGTCACCGCTGAAAATTTTCAGGTTGGTCTCGCCGCCGTTTTGCACCGACTGCGAGCCGCCCATCACCGACGGATAGGTGGTGACGTTGGACGGTTTTTCGGTGGTGATCCCCCTGCCGAGGGTCAGCGGAAAGTTGTTTGCGTAAATGGAAAGATAATTCTTGGTCGTCGTGATCGTAAGGTTTTCCATCAGCGTTTCACCGCCGATGTAATAGTTGCCGCTCATGATCAGTTTTGCGCCGGCGCTCTTTTGATAGTCCACACCGCCAAAGACCGATGTGATGACCATTTTGCCGCTATGCTGCGGCGCCTGGAAAACGGAAGACATGGTATACGGTCCGCAGATGACGATGGTGCCGCCGTCGGAAAGCAGGGCGTACGCCTCTGCAAAACTGCCGCAGGCGTCGTTAAACGTGCGGCCGCTGCCCGTGCCGCCGTCTTTCAGATAGCAAACCTCGATTTTGCCGACCGTAAAGAGCGAACTTGCCGCGCCGAGCATGGAAAGCGCGTACCCCTCGCCGAGAATAACTCTGGCGCCGTTGCTCTTGCCCGCAACTGCAAAGTCTTTGACGTATCCGTCCGTATAACTGAACGTCAGGCTCTGCGCGTGGCTGCCGAAGATGACTTTATCGACTTCCCCACCGCCGACGGTCAGGGTAAACGCCGCGGCGGTGCCCGTTTGAAGTACGCCGACCTTGCCGCCGAGGACTTCCACAAGGTTGCCGCCCGCGATTTCGCCGACGGTCGCGCCCTGCACCAAAAGTTCATCCGCGGCGCCGACTTTGCCGAACGTGCCGCCGTAGAGTTTGACGTCCGCCGCCGAGATCTCCGGCGCCCGGTCGGTTTTCAGCGTCTTGTCTGCGACAAATACGCCGTCCCCACCGGAAAATACGCCGCCGTCAAGCGTGAGGTCTGCAAACGTGGTCTCGCCGCCGAGCGTATAACTTGCGACCGCAAGTTTTACGTCGGCGGTTTTGCCGACGACGCTGATCTTTGCCGTATGGCGCGGCTCAACAAACGACTGCATCGTCACGTTGCTCACACGACAAATCGTTCCGCCGTTGACCGTCGTCGCCGCAAATGCGTCGGCAAAAGAAGCAGGATTGCTTTCGGTCTTGCCGCTACCTTTTCCGTTTTGTGCGGCATAGAGCATGGCGTTGTTGACGACCTCGTCAAACCCCTCGCCGAGCGCGGCAATTTCGGCGTCGGTATATCCGCTGCCATAATACAGGATCTTCGGTTGATTTGCCTTTTTCTCGAGTTTTTCAACTTCCTCATTGGCAGAGAAAACGCGCGCACTCTTCCCGGCCGCGCCGTAAAGATAAACCTCCGCTTTGCCGAGGACGTTATTGACGTTCAGCGTGTCGATACTCCCGCCGGAGAGCGTGACGGTCGCGTTGCCGTTTAAGCGGCGGGAAAGGTCACCCGCCACGTTCAGCGTACCGATATGACCGCCGCTGACCGAGATGACTGCGTTTTTAGAATACTGCGCCGCAACCGATGCGCCGTACAGATTGAGGATATCGCCGCCCTCCACCGTCAGATAATGCGTGCCGGTAAAGGTATTGTGATCGCTGCCGTCCGGACGCTGACGGCTGCCGCCGATGACGTGCGCAAAATGACCGCTGCGAACCGTGATATGCGCGTCGAGATCGAGCGCAACGTTGTTGTCCGGTGTCTGGAACCCGCCGACAACATACACGCCGGACGAGGCGTTGTCCGTCCGCACGGTTTCAAATCCGTTGTCAAACGTGACAGCGTGATAACCGCAGACAAAATTGAGCGTACCGCTGTATTCCACGGTCAGATCGGCAAAGGTCGTATCGCCGCCGAGGATATAGCGCTTATTCTGCGGCAATATCAGCTTGGCGCCCGATTTGGCATAATCGGTTTTCCCGTCATTGGTCGTTAAAACAATCGGGAAAGTATGCGCCGGCTCTGTCACCGAGTCCCCGGGCGCAAGGGCGTCCGTCAGCACGATCCTGCCGTCGGTCGCGCCGGCGCTGTCGAGCAGGCGAATGGCCTGTCCCACGCTTTTTACCGCAGACGACGCGCTCGCGCCGTTTGCACTGTCGTTGCCGCCGGACGACACATAAACCGTCATCTCCGCCGCCGCGCCGCTAAAACAAAGCAGACCCAAAAGCGACAGAACAAAACAAAGCCCGAATATCCGT
>JAFSUT010000052.1 GCA_017445085.1 Clostridia bacterium | reverse complement strand
CGGCTCGAATGAAAATCTGAAGGCGGTCTGCCTTGCAACACTCGGCTATTCGGATGCTATCGCGGCATACGTCAATAAGTAATCTCACCTGAATATCCAGAATACAAAAAAGTCCCGGAAAACCGGGACTTTTTTGCGTCTCAACGTCCGCAGTATATATGCAAAAACGGGAAAATGCACCATTTTTTGCAAGGGCTTTTGATTTTTCGATGAAAACGTCAAATCATTTCCGTAAAATAAATCTATCAGGGGTGAAAGGCTTGATTTTACCCGTAAAATCCGATATAATAAAAAAAACCACGTTCTTCGGAGGCGCTTTATGAAAAAACTGATCGCACTTTGCTTTGCGGCGCTGCTGCTTTTGTCGCTGTTGCCGATGTCTGTTTTTGCCGTGGATGCATCCGAACTGCCGCATCTGACGTCCAACGCGGTCGCCTATATTGACTACGGCGGCGCGGACGCCAATACGGGCAACAGCCCGTCCGCCGCCAAAAAGACCTTTGGCAGTGCGTTGAATTTGCTGAAAAAAGGCGGCGCGCTCGTCGCATCCGGCAAGGCGTATCTTGCAAAAGACTACACGTTTCCGCAGACGACAACGCCGCTCCTCTTTACTTCGACCTACGGCGGTGTTTCCTATGCAAAAGCAACGCCGCAAAACAATCCGGACTGCGCGTTTAAGATGGCAAAGGGCTGTTCACTCACGATCCAGTCGGACGTGATTTTCGACAACATCATCGTCTTTCAGGAAGCCGCACAAAACTCGATCATCGTTGAAGACGGCGGCACGCTTGTCATCGGCAGCGGCGTCGTCAATATGACCAAGCAATCCTATCAAATGAAGATCATTGTTGAGGCCGGCGGAACGCTTGTCCTCGGCGGCGGTGATTTCGTCATTGAAAACAACGGCGGCAAGATCATCGAAAACTATACCTACACGTACAGCGAGATCAAAGAGACCGCCGCGCCGGTGGAAACCAAACCGGAAGTCAAGACCGACGTGCCGGCAGGCGTTGCTTTTATTGACTATAACAACGGCAACAATGCAAACAACGGGCAGTCGGCGGCGACGGCGAAAAAACAACTCCTTGCGTTGGATGCAAACGGCGCGACCTCGCTTCTCGCCGGTGGCGGAACGCTGGTCGTTTCCGGCAGACTCTATCTCGGCGCAGACTACACTTTCCCGAAACTCGGCAGTCTGCTCACGATCACCGGCGTTTATGACGGCAAGAGTTATGTCGATGATACGCCGATCGAAAATCCGTCCGGCGCGGCGATCAAACTTGCATCCGGCAAGATCTTGACCTTTGCGACCGACACACGCATCGACGACGTCATCTTCTTTCAGGAGGGGGCGCAGCAAAATGAGATCGTCGTCGCGGCGGGCACGACCGTGACCTTTGGTAAAAACGTCGTTGCGATGACAAAGCAGAGCTTTGGTCCGGCGCTGCGCGTGGAAAAGGGCGGCGTTGCGATTTTTGAGAGCGACGAGTGCCCGTTTGATACGCTGAGCGGCGACGGCGTCATTTTGATGCGGGAAAGTGCCGACAAGACGACGGTCAAACTCACCATCGGCAAGACGACGGCGTACGTCAACGGCGTGCCGAAAACTTTGGACAGCGCGCCCATCATCAAGGACAGCCGTACGCTGCTCCCCGTTCGCTTTATTGCCGAGTCGTTTGGCGCGGACGTCGCGTGGGACGGCGCAACTTCGACGGCAACGATCACGGCGGACGGCATTTCGGTCAAACTCACGCTTGGCTCGAAAACCGCCTATGTCAACGGTGAAGCAAAGACGCTGGACGTTGCACCTCTGATCCAAAACAGCCGCACGCTGCTTCCTGTCCGCTTTATTGTGGAATCACTGGGCGCGGAAGTTGCATGGGACGGTGCGACCTCGACGGCGACCATCGTAAAATAATGCCGTGACCAAAGGGAGGCGGTGCCGCCGCCTCGTATCCTACGGCAAATATCCAAAAACCTTGCGGAGATTTTCGCAAGGTTTTTGTTTGCGCCGCACTTTGTGTTGACAAGGCGCGCGGGTATCGGTTATAATAGCAAAAGATCGGAGAAAGGCGGAAATGTGAAAATGATTCGGCGGTTCAGCAGGTACTATAAGCCGTATTTGCGGCTGTTTATTTTGGATTTGCTTTGCGCGCTCGGTGTGGCGCTGTGCAATCTTTTTTATCCGAAACTTACGGGGATGATGATCGACAGCCTGATCCCTGCGGGGGCGGTCCCGACCATTTTGATCGCGGCGGCGGGGCTTGTCATCCTCTATGTTTTGAAAATGCTGATGAACCGCTTTATCGAGGACAACGGTCACCGCATGGCAACCTATATGCAGGCGGATATGCGCCGCGATCTGTTTGATCATATCGAAAAACTGCCCTTTACTTTTTTTGACAACAACAAGACGGGCGCCCTGATCTCGCGCATCGTCAGCGACCTGTTTGACGTCAGCGAACTTGCCCATCACGGTCCGGAGGATCTGTTTCTTGCCGCCGTTTTGCTTGTCGGCTCGTTTATTCTCATGGCGGGGGCAAATCTCCTCTTTACGGTCGTTATTTTTGCCTTTATCCCTGTGATCGTTTTGTTTTCGATGCATATGCGAAAAAAGATGGCGACCGAGTTTAAGGCGATGCGCGCCGAAAATGCCGCGATCAACGCCGTCATCGAAAACAGTTTGACGGGCGTGCGCGTGACCAAGGCGTACAACGCGCGCGATTTTGAGGAAGAAAAATTCAACGTCGTGACCGAGCGCTACGTCGGGGCGCGCAACCGCGCGCTTGCCGCCATGGCAAAATTTCACAGCGGCTCAAATTTTATGTTTGACATTTTGAAATTGCTCGTACTCACCGTCGGCGGTCTGCTTTGCATTCGCGGGCAGATGCGCCCGGGGGAACTTGCGGCGTTTCTCATTTACGTCAACGTCTTTATCGACCCGATCAACCGTTT
>JAFSUT010000051.1 GCA_017445085.1 Clostridia bacterium | reverse complement strand
GTTGGCTAGACCCGTTGGCATTATATCACAGGTGTTCTTTTTTTCTCAACGGCAAAAGCCGCTTTTGAACCACCCGCTTAGCGGGTGGTTTTCGGTATACAATGCAAAACGGCGGCAGAACGCGCCTTTATTTTGCGTTCTGCCGCCGTGCAATTGCGGATGGTAAAAAACTCAATACTCTACTTTGGACATCCCGGAAATATCGGGGAGCTCCACAGCCGCCGCGCCGTAAGCGAGGGTCATTGTGATGGTTGTCTCATTTTCGCCCTCACGGCGGAACATCGTGATGGTGCGGACGAGACCGTCCTCTTTTTCGGCGTCGATTTTAATTGTGCCCTCATCGTTTTCGATGCTCATTGTCAGTTTTTCGCTGCTTTTGCCGTTTTCGGCGCTGCCGCTGACTTCACAGGCAAAGGTCAGCCCTTCCTCCGGCAGCATCTCAAAGAGGTCGATCGTATTTTTATATACAAGATGACCGTAACCGTAATACTCTTCACCGACCATATAGTAGTTGGAGCCGTCGCCGGTCAGCGCATAGATATATTCGCCGTCTTTGATAAACGACCACGTTTTAGCGCCGCTTACCGGATAGTCCACGAACTCAGAGGTGCCGTCGATAGTTTCGGTAAACATACTTTCACCGTTGGCATCTGCGGTAACGACCAGATTGGTGGCGGCAAACGTCTCTTCAAAGAAATTGTGGAAAAGTTCATCCGTTCCCTCTTTGTCCTCCGCACTGTACGTCCAGGTTTCCTCGCCGCCGAGTTCGACGCCGCAGGCGCAGAGGGCGCATACCATAACAACCGCCAGCAGGATCGCCAATAATACTTTCGTGTGTTTCATTTTTGTTTTCTCCTTTGGTTTCTTATATATTTAATACTTATTAAATTACTTTTTCGTTACGCCGTCGCCGTAGATGGTCGTCCAGTCGTTCTTCATCGAAATCGGCACCCAGTCAAATTCCTCGCAAAGCGCAAGCATTTTATCCGCTTTTTCGATATTGCCGTTTTCACGCACGGTATCGTCACAGCAAAGCATAAATGCAAGGCTCCTGTACGGATTGTTGCTCGTGACATATTCCGCCATGCTCGCATCCCCCGTACTGTTGCCGAACGAGAGGACCGGCTGCACGCCGATCTCCTGCTGGATCACGGTGACTTTGTTCATTTTGAGATTTTTTATGATGAACTCGCCGCCGAGGACGAGTTTATCGTCGTCGTCAAACACGTAGTGCAAACCGTCAACGTCGCCCTGATCCTCTGCGACCAGCGTTTCGTCCGAGCCGATGATCTGGCGCATGGGGACGTTCAGCGGCGAATCGTACACGATCCCGCGCACGATAAAACGGTCGGTGCCGCTGACGACGTACACGGTAAAATCATTTGCCTGTAAATATGCAACAACTTCAAGCATCGGCAGATACCAGCCGTCCCCGCGATCCATACCGTTATAACTCGGCATCGGCAGTTTTTTGAACTGCTGAATATAGTCGTTGAACTCGCCGACCGTCATCCCCGCAAAGGCGGAAGCCACCGCCCTGCCGTGATCGACTTCCAGCCCCGAAAACGAGGCGCCGGTTTTGTTTTGCTCCACGATCTTTTCGGCAACCTCGCGCTCAAACGCCGAGGCTTTATCCTTGTACGCCGCATCTTCCAGCACGCGGTAAGCAAGCAGCGTATAATCAAAATAGTTCGGGTCGGTCTCGCAAAAGAGCGTCCCGTCCAAATCAAATACCGCCACGCGGTCTTCTACCGGGATATAGTCCGCGCTATTCTTATCAGTGACGGCGGTGACGTATTCGACAAGTGCCCCCTTTGCCGCGGCGTCCTCCGCCCAAAGCGACAGCATTTTTTCGCCGTCTTTCGGGGCGGGCTCCGGCGCCTTCCATCCGACGCCGAGCGTATACAGTACGCTGACCGCAATCAGTGCGCACAACGCAATGATTGCGACGCACCGCCAAATTCTCATCTGTTTTTCCGTTTTGTTCATGATGTTCTCCTAATTTAATGTTTGAAAAATCTATCGCAATCTTTTAAGATTTTGAAACAACATTGATATAATTGTAAGGGATCTCGATTTGATTTTCGACAAGTGCTTCCCGCACGCGTGTGTTGATATCATTGATAACGATTTCCGGATCGATTTTTCGCTCAAAGAAAACCGTCACCGCCATGATCAGCGCACTATCCGCAAATGAAATGAAATATACGGGACCGTAAGTCGTCGTACCGTCCTCGCAGGATTTGCCCGGAATCGAATACGCGCTGTCCTCCACAGCTTGTGCGATCACGCGTTTCACTTTTTTCAAATCGCTGTCGTAGCCGACCGAAAATCGAAACTGTACCGAAAGAAGTTCACTCTCAAAACTGAAATTGTTCAGTTGCATGGCGTTCAGTTTACTGTTGGGGATCACCGTATGCTGCGAATCCAGCCCGACGAGCACCACGTGCCGAAGCGTGATATTTTCCACCACCCCCGCCGTGCCGTCTTCCAGCACGATCCTGTCGCCGATCTCAAACGGCTTATACAAACTGATCATCAGCCCCGCAAGGATATCCTTGATAATATCCTGCGCGGCAAAGGCAAGAACGGCGCTGATGATCGCCGTCCCGCCGAAGATGGTCTGCCATACCGCCTGCGCTCCGCTGAAGGCGGATACCGCTAAAACGATAAAAGCACATACGATCAAAAAAGAATTGATCTTTTCAAAAAATGCCAGATGGATCCCGCGATGTTTTTCCTGAATTTTACTGAAAACCTTTTTATTGAGCGTCGCGCCGCCCCATGCCAGGCAAACGACGGCAATGACAATCAGCGCCCAGGCAAGGATCCGCCAGCCGATGTCCAAACGGTTGATCCCGTCTACTACGATTTGTCCTTCAAGCATCTTTTGTAACTACACTTCCTATTTCATTCGGTTTTGCATGCGCGTCAAAAACGCTTCGGTCATATTTGCCCAGGAATAAGCGCTCATATACTCTCCGCGATAGGATTTGACCGCCGCGAGTTCTCCACCGAGAAAGCAATACAAATCACAATGGATCTTCTCGGGGATAATACGCATAATACCGTTTTTGATTTCCAAAATATCGGCGGCGCCGACAGCGGCAAGCGTTGTCCGCAATGAGCGAATAACAACGTCGAGCTGCTTTTGCAGGGATCGGTCGTACAGCGCATCTTCCCACAACACAGCCGCCGCCGTTGCACGTTTGATCCCCCCGCCCTGGCGATCGATCAGATACGCCAAAAGTTCTTTCGCCTTGGAGCGCGAAAACATCACCGCCCGTCCGTCCGCAAATAAATCAAATTCGCCGAACGTGCGTGCCGAGATCCGCTTTGTCGTTTTGTGCGTTTGAAGCCACAGGAGCGCTTCCGCGTCGTTTGAAAACCCGACGACGTTTGCCCCCGGCGATAACGTTTTACAGAGTTCCGTCGCCTGACGAAGCAGTTGCGGCTCCGCATCAATACAGAGGATATCCATCACGGCACCGCCTTGCACTTTATTTGTTTTTCAAGGTGTTAAACAACGTCTTGTAATTGCCGCCGTTATCGGCGCTTGCCTCCGTACGTGCAAACGCAAGCAGCGTGACAAACAAAAGTTCTATGTCACCGGCGCGCGTCCATACGCGATAAAAGCCTTTGACATGGACGGCGCCCGCAATTTTATGCTCCGCCGCATCCTCCTCGTGGACATACTGACTCGTGCTTTCCACGCGGGCAAGTTCAACGTTGTCACGGTAGATCGTATAGTTTGCGCCGACAAGTTTTCCGCTGCCGCCGCCGAGCGAAGAATCCACACGGATACCGTTGCGTTTGAGATGCTTCCAAATATCCTCGCCGTCGAACTTGAACGTATAGTGATTGTCAAAGAGAAGCGTATCCCACTCGGAGGCTTCCTCGTGCCCTACGAGATGCGCTTTGGTGACGCCGCCGACGTGATCGATAAAATCAAAGCCAAAAGGCGCCGTCAATGTAAATTTCGTCATCTTCGCCTCAAAGAGCACGTTCCGCGCCGCATCCTCGATGCGGTGACCGTATTTCGGCGTACCGAGATCGGTCATAAAATACAATTCCCTCTCCTCGCCGAGCGAGATCGGCGCGTAGACTGCGTCTTTGCCGATATTTTCAACAGCTTTGAGTTTCTTCAAAGCCGTCTTTGCACGGATCGTGGTGACAACGACGCCCGCCAGGATCCCGACGCCGACGATCAAAGCGTAGAGTCCGAAGCTGCTCCCGCCATGGATCACCGACGGATCTTTCGGATCATAAGTGATTCCTACAGTCTTGCCGACGGCAAATGACGGGCTGTAATAATCCAGTTTTTCGGTATACTTTTGACCGTCCACCGTATATTCGACAACGACCTCGTATTTTGTGTCTTCATCCGCAAAATCCTTGGGCAGTTCCGTAATGGAAACGACGGTCGCCTCGGTTTTCTCAAACCCTGCCGACTGGAAAAACGTTAAATACACGCCGGCGGCAATTGCGATAAGCGCGATCACGACCGCAAAAATTTTCAAGCTGACCCCTTTGACCGACATCATAAAATCTCCTTTTACGCATTATTGCATTTCAAAGTACGGCGCCGCTTGCCATACGAATCTCCGGCGGCGCACTCATGTTGAC
>JAFSUT010000050.1 GCA_017445085.1 Clostridia bacterium | reverse complement strand
TGCATAAGTCAAAAAGAGAGGAACACCTTTTGGCATTCCTCTCTTTTTGATGGTGACCCGTACGGGAATCAGGACCCCGCGCTTCGTCGGCTGTTGCGTTGGCTTTGACTGACTGCACGAAGCGCATAGAGTTTTTGTGACAAGCACAAAAACTCGGGGCTCGATTCGACTGCAAGAGTAATAAAGAAGCACAAGACGCGAAAGCGCCTTGTGCTTCTTTGGTGACCCGTACGGGAATCGAACCCATGTTACAGCCGTGAAAGGGCCGTGTCTTAACCGCTTGACCAACGGGCCATATATGGTAGCGGAAGTTGGACTTGAACCCACGACCTATCGGGTATGAACCGATTGCTCTAGCCAGCTGAGCTATTCCGCCATATTGACGCTCGACGCGTCAACAACAGTTATTATAGCACCCAAGAATTCGCTTGTCAACAGATTTTTGAAAAAAATCGCTTTTTTTCGGCGGACGCGCTCCGGCAGGCGCCGCGTATTCTTGAAGAGGATTTTGGCTTTCTCTGTAAATCGGTTGACAAAAGCGGGAAAAGCGTGTATACTGATAAGTACAGAAATCACAGCGGCAAACGGCAAGCCTCCCCGCCGCAAAGAAAGGAAAAAGGACGATGGCAAACGATGTTAAATACCTCGAATACAAAGGCCGCGCATTCGTTCGCGAAAACGATACCATCTGCTACGGCAATATGAGCGACCCCTATATTCTTTATCTTTTGATTATGTCTTACAAAAAGTTTGGAGATACCGAGATCCCGGATAAGATCATGATCCAGGTGCTTTCCACCGACCAGTCCAAGCCTTTTGCAGACCGCATTGTCAAGCAGGGTGAGAAAAAGGGACTGTACGACGCGCTTGACCTCGGCGTCATCTGGCTCGAACGCGCCCTTGCCTGAACATAACATCAAACAAAGCGGAGAAGTCTGTTGCAGGATTTCTCCGCTTGTTTTTTGCGGGATGCGCGCCGTCGTCGTCAAAATACGGCGTGTTTTTTTGCTTTTTCTATTGAACATCGGCGTTTTTTTCTATATAATGGTATTTGTGATTTTATTGCCTTTCGGCAGAGATGTAAAGAATGTGAGAAAAGTTTGATGAACCGTTTATTCGGACACTTTATGACGATCACACGGCACCGCCACGAGGTCATTGCCAACTGCGCCCGCGCGGGGATCCTTTGGCAGGGACTGCTCCACGACTTGTCCAAATACAGCCCGACCGAGTTTATCCCCGGGGTGCGCTATTACGTCGGCACGCGCAGTCCAAATGAACTGGAGCGGCAGGCGCACGGGTATTCCGGGGCGTGGCTGCACCACAAGGGGCGCAACCGCCACCATTTTGAATACTGGGTGGACTATAACCCCGTGGAGCGCCGGCAGATGCCGGTGAAAATGCCGCTTTGCTACGTGATCGAGATGACCTGCGACCGCATCGCCGCCAGCAAGATCTATCAAGGAAAAAATTATACCGACCGTTCTGCGCTCGACTATTTTCTGCGCGGAAAAGGGCATCGCGTCATTCACCCGGAGAGTTCCGATCTTTGCGAGCGGCTGCTCACGCTCCTTGCCGAGCGCGGCGAGGCGGCGGCGTTTGCAGAGATGCGCCGTATGATGAAAGAAAATAAGGAGTATTGATATGTTACGTCTGAAAGAGAATACCGAATTTGATATTATCGGACTCGGCGAAGTGATGCTTCGCCTGAGCGCCACGGGCAAGGAAAAGATCTCCCAGAGCGAAACGTTTGAAAAGGGCGCCGCCGGCACCGAACTCAATGTCGCTTCGGGCGCCGCCATGCTCGGCGCACGCACGGCGCTGATCACCAAATTACCGAGAAACAAGGTCGGGCACTATATCCGCAAAGCCGTCCGCTACGGCGACGTCAGCGACGACTATATCGTATACGACGAGAGCGAGAACAAGCGCCTCGGCATTTATTACTACGAGAGCGGCGCCTATCCGCGAAAGTCCGCCGTCATCTACGATCGCGCCGGCTCCTCGGCGACCACGCTGACGATCGACGAAATTCCGGCGGATATTTACGGCAAAGCAAAGGTCTTTCACATGAGCAGCATTTCGCTTGCCGTCGGGCAGACGCTGCGCGACACCGCCATCGAAGCGATGAAGCGCTTTAAGGCGGCGGGGGCGTACATTTCCTTTGACGTCAACTATCGCGCCACCCTTTGGAGTGAGGAAGAAGCCAAGCGCGTGATCACTTCGGTCTTGCCGTATGTGGACTTTTTGTTCGTTTCGGAGGAGACCTCCCGCCGTATGATGGGGCGCACGGGGACGCTGGATGAGATCATGGCGGGGTACGTGCGCGACTACGGCTGCAAGCTCGTGGCGACAACGCGCCGCGAGGTGGTCAGCCCCCTGCGGCACAATTTTTCCTCCCGCATCTATTATGACGGCAAGTTTTACACCGAGCCCGCCTATATGGGCATTGAAGTGGTGGACCGAATCGGCAGCGGCGACGCCTACGTTGCCGGCGTTCTCTACGGCATCATCAAGCGCGGCGATATGCAAAGCGCCGTGGAGATCGGCGACGCGCTTTCGGCGACGAAAAATACCACGGTCGGCGACCTGCCCGCCAGCAGTATTGATGAGATCGAGAGCATCATCGCGGCGCACAAATCCGCCGGTGGGCAGGATGAGATGACGCGCTGATATGGGACTGAAAAAATACGTCGGCGACCGCAAGTTTTACCGGATGCTTTGGGTGCTCCTTTTGCCGCTCGTCATTCAGCAGGGCGTGACCAACTTTGTCAGCCTGCTCGACAATCTGATGGTCGGGCGGCTCGGCACCGCGCCGATGAGCAGCGTGGCGATCGCCAATCAGATGGTGTTTGTGTTCAACCTGATGATCTTCGGCGCCGTATCCGGCGGTTCGATCTTCGGCGCACAGTACGCGGGTGTGGACGACCACGACGGCGCGCGCTTTGTTTTTCGGTTTAAGTTTTGGTCTTGCAGTCTGCTTTCGCTTGCCGTGATCGCCGTGTTTCTCGCTTTCGGCGACCGGTTGGCGATGATCTTTCTCGACAATGCGGAAAATCGCGCGCTCGGGCTGGATATATCGCTCCTTGCCGCGGATGTGCGGCGCTATCTTTCGATCATCTGCATCGGACTCGTACCGTTTATGGCGGTGCAGGTCTACAGCAGTACGCTGCGTGAGTTCGGCAACACCTTCGTGCCGATGCTGGCAAGCGTCAGCGCGATTTTGGTCAACCTCGGCTTCAACTGGCTCCTGATCTTCGGTAACCTCGGCTTTCCGCGCCTCGGCATCGTCGGCGCCGCGATCGCAACCGTCCTCTCCCGTTACGTCGAACTTGCGGTGGTGGTGCTTTATACGCATCGCCACGCGGCGCGATTTCGCTTTATCCGGGGAGCGTATTCCTCCTTTTACGTGCCGGGGGCGCTGGTGCGCGGTATCCTGCTTCGCGGTTTGCCGCTGATGCTCAACGAAACGCTCTGGTCGTTTGCGATCACTTTTATCAATGGTTGTTATGCAAGCCGCGGACTTTCCGCCGTGGCGGCGACCAACATCACGGCGACGGCGTGGAATCTTTTTTGCGTTTTGATGTTTGCTATGGGCTCCGCCATTTCGATCATCGTCGGGCGTGCGCTCGGCAGCGGTGATCGCGATCGCGCCATCGACCTCGATCGCAAACTGCTTGCGGTGACGCTTGTCATCCACTTGGTGCTTTCGGGCGTCGTTGCGCTCTTTGCCCGCCTGATCCCCGAGATGTACAATACCGAGCCGGCGGTCAAAGATATGGCGGCAAAAATGCTTTTATACGCGGGGCTTTCGCTCCCGATCCACGCCATGGCGCACGCCTCGTATTTTACGATCCGCAGCGGCGGACGGACGGGGATCACCTTTCTTTTTGACTGTGTGTATTCGATGGTGTTTACCGCGCCGCTTGCCTATCTGCTCTGCCGTTTTACAACTCTTGACATTGTCGCCGTATACGCCGTGATCCAGTTTTCCGACGCGCTCAAAGCCGGCGTGGGACTTTCGCTTGTGGCGAGCGGCACGTGGGCGCGGACGGTGATCGAAAGGAAACAACGCCCCGCGGTGGAATAAAATACGGAGGAGAACGAGGATGGAAAAGCATTTATTGTTTTTTGATATCGACGGCACGCTTGTCCATCGGGGCGACGTGATGTATCCCGCGGATATTGAGGCGATCCGCGCCGCCCGTGCGGCGGGGCACGAGGTATACGTCAATTCGGGGCGCAGCCGCGCGGCGATCTACCCGTTTATCACCGACGCCGTTGCGTTTGACGGATTTGTCTGCGGCTCGACGTATATTGAGCGGCACGGAGAGATTTTGCATCGCGTTCTTCTGTCAAGAGAAACGATAAAGGCGGTCTGCGACTACTGCATCGCGCGAAAGATCCCCGTGATTTTGGAGGGGGAAAAGGAGATCTATGCACTTTGCGGCGGTTGTTTCCACAGGGGCGTGGATCTGACGGACGAGTATCCCGCCGTCCTTGACCGCACGGAGGAACTTGCGCTGACCAAAGTGACTTTCGGCGCGCCGATCCCAAGGGAGGATATCGCGCTGTTTTCGGGACTGCGCATTATCAATTTTGAGCGCTACGCGGAGGGCATTTGCGAGGGATACGACAAAGCCTTCGGGATGAAACTGCTCTGCGAAAAACTCGGCGTGCCGCAGGCAAACGTCGCCGCCTTCGGCGACAGCACAAACGATATCGAGATGCTGCGGTTTGCAAAAAAATCCGTGGTGATGCATAAGGCGCCCGCCGATCTTTCGGACGTTGCCGCCTACCGCGCCGATGACGACATGGACGGCATCGCCGCGGGCATTGCCCATTTTGGCTTGGGGTGTTGATATGACAAAAGAAGAGATCACGGCTGCCCTTGCGGGCGACCCGAAAACAGACGGCGCATTTTTGACGGCGCAGCTCCTTGCCGAGAGCGACCGCGAAAACAAACGGTATATCCTTGCGCTTTTGGACAAGATCAACGAATATGAAGAACTGATCGAGGCGGGCGTATTTCCAAACGGAGTCACCTATCTTTCGTTTATCACGGGGAAGTGCCCGTACGATATCCCGACGGGGCAGACGCTTGCAGAGATGAAAGAGATCCTGGCGGGGGCGCGGGCGGGCGACGCCGAGGCGCAGTATAAAGCCGCCCTCCTGATGCTCGACGGGATGCTCGGTCTCCCTGACACAGCGCACGCGGTGGAATATCTCCGCGCGGCGGCGCAAAGCGGATATGCCGAGGCGTATTACGAACTCGGCGTTTGCGCCATCAACGGCGAGGGGCTCCTGCGGGACGTCCACGCGGCAAAGGCGTATTACGAAGAGGCGGCGCGGCGCGGCTCGGTGGATGCGATGCTGGCGCTGGCGTCGCTGTACCGCGGCGGCAAAGGGCTTGCCGAGGACGGGGAAAAGATGTACTATTGGTACGATAAGGCGGCAAAGGCGGGCAGCCCCAACGGATATCTGCACCTTGCCATCTGCACGTTCAACGGCAGCGGCACCGAGGCGAGTATCGAAAAGGCGATCGCGCTTGCGCAAACGGCAGAGAAAATGGGGAGCAACGATGCAAAACTCCTGCTCCGCCGCCTGCAGCGTTATTATGAGGAGGGGGATATCGATGCCAACGAACTTGCCGCTCGAAATCGAAAGAAAATTTCTGATTGAATATCCGGATACCGCACGGCTGTTTGCCCTTGCCGACGGCGACGTTTCGTCGATCGTGCAGACTTATCTGCAAGGCGAGGCGGGCGCAAGCGAGCGGGTGCGCGCCCGCACGAAAAACGGGACGACCGTCTATACCTACAACAGCAAGATCAAACTTTCGGATATGAAGCGCATCGAGGAGGAGCGGGAGATCTCCGCGGAGGAATATCAGAATCTGCTCACGCGCGCCGATCCCGCCTGCCGCCCGATCGAAAAGACGCGCTACGTGATCAGGCAAAACGGATTTGCTTATGAAGTGGACGTTTTTCCATTTTGGGACGCGCAGGCGTTTTTGGAAGTGGAACTTCCGCAGGAGGATACGACATTTCCGATGCCGGATTTTGTCAAGGTCATCCGCGAAGTGACGTTTGAACGCGGTTACACCAATCACGATCTGGCAAAAAAACTTGCCGGCGGGAAAAAACGAAACTGAAACGGAGAGCGCGGGCAGCATAAAAAACAGAGGACAACGCGAGAAAAGCCGGGGAG
>JAFSUT010000049.1 GCA_017445085.1 Clostridia bacterium | reverse complement strand
GCGCAGTATCAATGCAGAACGAAAGTCGAAACCGACTACAATATCAAGATCGTCGAAACCGCAAACAAGGCGTACTCGGTCGGCGGCGGTCCCGGCTTTCTCGCGATCAACAAAAGCGTCAACGCGGGCGACTGCGACTACGACCTTGCGCTGATCGCCGGATACGACGTTTCAGTCCTCGCCTACAACGGTTTTCTCTATGATATGAACTCGATCCCCGGCATCGATCTTTCCAAGAGCTGGTGGGGTCAGCGGGCAAATGAGAGCCTCAGCGTGCGCGGCGTCATGTTCTTTACCACGGGCGACATCACCGTGTCCGACAACGACGCTGCGTTCTGTATGATGTTCAACAAAAAACTGCTCCACAACTACGGTCTGGAAGACCCGTATCAGCTCGTCTACGACAACAAGTGGACGATCGAAAACTTCGGCAAACTCTGCAAAACGGTCACCGAAGACTTGGATCAGGACGGCGTGATGAATGAAAACGACCGCTACGGTCTCTTGGTCTGGGACGACTCGATCGTCGGTATGGTCAACGCCGTGGGCGAACGCTGCTGCACCATAAGCGAGGACGGCGAGATCGAACTGACCTTCTACTCCGAGCGTACGCTCGCCGCGCTCGAACAGTACACAAATATCGCCTATGACCGTCAGTATGCGCTGACCTTCCAACGCTACGTTTCCTCCGGGATCCCGCTCTGGAAGAACGACCAGGGGCTTTTCCTGACCGGCCTGCTCGGCAACGTGCCGCGCTACCGCGATATGGAGAGCGATTTCGGCGTTCTTCCCTATCCGAAACTGGACGAAGCCCAGGATTCCTACCATCACACCGTGGCGCCCTACAATTCACAGTTTATCTGCGTACCGCTCGTACAGAACGACGTTGAACGCACCGGCACGCTCACCGAAGCGCTGGCATACTACGGGCAAAAGATCGTCAAACCCGCTTACTATGACGTCACGCTGAAAGGTCAATCCTCGCGCGACGAGGAATCCGAGGGCATGGTCGACATCATCCTTGACACCATGACCTTTGACATCGGCTACTACTACCAGATCGGTCCTTACAACAAGCAGCTGATCCTGGCGCTCCGCGCCTATGATAACAACTTTGCCTCCATGTACGATACTTACAAGAATTCGGCGCAGGCACAGCTCAAAGTCATCAATCAATATTACAGCGATGCGGTGGATGAGTGGATCGAAAAGTGACCCGCGATAAAAAACTGACGCAAAATACCGGCGGAAAGAAGAGAAACTTCTTTCCGCCGGTATTTTTGTCGTACAAAGCCGTTGCACGGAACAACGCTCCGCTTTTATAAATGCGTTTTGAGATCACTTATACAATTCATTAAAGAAGGTTTTATACACGCCGGTCGTTTGTGCGCGCCATTGCGGCTCGTATCCGTAGAGGATGATCTCGCCCTTTCCTTTTTTGCAGCATACAAGCACGCCTTTTCCTTTAATGTAGTCTTCTCCGGCGAGATACCCGCTGCGCAGCAGTGCTTTATCCGCATAGCGAATGGGCACCCGGTAGTGATCCGCATCAAATTTATCGTCGAGCGCAAACGTAGGAGAATTGTAATTCAAAATATAAGTTTCGCGCGGCATACCGTAGCAGGCCGGGTCGTTGATATCCACGAGAGCACGCAAGGTAGAGCCGTGCGCGTTGTGCTGAACGGCATTCAGATTTTTAACCACGTTTTTGACCGCAGCGCCGACATAATCGATCGCAAAATCCGAACTTTGATTGAACGTAAGCAATCTGCCGCCACGCTCCACGAAGCTTTTCAGCGCTGCAACGCCCGCAAGCCCGATGCCGCTGCGGTATTCGGGGGGCTGCGGACCGCCGAATTCGGTGATCCAACGGACCCAGCTGTTGATGGCGCTCGGCGGCGCTTCTTCCGGTCCGAGGATAAAGGCAAGCGAGTCGTGCGGGATCACCAGTACGTCCAAGTCCGGAAGCCCGTCGCAAACATCTTTGTCATATACCGTGCGATAATCAAATCCGTACTGTTCGAGGACGTAGCGCGTCCAGCCCTCATGATCGTTTCCGTAATAGAAACGATGAAAGACGCCGATCCTCAGTCGTTCGACCCTGTTTTGCAGCTTGGGCGTATCCGCGGCGATACGGTACACGGTCGGATGCCCGCTAAGGATCTCTGCAAGCAAATCCGCGTCGCCCTCGGCGTAAAAATCATGGTTTTCACTATCGGTGCGGTAAACCGCAACCCCCGCTTTGAGCATCGCATTGACCGCGGCGTAGGCGGCGTTTTCTCTTGCATCTAAAATGACTCGTCCGCTTTTTTTCAGCGTATCAAAGGCGGCGTCGACAACTTTAACGACCTCAAAATCTCCATCAAAGCGTGTGCCTGCTGGGATCACTTCGACACCCATAAACTCATTGACCGTATCCGTGAAGGTGTCGTAACCCGTCACCGCACCGGCGGCATTTTTCGTCCAGCGATCCACGGGAAAATCCGTCTGCCCGAGCAGATTTGTAATCACGCCGTATTTCGGCTGTGCCAGAAAAATGACGTATGTCCCTGCAGGATACGTCCCGTTGCCGACGGCAAACGCCGTTTTGGCGCGATGCACTTCAATGTTCTGACGCAAAAGCAAGCGGATAAGATGCGTAAATTCTCCCCTGTCATGCTGATTTTCCGGGATGATATACGCAAATGCCGGATTGCTTTTTCCGCACGCGATCTGATAATCGGCTTTGATCGCCATATCCCGAAGAACGCTTTTGCGGTTGCGCGCCATCGTATCGAGAACGGCATACGCCGCCGTATACTGGCGGTCGGTAATATCGTGCAGATGCCACCATCCGCCGTTCCACGGAGACGGATAATTAAAATGCGCCTCTTTGGAAAGTCCGTTTCCCTTGACCTGAGTCGGATCAATGTATTTCGGCGTCGCCATCTTTGCCGTCGCCGTTTCGGTCAGCATTCCCGTGATATTGTGCTGATTGACGATGTTGGAAAAACCGAAGTGCTGCCACCCCGGATATACGGCGCCGTGTGAAACGCCGGTCAATCCTTTTTCCTCCATGGCGCGCCCCATCGCGGCGCCATACCAGTTGAGTTCGCGCATAATATGCGGCGCGGTATCCTTGCGGATCGGATTTCGATACGGCACGATCTCCATACGGGCGCCGTAACTGCCCATATGATGATGATCAACATACGCCTGCGGCATCCACTCATGAAAGAAGATATCCGCCATATGGCGCGATTCCACAACGTTTTGATATACTGCGTCACGATTGTTGTCGTGTCCGGCATATTTGTGAAAAATCTCGGGGGCGTCACTCCCTTCATACGGGGTGCCTTTTTGCGAATAATACCACTCGACCGCCTGGATTTCACCGTCCGGATTGAAGCACGGCACCATCACGAATACGACTTCATCCAGTATCCGCAAGGTGTCCTCGTCGTTTTTGGATACCAGATCATACGCCAAATTGACCGCCATTTGCGTACCGCCGACCTCATTGCCGTGGAGCGACATGGTCTGCACGCATACCGCTTTGCCCTCTTCTGCAAGTTCTTCGATCTCCGCCGCCGAAAGCCCGCGCGGGTCCGCAAGACGCATACTGATTTTACGCAGTCGGTCGAGATTGGCGAGATTTTTCGCAGACGAGATCGTCAACTTTAAAAAAGGATGCCCTTCGGTCGTCGGTCCCATGTTTTCGACTATCATACGGTCGGTCTCTTTTTCGAGTGCATAAAAGTATTCGACAATTTTGCTCCAATGGGCAAGTTCAAAATCGTCGCCGGGCGTAAACCCGAAAAATTCTTTCGGGGAGGTGATTTTTTGCATCATACTTTTCCTTTCTTTCAATGTGTTTTGTTGATTTTATCATACCGAATAAACGGCTGCTTGTAAATGCAATTCTCAATTCCGTTTATCTTTTTCGATTTTTTATTGTAGTTATCGCTATTTAAATCCAACCATTTCTGCGCAAACTGTTGCTTTTTTCGATTTTTTCGTTTATATTTATTGGTGAAAGGCGGTGCATGTATGGAAAGAAAGAAACTGCTTGAAGTGCAACCCATGATCTCCTCGTTTCGCCGCGCCGTGAGCGGCATCGTCAAGCGCGGCGTCTACGACAAAACGGCGACCCCGCGCGCCTACGACGCGCTGATCTACGTTCTGCGCGGACACACACGCTATACCTTTTCGGATTATACCATCGACGCAAAAGCGGACGATATCCTCTATCTGTCCAAAAGCAGCATATATTCTATGGAAGTGCTCAGCGACCACTACGATTTTCTGTTTGCCGATTTTACGTTCGATCATCCGGACGACGTCGAATTCTATTCGGTCTCCCTCCAGGCGGCAGACGGCAAGAGCACCGAAAAACTCTTTCACCGGATGCTCGCCTTTTGGTATATCCGGCGCGACACCGTTATGACCGACTGCCTGTCGCTCCTCTACGCGATCTACAGCGACTTTATCCGCGCCTCGCGCGACAGCACCTACATTTCGCCCGACAAGCGCCGCCGCCTTGAGGACTCGCTCCGCTATATCGACGACCACCTCTGCGACAAGACCCTTTCGGTACAAAAGGTCGCCGCCGCCGTGCAGATGAGCGACTCCTATTTCCGCAAGACCTTTACCGAGGTCTACAAAATGCCGCCCGTCAAGTACATCAGCATGGCGCGCATGGTACAGGCGCGGGAAAAACTGCGGTATACCGATATTTCGGTCACCGAGATCGCCGAACAGCTCGGCTTTTCCAACCTATATTATTTCAGCCGCACCTTCAAAAACGAAAACGGCTGTACGCCGAGCGAATACCGGCACCGCTATAAAGCTTATCCCGTTACCTGAATCTTTGGTCTGAAAAATACAATTTGTACGTTTTGTGCATTCCCTTTTCCGCACCCCCGTGCTATAATAAACTCGACCTTTTGTAAATAACGCTTTTCGGAGGAAAACGAATATGTTGCTTGCCAATAAAAAAATCATGGTCGTCGGCGCCAGCCGCGGGATCGGCGAGGCGATCGCCGTTGCCTGCGCCAAAGAGGGCGCCGCGCTCGTCCTCACCGGCAGAAACGCCGACACGCTTGCCGCAGTCTGCGAAAAGATCAAGCCCTACACCGAAAAGGTCTCGACGCTGGTCTGGGACGTTTCGGACGTTGCGCTCGCCCCCGCCAAAATGGAGGAAGCTTCCGCCGCGATGGGTGGTCTTGATGTCATCATCCACAACGCGGGCGTCGTCGATCACGAAAAGTTCCTCGCCGTGACCGAGGAGGGTTGGGATCGCGTCTTCAATATCAACGTCAAGGGCGCCTTCTTCTCGATCCAGGCTGGCGCGAACTATTTCCTCTCGCATAACGAGGGCAACGTCAAGGGCAAGATCGTGGTCATCAGCTCGGAGACCGGGCATCAGCCGCACCCTACCCCCTACGG
>JAFSUT010000048.1 GCA_017445085.1 Clostridia bacterium | reverse complement strand
TCCATCCCTTTCGGGTCAAAGAGTTTTGCCGGAGCAGATTGGTTCGTCGGCGAGGCTAAGCCCGCAGGCGTTACTCGGCGTAACGGCAAGGGCTTAACCGATGAAGGCGGGACAATATGCCCGTCAAAACCGAGTGGGGATCCGCGCCATCTTCCTATGCAAGTACATTCCTGCAATTTTCGCCTGATGGAGACCGTATCCCCAGAAAGAAAAATCGGAGTAACAAATGATCGAATTCAAGAATGTTGTGAAACGCTATCCGCCGGATAAAGTCGCGCTCGACGGCATCAACCTTCGGATCGACGACGGCGAATTTGTGTTTATCATGGGCGAGAGCGGCGCCGGCAAGACCACGATGACGCGTCTGCTTTTGCGTGAGGAAAAACCGACGTCCGGCGACCTCATCGTCAGCGGCACCAACCTCTCGAAAATGCCGTCCGCGCATATCCCGCGCTATCGCCGCCATCTCGGCGTCGTTTTTCAGGATTTCCGCCTGTTTCCGAAAAAGACCGCGTTTGAAAACGTCGCGTTTGCTTTGCAGGTGGTCGGCAGCGCCTCAAGCGCCGAGGTCAAAAGCCGCGTGATGTCGATGCTTCGCATCGTCGGGCTGGAAGAAAAGGCGTCCCGCCTGCCGTCCGAACTTTCGGGCGGCGAGCAGCAGCGCGTGGCGCTGGCGCGCGCGCTGATCAACAATCCCCACACCATCATCGCCGACGAGCCGACGGGAAATCTCGACGCCAAACTGAGCCTTGAGATCATGTCGCTGCTCATCAAAATGCGCGAGTACGGCAAAACCGTCGTCGTGGTGACGCACGCGGAAGAACTTGCCAAGTCTTTCCAAAAACGCATCGTGCGCATCAGCGGCGGCAAGATCGTGGAAGATATTCCTGCCGGAGGTGATATCCAATGAGCCGGTTTGCAGAAGCGTTTGTCCAGGCGGTCAAAAATATTTTCCGCAACAGTCTCGCCACCCTGGTGACGGTACTCATCCTTGCCGCGTGCCTCGTGTTTTTCGGCGCGGTGCTTTCTCTTTCGGACAACATTGATTACAATCTTGCGGACATCACGGATATGAACGTGATCGAAGCGTTTTTGGAATATGACAGCACGCCGGAGGACGCCGAGCGGATCGGCGCCGAGATCCGTGCGATGGACAACGTTGTGTCGGTGGAATACGTTTCCAAAGCCGACGGGATCGCCGCAATGCAGGAAGAATTCGGCGATTACGCCTACCTCCTTGAGGATATCTCGGAGGAGGAAAACCCGCTGTCCGACTGCTTCCGCATTACATACGCGGACAACGACAAGGCGACGACGCTGGATTACGCCGTAAAACAGATCGAAGGCGTGCGCAAAGTCAACAGCCGCCTGGATCTTGCGGCAAAGATCGACTCGGTCGAGCACGGCGTTTCGATTTTGTTTGTCGCGTTTTCGATCCTCTGCGCGGTGATCTGTCTGTTTGTGGTCATCAACACCCTGCGGCTTTCGGTGTACGCCCGCCGCGGCGAGATCGCCATTATGCGCTATATCGGCGCCGGGCGCGTTTACATTGCCCGTCCGTTTGTCATCGAGGGGCTCCTCATCGGATTGATGGGCACGCTTGTGGCGTATTTTACGGAAAAAATCATTTACTCGGCGCTTTCGACCTTTGTCGCCGAAGAAATGAATATGATTAAACTGTATTCGTTTGCAGAACTTACGCCGAAACTGATGATCTCCTTTTTGGTGATCTCCTTTGTCACCGGCATCGTGGGCAGTATCGTTTCGGTCGGCAAATACGCCGGCGCGTAAAGCGTAAATACAATGAGGACAAAATGAAAAAGATAAAAATCATTCTTTCGGCGGCGCTTGCCGTCCTGATGACCGCGCCGGTCGCCTTTGGCGCCTTTGCGGCGGCAACGTCCACCTCGGCGTCCAAGTACGCAAGTAATGCCGACGTCAAAGCCTACCAGTCGTCGATCGCGGAACTTGAAAAAACGCAGTCGGAACTCAAAAAGAAACTCCGGGCGGTGCAAAGCGACCGTTACGGCGCGCAGGAGACGCTCAACAACGTCAACAGCCTGATCTTGAATACCGAAAAGAAGATCGAGACTACGAAAAATCTTTTAGACGCACTTTCGGCGCAGATCACGCAAACGCAAAAAGAGATCGCGCAGAAAGAAGAGGAGATCACGGAAAAAAATACAGAGGCGGAAAAGACGCACGCAAAGTTTTTGCAGCTTGTCCGCGCACAGTACGAGGGGGACGAGACCAATATCCTCAGCGTGATCTTCGGCGCGGACAGCCTGTCCGACCTGCTCACGCGCATTGAGTATATGGGCAATATCCTCACCTACAACACCAAACTTTTTGAAAAACTCACGCGGGAAAAAGAGGAACTCGAGGCGCTCAAAACCTCTTACGAGGCGACCAAGGCGGAGCTGGAGGACAGTTACGCCGAGCAGTCAAAGTACAGTGATCAGTTGATGGCGGAAGAGGCAAATCTCGTGGCGCAGCGCGGCAACTCGGTCGCCTACTTGAATTCGCTCAAAAAGACCGAGGCGGAGATCACCGCCGAGTATGAGGCGGCAAAGCGCGAAAAGGAAAAGGAAAGCGCACGCCTTGAAAACCTGCTCAAATCGCTTGCCAGCCGGGATAAAACCGAGTACGTCGGCGGCAAATTCATCTGGCCGGTCGATATTTCGATCAAGCGCATCAGCAGCGGTTACGGCTACCGCACCTACTATTATTACGGCAAAAAAGTGACCGATTTCCACTCGGGCGTCGATATCCCGTCGGCGGTCGGCACCGATATTTACGCCGTGCAGGACGGCAAAGTGGTGGTTGCCACCAGCCATTACAGTTACGGCAACTACATCGTCGTTGACCACGGCGGCGGTATTTCCACGCTGTACGCGCATTGCTCCAAACTTTTGGTCAAAGTCGGCGATACCGTCAAGCAGGGCGATCACATTGCCGAAATGGGCTCCACGGGCAACTCCACGGGGCCGCATCTGCATATCGAAGTCCGTGTCAACGGCAAGCATCAGGACCCAATTTCCAACGGATGGCTCGTACAGCCGAAGTAAGTCCGTTTTTCGCAGAAAGGATACTTAGTTACCATGTCAAAAAAAATCTCGGTCGGACTTGCGGCATTTTTGATTTTACTTGCGGCGGCGATCACGTTTGAACTCACTGTCGTTTTCGGCAAGGTGTTTTTCCGCACGGCGGCGGTCGGGGAAGTTCCCGCGTCCTACACCGAGGCGGCGAGCGACGCGCCGGAAGAACCCGAGGAAAAAAGTTTTACCGACGAGGTGATGGAACGCGTCACCGAAAAAGTCGGCAAGATCGTTTCTTATTATGAAAACTACTACGTCGGCGGCGAGCTCAATATCGACGACTTTGTGGACGGCGCTTGCGCCGGCGTCGTCGCGTATTCGGGCGACAAATACGGCGCGTATCACGACGTTTCGGATATGGAAGAACTGTCGGCTTCCTACGCGGGTGAGTTTACGGGCATCGGCGTGAGCGTCGTCTACAATCCGACGCTCGGCGCACTCGAAATTTTGAACGTTATGCCGAATTCTCCCGCCGCGGACGTCGAGCTTTCCGCCGGCGACTGTATCGTCGGCGTGGACGGTGAAGATATCCTCGATCTCGGTTATGCGGAGTCGGTCAACCGCATCCACGGCGCGGAAAATACCGACGTCACGCTGCGCATTGCCCGCGGCGAAACGTCGGAAATCACCGAGGTGACGCTGACCCGTCGCCGCGTGGAGGAACTGTCGGTGGACTATGAGGCGCTGAATGTGCCAGGGATCTCCGCACCGCTCGCCTATATCCGCCTGATGGACTTTAACGACAAGACCCCCGAGCAGTTTGTAGCGGCGCTGCAGCAGTCCAATGCAGATCGCGTGCGCGGCGTGATCGTAGACGTGCGCGACAACGGCGGTGGAGAGCTTGAATCCATTTTGAGCATTCTTGACGCGCTCCTGCCCGAGGGGCCGATCGTGCGCATTCAGTATAAAAACGGTGAGGAAGAGACCTATACGTCGGACAAAACCTGCTATGAGCGTCCCATCATCGTACTTTGCAACGCGCGCACGGCGTCCGCGGCAGAACTCTTTGTTTCGGCGCTGAAAGACTACAACAAGGCGGTCGTCATCGGCACCACCACCTACGGCAAAGGCACCGTGCAGTCGATCGTATCGCTCGGTGACGGCAGTGCGCTCCGCATCTCGACCGCGATGTATCTGCCGCCGTTCTCGGACAACTACGAGGGCATCGGCATCACGCCGGATATCGAGGTGGAGATCGACGAGGAATACCGGTACACAAATCTCTACAAGATTCCGCACGATCAGGACGCCCAGTTGCAGGCTGCCATTGCACAGTATAAATAAATAAAATTTCCATAAAGCGAGGTATTTACCATGGCAAAACAGATGCATTATACCAAAGAGGGGTATCAGGCGCTGGTCGACGAACTTGACTATTTGAAGACCACCCGCCGCGCCGAAGTCAAAGAAGCACTTGCGGTCGCCCGCTCCTACGGCGACTTGTCCGAAAACAGCGAGTATGATGAAGCCCGCAACGAGCAGGCAAAAGTCGAGTCGCGCATCACCGAGCTTGAATCGCTGATCCTGCACGCCATCGTCGTGGACGAATCCGAAGTGGATCACAGCCGCGTCAGCGTCGGCTCGATCGTCAAGATCCAAAACACCAAAACCAAAAAAGTCACCGAGTACACCATCGTCGGCAGCAATGAAGTTGACTTCTGGTCGGGTAAGATCTCCGATCAGTCGCCGATCGGCGCGGCGATCATCGGCGCGCGCAAGGGCGACAGCGTGGTGGTAGAGGCGCCTGCAGGCGCCTACAAGGTGAAAATCGTTGAGGTCGATCGCGTAAAACTCAACAGCTGATTGTATACAAAGGATATTCAATATGGAAGACAACAGAAATCAAGCGGCCGTCCCGGCAAACGAACTTGCGGTGCGCCGTGAAAAACTTGCGGCGCTGCAGGCGGCGGGGAGCGATCCTTTTCAGATCACAAAATACGACGTCACGCATCACAGCGGCGAGGTCATCGCGCAGTTTGACGCGCTGGAGGGGAAGACCGTCCGCCTTGCGGGCAGGCTGATGTCCAAGCGCGTCATGGGCAAGGCTTCTTTTTGCCATATCCAGGATTTTGACGGCAGACTGCAGGTCTACGTGGCAAGGGACAGCATCGGCGAGGATCCGTACGCCGCGTTTAAGAAGATGGATATCGGCGATATCGTCGGTGTATGCGGCAGGGTATTCAAGACCAAAACGGGGGAGATCTCGGTACACGCCGAGGAAGTCACACTGCTCTCCAAGAGTCTTTTGCCTCTCCCCGAAAAGTTCCATGGGCTGACCGACCGCGAAACGCGTTACCGTCAGCGCTACGTTGACCTCATCGTCAACCCCGAGGTCAAGCGCAACTTTATCGTTCGCTCGCGCTTTATCAAATTCCTGCGTAATTATCTGGATGAAATGGGCTATATCGAGGTGGAAACGCCGGTGCTCAACACCATCTGCGGCGGCGCCTCGGCAAGACCGTTTGTCACGCATCACAATACGCTGGATATTGATATGTATATGCGCATCGCCACCGAACTGCCGCTCAAACGGCTGATCGTCGGCGGGATGGAACGCGTATATGAGGTCGGGCGCATCTTCCGCAACGAGGGGATGGACCCCAAGCACAATCCCGAGTTTACCTCGGTGGAACTTTATCAGGCGTATGCGGATTTCCACGATATGATGGATATCGCGGAGGGCGTGATTTCGGGCGCCGCAAAAGAGATCCTCGGCACCTACAAGGTGCAGTGGATGGGATATGATATCGATCTCACCCCCGGTTGGCCGCGCCTGACGATGATCGAGGCGGTCAAAAAGTACGTCGGCATAGATTTCGGCGAGATCTCCGACGACGCGGCGGCGGTTGCCGCGGCGGCGGAAAAGGGGATCGAACTTTCCCCGACGGCAGAGCCGACGTGGGGCAACGCGCTGTACGCTTGCTTTGACCAAAAGGTCGAGGAGCAGCTCATTCAGCCGACCTTTATCACGATGTATCCCGTGGAAGTCAGCCCGCTGACCAAGCGCAGTCCGCAAGACCCGCGCCTGACCGAGCGGTTTGAATTTTTCATTGCCCACAGCGAAATGGGCAACGCTTATTCCGAGCTCAACGACCCGCTTGATCAGCGCGAGCGCTTTGTCAAGCAGGCGGAGGCGCGTGCGCGCGGGGACGACGAGGCGGAAATGCTGGATGAGGATTTTCTCACCTCGCTGGAATACGGTATGCCGCCGACGGGCGGTATGGGCATCGGCATCGACCGTTGCGTGATGCTCCTGACCGGCGCGGACACCATCCGCGACGTCATTTTGTTCCCCACAATGAAACCTTTGGACAAGGACAGAGGCGAAAAGACCGAGACCAAGGCGGAAGAAAAGCCCGCCCCAAGCCTTCCCCCGGAGGGGAAGGTGGCAGCGCCGAAGGCGCTGACGGATGAGGTGGAGCCCATCGACTTTTCCCATGTTGTGATCGAGCCGCTGTTTGAGGATCAGGTCGATTTTGAGACCTTCTCCAAGTCGGATTTCCGCGCGGTCAAGGTCAAGGCGTGTGCGGCGGTGCCGAAGTCGAAGAAACTCCTGCAGTTCACGCTGGACGACGGGACGGGGACAGACCGCACCATCCTTTCGGGGATCCACGCCTATTACGAGCCGGAAGAACTCGTCGGCAAGACGCTGATCGCCATCACGAATCTGCCGCCGCGCGCCATGATGGGCATGGATTCCTGCGGTATGCTGCTCTCCGCCGTCCACAAGGAGAATGATGAGGAAAAACTCCATCTCCTGATGGTCGATCCGCACATCCCCGCAGGGGCAAAGCTGTATTGATTTTTTAGGAATGAATTTTAATTCGCTGAATTTTAGTTGCGGTTGTTGCATTTATATTCACTGAGACGAATTGTTATCTTATCTTAGCCTTCTAACGAATGTGAGGGGAGGATTTTAGTTAAGTTTTATTTATTATGGATTTAAATTGTATTATCGGTTCTTTTCACTCTTTTTTGCAATATATCTTGAACAACTTAACAGATGTTGCTAATGTTGTGATAGCTATAGCAGCTTTTTATATTGCATTTCGACAATATAGGAATGATTTGCGTAAAACTAGAATTGAAAGTTTTTTGTTTCTTTATAAACAATTAAATACAAATCAGCATTATATACTGGAATATATCGAGAACTCTACACGTGAATTTAATAGGAGTGTGCAAGAGTATCTCTATTATCCAGATGGCAAAACATATCCTTGGATAAACAAAGATGGTGAACTTCTACCGATAGGCAGAGTTGAGTTGGAAGGAACTATAGTATCGAAAAAAGCAAAGGAAAATGAAAAACGATTGAAGCGCTTTTTGAAATTTAGCAGAATACTTCCAACTCCCAAAAATCCGTTTAGTGCTAATCTTCTTATGTATACTGATTCGCATTTTTATGATGCGGAATGCTTTTGCTTTAATGGCATTTCAACAACTGATGAAGGGATAAAAATCAAAATTGTTAAAAGAAATTATTATGATTTTGTGAATTCGTGTATGCCCTATGGATTCGATGCCACAAGAAGATACTGTGGCAGTCAAAAACTGTACTCCTGTTTTTCTTTGCGGAGATTATTTCCGATTAATCAATTTGATAACAGATCCATTTCGACTGGTATTAATACGCTTGTCGTATTGTTAAATATTTTTTCAGAAGATGAAAACAAGCTAGAAGATTATATTTTATTGCATCAAAGAGGAAATACTGTTACAGAGAGTCAAGGAAATATAGATGCGGTGCCAGGCTGCACATTTCAACCAACGGGAAAAAAAAATTACGGCAATGATGAAGAAGCGCTAAGCAGGGCATTGAAAAACGAAGGTATTATTCACACAATTACGAGAGAGTTCTTAGAAGAGATAAAATCACGTAAAGAATTCACGTATGCAACTTCAGGTGGATTAATTGAAAAGGACCCTCTTTTTTCGATAGTTGGCGGCAACGCTTTTTATCTTGGCAGTGGAATCAATCCTATTAATACTTATTTTGAACTTTTGACCGTCCTATTTTTAGATTTTTCAAATGATAATATAATAGAATACTTTAACGCGAGAAGTATAAATGAATTTAAAAAGACTATAGATCCAAACGATGAAGGTTCTATTTTTATAGAAGATTTTACGGACGAAGTTTTATTATACTATGAACAAAATATTAAAAGCTCCTCAGCACTTAAAGCTATTTGTAATATCATACGGGAAAATAAAACTATATCCGAAATAGTTAATGAAAAGTACAAAAAGACTATTAAAAGTGATTCTTATATTATCTAATGGAGTATCATCAGTATAATCGACCTTCTTCCGATTCTCCTCGTTGCGCTTTTTATCTATGGGCAAAAACCGGTCGCTTTCAACGCCGGTTACAATTCGATTGCCACCGGCAAGAGTTTGCGCGGATTTTTATCTGTTTTGGTGATATTCCATCATCTGGCGCAACGGACGACGGAAGGGCTCTTGTTTTCGCAGTTAAGTCATATAGGCTATCTTCTTGTGGCCGTATTCTTCTTCTTTTCCGGGTATGGTCTGCAAAAGTCCTATATTTTATCCGCCACGTATCAAAAACAGTATTTGCGCAGAAGAATATTGCCGATTTTACTTACCTATACCGTGGTCACCGCGTTGTTTTGGGGGATGTACGCGATCGGCGGGCAGGTTTATTCTTTCGGAGAAGTGATCTCTGCCATCATACATGGGTCGCCGATCGTCGATTTTTCATGGTATATTATTATCATTCTCGTTTTCTATATCGTATTTTGGCTGCTGATGATTCTTTGCAAAGACAACTATGTCGGTATGATCATCGGCGCCGGCGTCTGGTACTTACTCCACGTGATCTTCTGTATCATTATGGGCTATGGCACATGGTGGTACAATACAAGTCACATATTGATCGTCGGTATGATCTTTGCGACCTTTGAAGAGAAGATTACGGATTGCTTCAAAAAGCATTATTATGTTTTGGCGTCCCTGTTTTTTGGAGCGTTTGCGTTCTTGTTCTTTGCCGGAAATGCTTTGATCTCTTTCACAGGAGTAAAGGATCTTTCCCTTGTGCTGAAAATGGTCTGTGCCTTGCTTTTCGTTTTTGTCGTCCTCGCTTACACGATGAAATTTGAAATCGGGAATCCGATCTTGGCGTTTTTAGGGAAGACCTCTTTGGAGGTTTATCTGGTCCAGGGGCTGTTGATGTCCGGATTGCGAAGCGGGATCGTCTATATTCAAAATGAAACTTTGTGGGCTTTGGCGACTGTTTTGGGGAGCGTGGCGCTTGGCGCCTTGATCCACTTTCTGCTTGGCATTCCGCTGAAAAAAATCAAAAGCGCCAAGAAGTGACCATTGCTGAAATAAAGGTCGTGCGAATTCGGCGCGACTGTAGGAACTTGCAAAAATTGCATACAAAAACAAAACCGTGCAATAAAAGTCGCACGGTTTTGTTGCCATTTTTGCTACTGATGTGGTATAATCTTGTCAAAGTATTGTTTTCACGCATATCCGTTTCAAGGAGGAACAAGCATGAGCGGAAGCAGCGTATTTAATATAACGGTATGTATCATCGGTATATTGATCCTCGCGATCCATTCCGTAGATCTTATAATAAAGAAGAATAAAAGAAAAGACGAGATCACTTTGCTTGCCTTTGTTCTCTTTACGGCGTTCCATTTTGCGCTCTACCTGACCTTTTCCGTCATCAAACTGCATTATGCCTCAAACGCTATGGTGATCGCCTTTTATACGGCGTTCTACATCATGAACAATCTGGAAGTATTTTTCCTTTTCCGCTATGCGCACAGTTATATGGAGATCGCGCCGAAAACGGCGAAGGTGCTGTCCGTGATCGATCTTACGGGACTTGCGGTATTTGTTGCCCTGGATGTCCTCAATATCTTCACGGGGATGTTTTTTACGGCAAGCGGCGGCGTCTATCATCGCAGCAGGACGATGATACTCTCACAGGGCTATCAATTTGTGATGCTTGTCACGCTTTTCCTCGTCGCCGTTTCCGATCCAAAACTGACGCGGCGGGAAAAAGCGGCGTTTGGCATTTATTGCTTTTTGCCTCTGGTCGCCATCCTTTTTCAAAACTTGTATAAAGGATACGCCATCGCTTACGCCTCCATCATTATCGCTATCGAGATCCTTTTCCTGTTTTTGAACGTGCAAAAAAATATCGTCCTTGCAAAAGAAGAAGAAGAGAATAAGGAAGCGCAGATCAGGATCATGCTTTCGCAGATCCAGCCGCATTTTGTCTATAACGCGCTTTCCTCCATTTCCACGCTGATCTCGATCGACGCCGAAAAAGCGCAAGCCGCGCTCGACAATTTTACCGAGTATTTGCGGCATAATTTTTCCGCCCTGACCAACGCAAAACTCATTCCGTTTGCGGATGAACTGAAACACATCGAGACTTACGTCGCCCTCGGTAAAATGCGCTTTGGCGATCGTTTGGACGTGACGTATGATATTCAGACGACCGATTTTTGCGTTCCGCCGCTCAGCGTGCAGCCGCTTGTGGAAAACGCGATCAAACACGGGATCATGAAAAAACTGGAAGGCGGACATATTACCGTCAAAGCTTATAAAAACGGGGACGTTTACGCCGTGCAGGTCGTTGACGACGGCGTCGGCTTTTGTATGGAGGACGTCGATTTTGCCGCAAACGGGCATTTCGGGATCAATAATATCAGGTACCGCGTTGAAAAAACCTGCGGCGGCGAGGTCAATATCAAGAGCGAGAAAGACAAAGGGACGTGCGTTACGGTCCTGTTTCCGCAGGGAGGACGAGTATGAGAGCGTTATTGGTCGATGATGAGGAATTGCAGTTGATCCGCCTGCAAAATGCGGTGAAAAAGGCGCTGCCGCAAGACGCGGTCTTGTATTGCTTTGTCAATCCGGTGCAAGCGGCGCAGAAGATCGCCGAAACGCCGGTCGATATCGCCTTTATTGATATTGAAATGCCGGTCATCAGCGGGATCCAACTTGCAAAAAAATTAAAGGAAGTCAACCCAAAGGTCAATATCATATTCGTCACCGCTTACGAGCATTACGCAAAAAACGCGTACGAACTTCACGCGTCCGGCTACGTTACAAAACCTGTCAATGAAGAAAAGGTGCGCGAGGAGATGGAAAATCTGCGGTATCCCGCGGCGCACCGCGCGGACAAGTTGATAAGGATCAAGTGCTTTGGCAATTTTGAGGTGTTTGCCGGCGGTGCGCCGGTGAAATTTCAATACAGCAAATCCAAGGAACTCTTTGCCTATCTTGTCGATCGGGAGGGGGCGGCGGTCACCGTGGGTGAACTCAACGCCGTTTTGTGGCCGGAGGATCATAGATCCTATCTGCGCAACCTGATCGCGGATATCCAAACCACGCTCACGGCGGTCGGCGCGGGGGACGTGTTTATCAAGCGCAGAAACGAGTGCTATATCGACGTAGACAAGGTGGACTGTGACGCCTACGAATACAAGCGGAGCCATCCGGACGATCTCCCAAAGGACCGTGCCGAATATATGACGCAGTATTCATGGCTGACTTGAAAAATCAAAAGTCGAAACGCGGAAACTCCCGCGTTTCGACTTTTTTTGTGGCACTTTTGTGGCACTTGATTTGATATAGTATAAGAAGGAAATTTATATGTATCAATGAAGATTGATCATAGAAAAAACAGGAGGACAATGATGAAACAAACCAAACGACTGACCGGCATACTGCTTGCACTGCTGATGCTCGTCGGACTGTTGCCCATCGCGGCAGTTCCGGCCGCGGCGGCAGGAGCGTATACGGTTACACTGAGCGCTCCGGGGCATACATCAAGGCAGTTTACGTTGGATTCTCTTCCGGCGGGAAATCCCGTCGAGTCAAGCAATTACGGTATCGATACTGTCGACAATCCATACCATGACGACGGTATTTACTTTGCCGGTGTGAGTGCGGGAACGACCTCTTCTTCCAACCCGAGCGTTGTTGAGGTGGGAACCGGTGACTACAAGCACCATTTCTGCATCAAAAAAGTAGGCACCGCAGTCATCACCTATACAGGCGCGCCTGCGTTTTCGACCAATTATCAGACTTGTTCACTTACGATCAAGGTCGAGGCGTCCTCAAAGCCGATCACCGACTGCACGATTTCGGTATCCGACGTGACGTACGACGGCGCGGAGCATAAGCAGCCGATCACCGTCAAGGACGGGAATACGACGCTCACGGAAAGCACCGACTATACGCTCTCCTATCCGGCAGACTGCACAAACGCCGGGACAAAGACCGTGACGATCACCGGTATGGGCGGCTATTCGGGCTCGACGACGAAAACCTATACGATCAATAAAGCCGCCGGCAGCATAAGTTATGCAACGGGCAGCGTAAAGAAGTACCTCGGCAAAGACGGCGCGTTTACAAACGCGCTGACCAAAACCGGCGACGGTACGGTAAGTTACGGCTCCTCCAACCAGAGCGTAGCGACGGTCGCGGCAGACGGCAAGGTGACGCTTGTGGGCGCAGGTAGCGCAACGATCACCGCAACGGTCCAAGATGGGACAAACTCTACCTATGCGCAAAAGACGGCGTCCTATACGCTGAACGTATGGGAGCCGAAACTGATCTCGGTCGATACGCATATCACCGAAGAGTCGCTCCCGTCCGGCACGGTCGTGGACGCTTCCGCATGGACGGTCACGGCATATTACGCGGCAAAAGAGACTTCGCTCCCCGCCGAGAGCGGTGACGGCGACGCCGATTATGACTTTGCGGCAGACCCGAACTGGGACGTCATTTCGGGCGTTACGCCGTTCAAAGTCAACGGCAGTGCGCCGAAAAATGAAACGATCGGCAAAGACAACCGCAGTTTTGCCGTCACCTACGCTACGGCGCCGGCGTCTGTGGTCGATATTCCGCTTACTCCCTATACGCTCACGGCAGAGTCGCCAAACGGCGAAGTGATCTTCACCGTCAGCGATACGGAGACCGACGGCGCATATGAAGGACAGACGCCGATCACCGTGCAGGTCATCCCGGAGGACGGCTACACGGTCGTGGGGATCACCGCGAAAAACGGCAATGACAATATCGCGCTGGAAGGCACCGGCAACACCCGCACCTTTACCATGCCGGCAGGCAACGTCAAGGTCACGGTGACCTACAGCGAGAACAAGTATGCGATCACCGCGGCGGCGGCAGAACACGGCACCTACAAGGCGACCGTCAATTCCGCGGAGGTGACCGAGGCGGTCCCGGGCAGCGTTGTGATGATCGATCCGACGCCGGCTGCGGGCTACGGCTTTGGGAGCATCACGGTGACAAAGACGGGCAGCGACCCCGTGGAGTACGTGGACGATTTCGGCACCGGCTTCGTCATGCCGGACTACCCGGTATCGGTCAGCGTCACCTTTGAAGCGGTGCCGACCGATACGGCAACGGCATGGCGGCTTTTGAATACCGAAAACTATCCTGCCGGGTCTACGCTTTACACCGGTCGGTATTATCTTACCGAGGACGTGACCTTTGACGGCGCCGCGGTCGGCAACGGTCTGAAAATCGCAAACGGCGCGATCGTCTATATTTACCTCAACGATCATACGCTCAGCGCCACCGGTAAAGCCGCGAGCGGCATGAACGGTGGTTTTGCGGGAATTTATCTGCCGAAAAACGCGACCCTGTATTTTGTCGGCGACGGTAAAGTCAACGCCGTGGGCGGCAATGCGGCGGCAGGTACAAGCGGCACCGCCGGCGCGGCGGGCTACGCCTATGCGTCTTGCAGCAGCGGACTTGCCGGCTATCTCGGCGGCGTTTCCGTCAGCGCACGCGGCGGCCGCGGTGGAAACGGCGGCAACGGCGGCGGCGGCGCGGGCGCCGGTATCGGTACCAACGGCACAAACGGTGTGACGGCGTCTACGACAACGTCGGTCAAAGCCAACAATAACACGCCGGCAGAGGCGGGCACGGTCAACCTCCTGGGCAACGTTTCGCTGGACGGCAGCCGCGGCGGTGAAAACGGCGCAAACGGCGCAAAAGGCGCAGACGGTGCAAACAAGTACAAACAGGATTCCTTTAAGCGCTGGCCGTTCAAAACCAAAAAATGCTCCGCAAGCGGCACCGGAGGCGCCGGCGGCTCCGGCGGTCAAGGCGGCTTTGGCGGTGCGATCGTCGGCGCGGGCGGGCAAGGCGGCGCCGGCGGCGCCAAGGGCGCAAGCGGTTCCGGTTCGACAAAGCGGAGCGGCTACGGCGCTTCCGCATCGGCGGCATCGCCTGCAGGCGCAAACGGCGCAAGCGGCAAGAGCACGGCAAACAGCGCCCTGCAGTATTATCTGCGCGGCGTCAACGCCGATACGACGGTACAAAACAACCTCTTTGCGGTAAATACGACGATCAACGGCGCCGAGGGCGACGTGCTGGATACGCTCACACTCAAAGCGTACTACACAAAGACCTCGACCGATCAGATGAAAGACTATGGCGGCAGTACGGATCCCGACTGGGCGGCGATCGACATCCCGCGGGACAAGATCGGCACCGTATCGCTGACCAACATGACAAATGCAAACGGCGCGATCCTTGCCGGCGGCAACAATATCCTGGTGTCCTATGATCCGGGTTCGCTTTCCGATCCGATCACCACGGAGTTGAATATTGCCGGCAAGCAGAGCAACACGCAATTTGTCGGCGCGGCGGGCGACTATAAAGACGTCAAGACCCTACGGTTTACCACGTACGATAACCAGGTACACAAGTTGACGGCGCTGTTTGATTTCAACGACGACTGGAACGCGACCTACGCGGTGCTTTATACGCCGTACAACACGTTCAAAGACAACCAGGTACAAAACAAGGACGGCTCTGCCGCTCCGGCGACCTTTAAGCAGAGCGCGCCTTACGGCAACCAAAACAACTGGATGCTCGGCGGCGCGGACAGCGCGGACGTGACAACGTACTTTGAAACTGCCGGCAAAGTTTTTGGCGGCAGCGCCTACGCGGCGGCAGCGGCGTACAGTAAATGGCTCGGCAACTACGCCGATTTTGCCAAGATCCGGGTCAAAAACGCCGGTCTTTACACGGTCTATGAGCGCGTTTTGGATTGGCAGTACGGCGCAGACGGCAAATATACTTCGACCTACAAGTACAATACCTATTACATCCTGATCGAGCAGGCAGATCTTGCCATCGACCAGGCGACCGATACGGTCTACGCACCGACCAAAGTGCAGGATCACAAGTTTACCCGCTTTGTGGAAGGACAAAACGGCGAACAGGTCTACGGTACGTTCTCCTTTGACGCAAGCTATGGCGAAAACTGGGGCAACGACGAGCACCTGATGATCAACGCCGCGACCCCGCTCCGCCGCGATCTGTGGTGGGAGTTCAACCTTTTTGGCGATCTTTCGGGCGCAAAGGATCAGTATACCGATTTTGACCGCGCGACCGTGGCATACGGCACAAAGAATATAAACAACTATCTCTGCCAAAACGACGGACAGAGCGCGGTAGACCAAAAGACGGCGAGCGGCGACGTGCAAAACACCTATTATAAGGGGGCAAACGGCGCGATCTCCTACCGCAATACGGCACTTGAGCCCGATCCCGCCCCGGACGGCGTCAACGTCATCCCCGGCGACATGGAGATCACGGTGCAATACGTGGGCACGCAGGCAGAAGTCAATACCGACCCCGGCAAATCCACCGCCTTTGCCTCCGCACAATTCCACAGCGCACCGGTGACGACCGGCTATCCCGGACCGGTGTATGCGGAAAAGAGCGATGAAAACACGATCAACTCGGTCTATGCGGAAGACATCAAGGTCAGCGCCGCTTTGACGCGCAATGACCTCGGCTGGCGCGTCGTCGCCGGCGATAAGATCTCCGGCGATACCGCGTACGGAAACAAGGTCACGGCGGCGCCGAACAGCGCGTATACGGATGACCTCATCAACGGCGACGCCTATAAGGGCGACCTCTACGTGATCACCGTCGCGGCAGGCGATACCAAGGTGGCTACCGTCAAGTTTACGGATACCACGGCGAAAAACACGGTCGCCAACAAGATCTCTGCGCTCACGGCGCAGGTATATGATCTCCTGCCCGCCTGCGAATTCTTCGGTGTGGATTACTACACGGTGACCGTGGATTACTACGGCTTGTATTACACGACCGAAACCAGCACGTCCGGCCGTGCGCCCGCGTGGAGCGGTGAAGAGGAATTCCAGTGGGTCGTTACCGGCGTGCGCTTCTATCTCGACGTTGCACAGCGTGAGGTCACGCTGTGCGATACGGCGGACTTTGATAAGATCTACGACGGCACGACCGCCCTCGTTGACCAGACGGTCACAAACGGCGACGTGACTGCCGCCGACAGATACATCACCGCACTGACGACGGCGGCGCCCGCATTGTCCGGTCAGTTTGTAAAGAAGGCGAGCGCGGCGCTGTACAACTACCTGGATCCGACCGATAAAAATGCGATGCATTTGGAACTTGCGGGCGACTATGCCGATAAGGACAAGGGTGTGGATAAGAGCATTTCGGTCACGGCGGCACGCTTGTTGAAGACCGACGATACCGTCCCTGCCGCAGGCGATATGGTCCCTGCCTTGAACTACAAGATCGTGGACGGCAACGGCACGGCGGATCCCGAAACGCCGGCAACGCGCGGCATCGCTTTGGTGACCGGCGACGTGGACGTTGCGCAGATGCACTTTACGCACGATCCGTTCGGCGTGATCAAGATCTATGATACGACGTCGATGCACGAGGCGTTTGGTCTGCACGCGAAAGCGTATCTCCTGACGCCGACCGTCACGGACGGCTTCTATACGCAGCTCGATATGGCGCTGACCGAACTTGTGGAGGCGGACGACGCCGGTACGGACAGTTATGCAGAGGCGCCCGCGGCATACGACTACGCGGTGACCTATGCGATCAACGATTCGGTCAAGTACGACCAGTATATGACCGATAAGACGCTGACCATCGACGCCAGCACCGGTGCGGTAACGCACGTTGCAGAGCGTTCGATCGGCAGTACAAACCCCGCAAACTTCCCGGCGATGAACCTCTCGATCGGCAGTTTCCCGAACTTCAAACTGATCTCGGAGGATACCGCCGATATCAACCTCAACGCCTGCACGAGAAAGACGGCGCAAAACACCAAGACGACCGGCGCGGAGAGCTGGGAGCACATGATGCGCTTCTGCGTCAAGGGCAACAGCAACAACTACGATTTGCTCCTGCCGCTCGATCAGCTCAACGCACGCCCCGTTCCTTCTGCCTTTGTCAACCGCTCCGGCGGCGTTGTCAAGACGGCGGACGGCGCCGAGAGCTATCAGTACATTGCCGTTTACCCCAATGGCGACAGCGCGGAATTTGAGTTTACGATCCCGCAGGACAGTTATCTTTCTGACGTGAAGATCGTTGCGATCAAGGTCGGCGATCCGGCGGTCGATTACAAGACGACCGAGAATGCGACCGCCCCGATCCCGAGTTTTGCGGCACTGCTTGCCGATACGGCAAACGAAATGGGGACGTTCAACACCCAGGCGACTGCCGAAACGGGGATGAATCACCTTGAAAACGCGCTGTGGCTGGATCTGCGCAAGGTCAACGGCGCGGACGTCGGCACGCTGACCGGCTATACCGCAACGACTCTTGCGGCGGCAAACGATCAGACCGGCGGCAGCACCTTCCTCTTTGAGCTTCGCACCGGCGCTTGCACGCTGGGCGAAAACTATGCCGTTGCGATCGTTCCGGTCATCAAGTCCTACAGCGGCAATCTCCTCGGCGACCATGAGGAGGTCGAGGCGCCCGCAAAAGCGTATGCTTCCAACCTCTCGGTCGAAAAGGCGGTGACAAGCGCGACCGACAGCACCCTGATCGACGGCGCAAACGATAACGTCTATATCAACTACAAGACCCTGTTTGATACCTCCGCGTACACCGCGGACGCCGCAGGCGACGTTGTGTTGAAGTATCAGGCGCCCGATGCGGACGGCGTGATCAACGGCGGCGCGGAGATGCGCAAGCAGATCAAGCTCGGCGCAAACAAGATGGGGCAGTTCAACAGCGTTTCCGTGGATACCGAGGCGGATACGGTCTTCTTTGATCCCGCAAAACTGCTGCCCGGCACGGTCGTCACGGTCGATATCGCCCTCTGGCGCGACGGCGCGCTGACGGGTATGCAAAATGCAGAGGCGGCAGACCCCGACGTCTTTGACAGCGTGACCTTTACGTGGACGGTCAGCGCGGCGGACTATTACGCGCTCTTTACAGACGACGTCGTCGTCATTCGTAGTAGCGACGCCGCGGCAGACGATTCCAACGTTTTGGGCTACGCGATCAGCGCTTCGCCCGCGACGATGGACTTTACCAATGTGACCTTTGTCACAAACCACGCCGCCGATATGACAACGCAAGATACGGCGTTTGCGGTCAAGACCGGCTTTGATCTCCTCAAAACTTATGCCGATACGTGGTATAAGACCGGCGCTTTGCGCATGGTGATCGACGGCACGGCAAAGACGATGGCGGGGCTCGCGCAAGGCGACAGCCTCTATCCCACGTATGAATATGCAAAACTCGTGCGCGTCGTTACCACAAACGGCACCGCGGCAGAGGCGGAAGACCTCGGCTATGCGCGTATGATCTTCGGTAAGATCGATCTTGCCGCTGCGTACGTCTACCCGACCGAGGACGCCGCAAAAGTCCAGGTACAAAGCGGCGACGCATACACCGGCGCCGTCAAGACCACTTATGCCGATACCGACGACGTCTACCTGTTTGACGGTTGGTTTGACGCCGCCGATACGGTCGTCAGCGCGGCGGTCGCCGGTACGATCACCGGCACGGCGCAAACCACCGACGTTTTCACGCTCAAGGAACACGTCAACTACGTTACCTTTATGGACGGTACAAAAACCGTCGGCTACGGTATTTTGGATACGGACGCCGCGACGGTTGCCGCGACGATCGACTTTGCGGCAGTTCCGCTTAGCGAAAAACAACCGACGATCGACAAGGCAAATGCAACGGCAAGCAAAAATATGACCTTTACCGGCACCGACGCGTATAAAAAGACCGGATATACGCTGAGCGGCTGGTATCAGAACGACGCCAAGTTCGCAGGTGACGCCGTTGATACTGCGGCGGCGGTTTCCGCCGCGGCAGGCGACGTCTTCTACCTGAAGTCCGAAAAAGCCTACACCACCGGCGGCGGTGGCGGCGGCGGGATCATCATCCCCACCGTCAAGAAGTATCCGGTCACGGTGGCGGCCGCGGCACACGGCAGCGTGAAAGCCGACCGGACCACGGCGCAGGCTGGTGAAAAGGTCGCCTTTACGGTAACGCCCGCAGAAGGCTATCAGGTCAAGAGCGTCGTTGTCACCGATATCAACGGAAATCAACTTCCCGTCACCAAAAATGCCAACGGCAACTATGCGGTGAATATGCCTGCCGGCGCAGTTACGGTAAACGCAACGTTCAGCAAGGTGCGCCTGTCGCCGGAAGAGACCGGCGTTGCGGATTGGCTGATCTGCAACAAGCACGACGCATTCATTTCCGGCTATGCGGACGGCAGCGTACAGCCGCAGGGCAATATCACGCGCGCCGAAGTGGCGATGATCTTCTATCGTTTGCTGAAAAACAAGGACGTGACGATCACCGCAGAGTTTACCGACGTTGCGAAGGACGCATGGTATGCAGCGGCAGTCAATACGCTGGCAAGCCTCGGCTTTATCCAAGGGGTCGACGCCGATCGCTTTGAGCCGATGCGGAGCATCACCCGCGCCGAGTTTTCCACGATCGCCACGCGTATGGCAAAGGCGCACAAGGGTACGGCGGAGTTCTCCGACGTGCCGGCAACCTATTGGGCATACGGCAATATCGCAACGGCGGCGGCTTACGGCTGGGTCGAAGGTTATACCGACGGCACCTTTGCGCCGCAGGGCAAGATCACGCGTGCGGAAGTGGCGGCTGTCGTCAACCGTATGACCGGACGTGCCGCTGACGAAGCGTATGTCCTTGCAAACGCCGGTAAGATCAGCAGCTTTACCGATCCGAAAGATACATCAAAGTGGTACTACTTTGATATGATCGAGGCAAGCAACACGCACAGCTTTACCGTACAAGACGGCAAAGAGTCCTGGAACTGATTTGCGCTGACGCGCAAAACAACTCCATCGGCAAAAGGGGGAAAACCTCGCAGAGGTTTTCCCCCTTTTTGATCGTCGCGCCCCCCTTGCGTTTTTTTGCCGATTGTGCTATAATTTGCCGCGGATACGGCGCTTTGCCGAAAACGTTTCGGGAAAGGGAAAGGAAATATGGCTTTACTACCGGAAAAAGAAGAAAAAAAGGTCGAGTATCTTGAACTGATCTACGACCTGATCTTTGTGTATATCATCGGGCGCAACAACTCGCTCCTCCACAATATCGAAAACGGATTTGTCGCGGCGCCCGTCTTTCTCGCTTACGTGCTCTGCGGGCTTGCGATCATCCAGATCTGGTGTTTTTCCACCTTTTACACCAATATGTACGGCAAAAACAGTCTGCGCGACCATCTGTTTATGTTTGTCAATATGTATCTCCTCTACTATCTCGGCGAGGGGATGCGCCTGCACCGGGAAAACGATGGGGCGCAGTATCATATCGCGTGGGCGCTGATCCTCCTCAATATCGCGGTACAGTATGCGGCGGTGTATCGCCAAGCAGAGGACGCGGCGGAGAAAAAGACCGTGCGCGGACTGTTTTTTGCGCTTGCAGGTGAGGCGGCGCTCATCCTCATTGCGATCCCCGTTTTTGCGTACACCGGCGTGCAGCTTGCGGGCGTTGCCATTCTCTTTGGCATCCTTGCCACGTGTCTGCTTTCGGGCAACACGCGCGGCGACCGCGTGGATTTTATGCACCTCAGTGAGCGCGCCATGTTGTACGTTGTATTTACTTTCGGCGAGATGATCATCGCCATCGCCTCGTATTTTGAGGGCGGATTGACGGTCTCCTCGATCTATTTTTCGGGGATGTGCTTTCTCATCGTCGTCGGTTTGTTCCTGTGCTACGAACTCTTGTATGACCGCATCATCGACCGCGAGAAAAAGACGGCGGGGATGGGATATATGCTGCTCCATATCTTTCTCATTTTCGGGATGAACAACCTCACCACCGCGCTGGAATTTATGCGGGATGAAGAGGTGCGCCTCCTGCCGAAGACGGTGCTGCTCGTGTCGTCCTTTCTTCTCTTGTTTGGCTGTATGTTCCTGCTCCTCCTCTTTGCCAAACCCGAGATGAAGTACTGCCGCAAAACGGCGCTGCCCGCCGCGCTTGCCTCGGTGGGCTTTGCGGTGCTGATGTTTGTCTTTCGCACGGCGATGTACGCAAACATTTTCATCAGCGTGCTGTACGTATTCACCGTGTTTTTCCTCTTGCGGGCGTTCAGCCGTCAAAACGAAAAATCTTTATGATACATAAAAAAATGCACCGACTTTACGGAAAGTCGGTGCGCTTTTTTATCAAAGCGAAGGGGGAAGCGCGGTCATTTATTTAACAAAGTCGCTGCCCGACAGGCGCTTTTTGCCATTGCTTTTGGACGCGTACAGATAGGCGTCCGCCCGATGCATCATCTGCCGCAGGTCGGGCTCCTTGTCCGCTATGCCGCAGACGTAGCCGGCGGAGAGAGTAAAACGATCGTCCTTTGCGGCAAAGCGTGTCTGCACGTCCTCAAATTTTTCTTGCAGTACCTCCGGCGGCATCGACGCGCAGATGATGAGAAATTCATCGCCGCCGTAGCGGTAGCACGCCTCCCGACCAAACACGGATGTGAGAGCGTTGCTTGCCTTTTCCAAAAAATCGTCACCGATCTTGTGACCGAAGCGGTCGTTGATCTCTTTGAAATTGTCGATGTCGGCGATCATCACGCACAGGGGCTTGCCGATATAACTTTTGAATTTGCGGCGCAGGGAATACCGGTTGCCGAGCCCGGTCAGCTCATCGGTGGAGGAAACTCTTTTCAGCTCCTTGTTGTCCGCCGTCAACTCGGCGTTGGCACGTTTCAGTGCGCGCATGGCGGTCATTTGCCGCCGTTTGACTTCACCGACGTCAAAGAGACTTGAAATGACACCGAGGAGAATGACGGCGATTTTTTGCGCGTTGACGGCGGTGTATCTAAAAAAGCAGTGGTCGGTAGAGAAAAACCACATGGAGTAGCCGACCATCACGAGTGCGGCAAGACTGCCTGACGGGTAGCCGAAAAGCGATGTGGACAGGACCAGACCCGAGATCAGGATCATATTGGGGTTGGGGATCTTAAACAGGATGACGATGGCGCTTAAAACGCACATGCCGCAAAAGGTGCCGAGCATCTGCAAAAAGATGGTGCTTTTTTTGTTTTCCGATGTTGCGCTTTGAGAGAAATGCATGGTAGGGGGTCGCCTCTTTTGATTTTTGTAAGCGTATATTATACTCTCCATTCTAAACTGGATATAAACTTTTTGCAAAAAGAAGTGAAAAACAACATTTTTTACACGAATTTCACAATTTTTGAAGTAAAAATATAGTCACGCTTGACAAAAATTCTGCTTATATGCTATAATATTAAAATATAAAAGAATCGTGCTTTGAACAGGAGGAACGCCAATGAACGCCACTGTTTTGATCGCCGACCGGGATGCGCAAACGCGTACGGAACTCAAATATATTTTGGAAGAAACTTATACGGTGCTTACGGTGGATGATTTGCAGGCACTCCATCAAATGCTGATCACGGGCAACGGTGCTCTTTGTGCGGTCGTTGTGGATATGTCGGTCTTTGAAAACGATGCGGAGAAGATCCATCGGTTTGTAACGCATCCGCGATATACCAACGTTCCGCTCTTTGTCGCTTGTCCGTTTGACGGTATTCACGATCTTTTGCAATTGTTTAACGCGGGATTCCCCGAGTTTGTTTTTAAGCCGTATGACAGAGCGACGGTCCTTGCCAAAATTGCCGCGGCATCTTGCGTGCAAAATGCCGGCGATTCCGTCTTTGAGGAGCAGGCGCCGGGGCAGAGTACGGAGGAGAAAATCACGCACCTGCTCGGCGACGCCATCCAGGCGCGCAATCCCGAGACCGGCGAGCATATCCGGCGTGTGCGGCATCTGACGGAGATGATCGCAAAAGATGTGCAAGCGCACTATCCGGAGTACGGGCTGACCGATCGTGATGTGGAAGATATCGTTTCTGCCAGTGCGATGCACGACATCGGCAAAATCGTCATTCCGGATTCTATCCTGTTAAAACCGGCGCGGCTCACGCCTGCGGAATTTGAGATTATGAAGACCCATACCACGCGCGGCTGCAAACTTTTGGAAGAGGCGCGCGGCATTTGGGGAAACGCGTATGCCGATTTGTGCAAAGACATCGCGCTCTGTCATCATGAACGCTATGACGGCGGCGGCTATCCGTTTGGACTGCGCGGCGACGATATCCCCATTACGGCGCAGATCGTTTCGATTGCCGACGTCTATGACGCGCTCTCATCACAGCGCGTGTATAAACCGGCGATCATGCGAAGTGAGGCTTATCGTATGATTATGGATGGAGAATGCGGCGCTTTTTCCGAAAAACTACTGGCAAGTCTTACAAGACAACTTGAAAATTTGTAAAAATTCTTTATGATTTATCATTGTTCATCGAGGCGAATATATCTATGCAATTTAATCGTGCAATTGGCAAACGGCAATTCAATTTGAAAATCATTATGCTGATCATCTCGGGACTGATGCTTTTGTTTTGTGCCCTGATGATTGGCTTTGCGGTGCAGGAGCGGCACTATAATGAAAGGAGCATTGAACTTTCTGCACGACACATGAAGTATACCGACATTGCGACCGGGCTTGCACAAGGCTCACACACCCTGACCGAAGAAGTGCGCCTCTTTGCGGAGACGGGGTATATCGAGCATCTCCGTAATTATTTCAAAGAAGCAAAAGAAGACAGAAACCGGGATAAGGCGATGACCATGCTTGCCAAGATCACAGCGACCGAAGAAGCTGCCGCGTATATTGACGCGTCCATGAACTGCTCCATCCGCCTGATGGACAGAGAGTATTATTCTATGCGGCTGACGTCGCTCGCCTATGATATCCCGGAGGAGGTGCTCCCCATTGAGGTGAGCGGCGTGACGCTTTCGGAGGAGGACAAGGCGCTCTCTGTCGAGGATATGAAGGACAAGGCACGTACCATACTTTTTGATCGGGAATATATGGATATGAAGCGCCGGATTACCAACGGAACGAGCCGCTTTTTGGACGCAGTGCAGGAGGATGCGGAAAAAGAGTATCTGCTCCTGACACAAAAAGTGGAGTACTATGCGCATCTTTTGCAAATCAGTATCTTCGGCTTGACGATATTGATTGTATTTATGACGGCTTTTCAATATATCAACGTCATTCATCCGATCGCTGTGGCGTCCGACAACATCCGCAGCGGTAAATCCATCAAAATGCCGCTCTTTCTGGAAGAGACGGAGGCGCTGTCCACCGCGTACAACAAACTGCTTTCGGACAATGCGGCGCTGGTGGAAAAATTGCGTGTCTCCGCTGAGACCGACGCCCTGACCGGGCTCGGCAACCGCACGGCGTATAATATATTCTGTAAAAAACTCTTTACAGCCGGCGGTAAAGTCACACTCTTTGTATTTGACGTCAACGACCTGCGCGTGATGAACAATACGCACGGACACGAGGACGGCGATAAACTGCTGAAAATTTCCGCAGATTGTATCGCCCGCACCTTTGGAGAGGGGGACGCCAAAAACTGTTTCCGCATCGGCGGTGATGAATTTGCGGCGTTTTTGTGCGGTAGGGATGCGCATGAGGCGGAGGCGTATATCAAAGCTTTTTCCGCAGAAATCAAGCGCGAGGGGGTCAAAGTCGCCGTCGGCTATTACTGCGCCGAAGATGTCACCAAGGTCTCGCTGCATCAGATATTTGAGGAAGCAGACAAAATGATGTATCTCGACAAGGAACGACTCAAAACCACCGTATAACCCCGTGTGCGATTCCGTGTGCATGGGAAATCACAGGGATAGGGGGATATTTCAGTGTATAAACTGAAAAGAATTTTTGCATTTGCACGCTTTGTCTGTATGTTGCTGTGCGCGGCGGCGGCGTCTTTATTTGTTTGGCGCAGTAAAAAGTATGCCGATTTGTGGATCGTATCCGAGCGCGGCACGGACGCAAGAGACAACGCTTATCACTTTTTTAAGTACATCACCAAAGAGCATCCGGAGATCAATGCGGCGTATATCATCTCCAAAGATTCGCCTGACCGCGCAAAAGTGGCGGCGCTTGGCAGGGTGATCGACTACGGCACCTTTGCGCACTATCTCGCGTATATCCTCGCGGCGGTGCGCGTCAGCACGCATATCGAGGGCTATACGCCGGACATCCTTTTTTTCAATAAGTTTTATCAGTGGATTCCGCGGCGTGGCGGCAAAAACATCTTTTTGCAGCACGGCATCATCAAGGACGACATCAACTTTTGCCACGCCGATCGCACACATATTGATATGTTTGTCTGTTCGGCAGTACCGGAGTTTGAATATATCGATCGCAACTACGGGTACAAACCGGGGGTTCTCGTGCTCACGGGGCTTTGTCGATATGACAATCTGCAAAAGAACGAGCAAAATACGCGCAAGATCTTATTTATGCCGACTTGGAGATCGCGCCTGCGCAGTTGCAGTCGCCAGACCTTTTTGCAGAGCGCGTATTTCAAAATCTACAACAGTCTGTTAAACAGTGCGGGACTCAAAACTCTGCTGGACGAATACGACTACGAACTCATATTTTATCCACACTACGAGGTGCAAAAGTTTCTCGATTGCTTCACAACCGAAAACCCGCGCGTCAAAATTGCGGATTTTGAACATAACGACGTTCAGGCGCTGCTTATTGACAGCGACGTGCTCCTGACCGATTATTCCAGCGTCTTTTTCGACTACGCCTATATGCGCAAGCCGATGGTACACTATCAGTTTGACGAGGCACAGTTCCGTGCGCAGCAGTACGGCGCGGGCTACTTTGACTACCGGCGCGACGGATTTGGCAAGGTCGTAGAGACCGAGGGCGAAGTCCTCGAGGAACTGCGGGAGATCCTCTCCCGCGGTGCTGTGATAGAAGAGGATTATCTCCGCCGCATCAATGCTTTTTTCACCTTTAACGACCGTGAAAACTGCAAACGCAACTATGAGGCGATTTTGAAACTCCTCTGAGATCAATGGATAAAAAAGCAGCCGCGCCGAATGCGCGACTGCTTTTGAATTTATTTTTTCTTTTGTTTTTTCAACCCGGCGTACAAATCCAGCGTAGCGGTTGTGATGGCGTCCCAGTCATAGCGCAAAAGCAAATTGCGGCGTTCTGCTTGCACGTCTTGCGGCGTTTTGTCCGCCTTAAAATCGCACGGGCGAAGTTCCTCGTGCGCAAGGCAGTCGGCAAGCAGACGGCGGAGCGCGTCGCTGTCGCCGTGCGCAAACGAATTGCCGTAGCCGTCAAGGCAGTCCACGTTTTCGGGGATATCGCTGACGATCACGCGCGCGTCGTAGCCGACCGCTTCCAGCAGGCTCATCGGCATTCCTTCAATGTCGCTGGGCAGGACGTACACGTAGCAGTTGGAAAAGAGTTCGGCAAGCGTCTGTCCGCCGGCAAAATCGGTAAAGATGATATTATCGCAGTCTTTGGTCTTTTCTTTGACTGATGCGATATAGTCGGTCTTTGGGGTGAGCGCACCCGCGATCACGAGTTTTTTATCGGTGTCGAGCGCTTTGTAGGCGTCGATCAGATAATCCAGCCCCTTTTCGGGTGTGATGCGCGCAAGGAAAAGGATATAATCGCCGCCGCACAGCCCGTATTTTTCTCGAATGATGTCGGGGGCGACGGGGGAAACGCGGTTGATGCCGTTGGGGATCAACACCGCGTCGCAATCATACTTGTCCTTGAAGTATTTTTTGACATTTTCCGAAAGGACGATCACGCGGTCGGCGTGTTTTGCCGCCATTTTTTCGCCAAACAGGAGATATTTTGTGGCAAAGCCGCCCCATTTGCTCCTCTGCCAGTCGAGTCCATGGATGGTGGCGACCGTTTTCTTACCAAACAACTTGGCAAGCGGGATCATCGCGCAGGGACCCTCCGCGTGGTAATGGACGACGTCGTATGTTTTGAACAGACTTTTGACGGTGGCAAACAGCGAGGAGAGCAGGGCGTGCAGCGCCGGCACGTTGACCGTCGGGATCTCGATGATGTTTGTCCCCTTGTAGGTACGGAGTTTTTCTTCTCCGCTGTGGCGGTTGTAAATGTCCACTTCATGTCCGCGCGCCGCCATCCGCGTGGCAAGTTCCTCAACGACCACTTCGATGCCGCCGCTGCGGGAGGGAACGCGCTTGTGCCCTATCATGGCTATTTTCATACAGACGTCTCCTTTGATCGGATAATCATACGTATTATTATAATATAAACCGTGTTTGGTTGCAAGTTAAATCATAAAAGACTTGCACATTTTTTGCGTTTGTGCTATATTCAAACTGATCTGAATTGTAAATACAGGCGGACGAAATGATGAAGAATTATATTCAAATCGAAGATCCGAAGGACTGCTGCGGCTGCGGCGCGTGTGCAAGCGCTTGTCCGTGCGGCGCCCTCACGATGAAAGAGGACGACCTCGGTTTTACATACCCGTCGGTGGACGAGGCGCTTTGTGTTGGGTGCGGAAAATGCAGCGCCGTTTGCGTATTCGGCAAGCGCGGCGTCGGAGAGGGCGGCGCGCCGCAGGTCTACGCCGCTTGCACCAAAGACAAAGACACGCTTGCCGCTTCCTCCTCGGGCGGATTGTTTACCGAGCTTGCGGCGGCAGTGTTTGCCGAGGGCGGCGTTGTATTCGGTGCGGCGTTTGGCGAGGATTTTGCCCTCCGCCATATCTGCGTGGAAAGCGAGGACGATCTTGCACCCCTGCGCGGCTCCAAATACGTGCAAAGCGACACGGGGGATACTTTCCGTGCGGCGCGGGAATTTCTCGGCGGCGGCAGGACCGTGTTTTATACCGGTACGCCTTGTCAAATTGCGGGGTTGAAATCTTTTCTCGGCAAAGAATACGACCATCTGCTCACCGCCGACCTCATCTGCCACGGCGTGCCGAGCGTGAAAATGCTGCGCGACGATATTTCCTACATGGCGGGCAGAAAAAAGATAACGCCGTCGGAAGTGAAATTCCGCGATAAGCAATACGGCTGGGGGGTCGTCGGGTCACTTTCGGACGGAAAAACCAAAGTGAAGTACAGTGAGGTCACCTCGCCCTACTACTTCTGCTTCCTCGGCGGAGAGGACTACCGCGACAGTTGCTACAACTGCCGCTTTCCGACGGAGGGACGGCAGGGGGACATTACGCTCGGTGATTACTGGGGCGTCCCGCGAGAAACTGTTTCGGCGCTCGGCGCCACGGAGGACGGCGGCGTTTCCTGCATTCTTGTCAATACCGAAAAGGGGAAACGGTGGCTGGAGAGGATCGCGGCGCGTGTCTCTCTTGTGCCGACCGACAGGGCAAGCGTGGAAAAGCGCAATAAACAGCTCACCCGCGCAAGCGCCATGCCGCCGTCGCGCGACGCGCTGTTTGCCGCGTACAGAAAAGAGGGATATCCCGCGTTCCTTCGCGGCTATAAAAAGCAGTACAAAAAACGCGTGGTCGTGTTTGTCAAGAGCCTGATCCCGAAAAAAGTCAAACGTGCGCTTGCACGGATGTACGGTAAAATCAAAGGAAAATAAAAAACAGCCTGCCGAACTTTGCCTCGGCAGGCTGCTTTGCTATCAAGATGTGCGAGAGATGCGTTTATTTTGCGCCGCCGTCGCTGCTGAACTGATTTTTGATCGTTTTCAAAATCAGTTTGATGTCAAACCAAAAGCCCATATTGCGTATGTATTCCATATCCAGGCGGAGGACTTCTTCAAAGTCGGTGATATTGCTGCGCCCGCTGGTCTGCCACATCCCCGTGATGCCCGGGCGGATCGCCATACGCGCACGGTGACGGGAACTGTATTTTTCCCACTCGTCCAGCGTCGGCGGACGCGTGCCGACCAGCGACATATGCCCGGTCAGCACCAGGAAAAACTGCGGGAACTCGTCGATCGAAAACTTGCGGATAAACCAGCCGATGCCCTTGCGCGTCCCGTCGGGACCGCTGCCGAGGATCCGGGGGTCGTTGTCCATCTTAAACATCATACCGTCGGATACGGTGTTGTGCTTTTGGAGTTCCGCCTTGCGTGCTTCCGCATCTTTGTACATCGAGCGGAATTTGAGGATCTTAAATACGCGGCCGCCTTTGCCGATACGCTTTTGCGTAAAGAAAATCGGTCCCGGGTCGGTGATGAAAATGATCGGCGCGATGAAAATCGTGAGGATGATCGTGAGGATGGAACCGACAAGTCCGCCGATGAGGTCCATGATGCGCTTTGCCAAAAATTGCGTGGACTGCATAATGCGTACGCTCTCGGTCAGGCAGGTATAGCCTGCAACCGTTTCCACCATCTTGTTGTTATCCTCGTCGATGCGGAACTCGATGGCACGGTGGGTGGTGATGCCCATTTCGGTGAGTTTTTCGATCACATTACGCGGGGCACGCGTGCTTGGGAGGTTCATAAACACTTCATCGATCCACTCTTTCAGCAGATAATCCGGCAGGTCTTGAATTTGTGCGACAAAAGGATGTCCCATGATGCTGTCGCCAACATTGTATTTATGGCTGTCAATAACGACGATGCCGGAAATCTCGATCTGCCCGAACGAGTGGTTTTCGACCGATTGGACGAACTGTTCGATATTGTCGTCCAGTGCGATGAGAATCATCTTGCGGCGGTTGCTGTACAGTCCGAGCCCTTTTTTCACAAGTTCCTTGTACAGCACTTTGGCGATATAGTCTACGCCGACGCTTGTTGCGAGAAAAATCGAAATCGTCTCGATTTTGAGAGGGTGGCGCACTATAAACAGGAGATACAAAAGTATTGCGCCGCCGCCAATGCCCATATTGATGACGGACATCCCAAACTCTTTGAGTACGCCGCGGTACATAACGCCGTTATAAAACTCGGTGACGATGTCAAAGAGCAGGACGAATAAAACCAAAATGATGATCGTACTGACAAGCTCGGCCATGGTAAAAGTGGTTTGACTGACGATCACCGCAAAAAACATGGCAAGCAGCATCAGGGCGTCGATCATCTTGAAGTCAAAATGCTCCCGCCATCCGGTTCGACGCTTCTTATACATAAACTGCATACTTCCTTTTTGCAAAAAAATATCCACATACAGTATAGCGTATGTCGAGCGGAAAATCAATCGGATTTTTCAAAATTTCCCGTCTGTCGCAAATTTGACATTCGGGAAAAAGCGTGCTATAATAAACAGATACGACAAGTATAAAACCGATATCGGCTTTTTCACAAAGGAGAATGGAAATATGGCAGTCAAATTGACGATCGGCACCGCCGTATACAACGTGGGTGAACAACTGCTCAGAGAACACATCGAGGGGGTCCTATCGCAACTGACGGATGAGGTGGAACTCTTGCTCATCAACGACGCTTCTACCGACAACGGCGGGGAGATCTGCCGTGCGTACGCGCAGAGCGACAGCCGCGTCCGCTATATCGATATGGGCACAAATCAAGGGCTCAGCGCAGTGCGCAACCGCACCGTGGAAGAGGCGCACGGCAAATGGATCTTCTTTGTGGACGGCGACGATCTCCTCGCGGATCACGCCGTTTCCGCGGCGCTTTCGTTTTACACGTCCGATGCGGACATCATCATCCACGACCGCAAGATCTTTGAGAGCACGAAAGAAAAGGACCCCGTATGCACGGTGACCGAACTCGTCCGGCTGCCGCGGGAGGCGGGGCGTGCGCTCAGCCTTTCGGTCCTCTGCCAAAACCCGTTTGATCCGCGCAAGTACGGGATGAGCAAAGAGGTCTTTTATCACGCCGCCTGGGGCGCGCTTTACAGAAAAGACTTTATCACGGGCAAGGGGCTTTCTTTCCCCGTGGGGCAGAAAAAGGCGCAGGACAGCGTGTTTAACACCGAGGCGTACGCGTGCGCCGAAAACATCGCCTATCTCCCCTACACGATGTATTATTACAGGAGAAATCCGATGGGCATCACCAAGCGGTACAGCGCGGACAACGTCAAAAACATCGATACGATCCTGAAGAATCAACTTGCCTGTATGCAAAAGGTTTATCCCGATAACGAAGAGGTCAAAACCCTTTACTATAACAACCGGCTGATCGTGCTGACCATGGACAGGATGCGCCTGGACATCTTTCATAAAGACAATCCGAAGGGTCGGGAGGAGCGTATGGCGGACTTTGAAAAACTGCTTGCCACCGAGCCGTATAAAACCGCCGTGGAAACCTTTGATCTCAGCCGGGACGACAAGCGGTGGTGGATGCTGCCGATGGAATATGCGCGCCGCCGCAACTTCGGTATGCTTGATTTTTGCTTTGCGCATCCGAAACTGTTCCACTATATCGGGCAGATAAAGATCCGCCTTGCCGGACGGTTTGGACGTAAAAGCGCGAAAAGCGGCGAATCCACTTGACGGACGTTGTATTTGATTATATAATTTAAGTATATTCGTGCGCCGATGCGGTATGAGGAAATTTTGATGGACGTGCTTTACACAAAAAATTCAAAAGTCTATGTCGGACTTTACATATTTTTCATTTTTTGTGCCGCCATGGGGGACTGGAAAGTGATCAATGTGGCGCTCGGCGGTCTTCCGAAAGTCGTTTCTGCGGGGGCGGCGGGCATTGCTTTCGTCTACCTCTTGTGGGCGGGCAACTTCAAAAACGCCAAAGTCCTCTTTCATTTTTTCATGATCTACGTATCGGTCATCATCGGCATTATTTTGTGGTCGGTCATGATCTGGATCCTGGATTTTCAGTCGGTCGGGTATATCGTCAAAGGCATTTCCAAGATGTCCTTTCAGTTTTTGAATATTTTGATCGTGATCGCGGCGGGCTATCTGTTTGAGGAAAAGGCCGCCAAATATACCTTTTTCGGTCTGGCGCTCGGCAACGCGGTCATCATTGTGCTGGGTGCGCTGACCACCGGCGTCGGCGCCGCGCTCGGCGATATGATCCGCAACATTCTGTCGTTCGGCGCATCAGACGTTGTGGAAAATTCAAAATTTATCCGCGCCATTGAGATCCATGATATCACCTTCGTTATGGGGGTGTACGTCATCTATTTTCTGTTCTTTTGCCACGGGGAAAAGTACAGATATTGGTATGCCGCCGCCGCGCTGTTTCTGTTTATGGCGGGGCTCAAACGCATCGCCTTTCTCAGTATGTTGCTTGCCATCGTATTTGCGGCGTTTGCTTCCCGCCTTGCGCCGAAATCGCAGGCAAGGCTGGTCACACTCGCCTCTTTTGCCATTGTTGTGTTTTGTTATTACTATTTGAGTATTATCCATTCGGGCGCTTTTACCGCGTTTCTCGAAGAGCATGGCATCGAGCTGATGGGGCGCGAAAAGATCTACGATTTCATCTCCCGCTTTTATACGATCACACCCTCCTATCGCGGCAAGGGGTATGAGTTTTGCGTACAGCTTTTGCGAAGTATGAACGGTACGCGCGAGCAGGTCGTCAACATCACGGCGGTACACAACGATATTTTGAAAATGTACGTGGAACTCGGCTTTTTCGGCTTTTTCGTGTGGATCATGTGGTATTACGTTTACCAGACACACTGGTTCCTCACACGCTGCGGTGAGGCGGTCGCCGTCTGCTTTATGACCATCAACCTTTATATGCTGGTTTCGTATATGACCGATAACAATATGTTTTATTACTGGTCGAGTATGGCGATCCGCCTGATCCCGATGTCGTTTTTCTTTGATCCCGTCAAGGAGCGACCGCTGAAGATCAAAGATACCGACAAGATGACGGAGTACGAGCGAAAACTTTATGAAAGACGGGAAAAAGCAAGGGCTGAGCAACGGCAGGCGCGGTTCAACAGCGACCGCGACTGAGGTTTTACCGAAATTCGATGCGGAAGGAACGGGCAGTATGATACGGATTTTGCATTCGGTGAGCAATATGGACCGCGCCGGGATCGAAACCATGCTGATGAATTTTTATCGGCATATCGACCGGGAGGCGGTGCAGTTTGACTTTTTGGCAAACAAGCCGAAACCCGGGGACTACGACGACGAGATCCGCGCCATGGGCGGCAGGATATTCATCTCGCCGGGCTATAAGCGTGTACCGCAGTATTTTCGATATATGCGGGCGCTGTTTTCAGAACATCCCGAGTACAAGATCATTCATGCGCACAACGGTTCGCTGATGCTCTATGCGATGAGGAGCGCACAGATGAACCATATCCCCGTGCGGATCGCACACGCGCACGCCACTTCGATCCCCTTTGATTTCAAAAACGGCGTCAAGCAGTGTATGAAGCCGCTGATCAAATATACCGCAACCGATTATTGGGGTTGCTCCAACGCCGCAGGCGAGTTTTATTTTACCAAAAAACGCTGGGATGCGCGGCACGAACTGATCCATAATGCCATTGACGTCTCCCGCTTTTCTTTTCGGGAGGAATATCGGAAAGAGATCCGCGCACGCTACGGTCTCGGCGACAAATTCGTCGTCGGGCACGTGGGCAGACTGACCTGGCAGAAAAATCAGAAAAAACTGCTGGAGGTCTTTGCCGCATTGCGCCGTATGCGTCCGGACGCCGTGCTGCTCATCGTCGGCACGGGGGAACTTGCGGATAAACTCAAAGCGCAAAGCGCGGCGCTCGGCATTGCGGACGCCGTCATCTTTGCGGGCGTGCAGTCGGACGTGTACGCGTGGTACAGCGCGTTTGACACGTTTGTGATGACGTCGTGGTATGAGGGACTCCCTGTCGTCGGCATTGAGGCGCAGGCGGCGGATCTGCCGTGCGTATTCAGCGACGAGATCACCCCCGAGGTCAAAGTGACCGACCGCGTGCGGTTTATGGGACTGAACGACCCTGCCGAGGCGTGGGCGCAGGCGGTTTTGTCGTTTGCTCCGGCGGCAAGGGTCGGCAGATTTGACGAGCTTTGCGCCGCGGGCTACGATATCGAGACCGAGGCAAAGCGGATGCAGGCGCTGTACACCGAGCTTTATGCAAATATCAAAAACGGAGATCAACGGTAAAATGAAGATCGGGATCATTACACATCACACCATCAATAACTTCGGTGCGTTTTTGCAGGGCTGGGCGCTGCAGGAAAAAATCAAAGCCCTTTTCCCGCAAGATGAGGTCTATATCATCAACTTCATTATGCCAAAGCAAAACATCATCAACGTCGGCGGGTTTTTTCGCTACTATCCGGGCAGCGAAACGCCGCGCTCCTGGCTGCACAAGATCACGCAGCCCGCTCTCTTTGCCGCGGCGCGCAAACGGTATTACCATTTGACAAAGCCCGTGTACAACGCCGCGCAGATCAACGCGCTCGGTATGGACTCTATCGTCATCGGCAGCGACGAGGTCTGGAATTATCTGGACAAAAAGAGTTATTCTCCCGTCAAGTTCGGCGGCGGGCTGACCGCGCCTTGTCTTGTCGCCTATGCGCCGAGCGCGGGCAAGTCCTCCGGTACGGACGCGCCCGCGGAAGTGAGGCGCGCCATGCAAAACTTTACCGCCCTTTCGGCAAGAGATATCTCGGCGCAAACTTTGTGTCGGCAGGTCCTCGGCGTTTCTCCGATCACGGTGTGCGACCCGACCTTTCTCACGCCGACGCCGCGCGTGGACAATGAAAAGATCGAGCGGCTGACTCGGGCGCCGTACATACTGTTTTACTATTGCAACGGAATGCCGAAAGCCATCAAAGAACGCATTGTGGCGGAGGCGCACGAAAAAGGACTGTGCGTCCTCGGCGGCGGCGAATACGATAAGCTTTACACGCAGATGTCGGTACGACTTACCCCGTTTGAATGGGCGGAACTCTTCCGCCGCGCCGAGTACGTCTATACCGGCACGTTCCACGGCGTGGTCTTTTCGATCCTCAATCGCAAAAATTTCGGCGTGTACGCCTCGATCGAAAGCCGCGTCAAAAAAATCGCCGCGCTGCTCGACCGGTTTGGGATCGAAAACCGCGATATCGCGCCGGACGGAGAGCTAAGCAAACTTCCAAACGTTGATTACGACGCGGTCTACCGCCATATCGACAAACTCCGCGCCGACAGCACGGACTATCTGTACAACGCCGTGCGCGGCGAGAAACGCAAAGGAGAAACGACCGATGATACAGAGCAAAGCAGACCTGAAACGCTATTTGGAGCAGGACAGAATCGCACTGTATAAAACGCGGAAAAGACCGCGGATCGCCGGCGACGAGATCTGGCAGTACGAGATCCTGCTGCGCAAGACCGAGTATTATCTCAACTGCAAAAAATCGCCGCTCGGCAAACTGCTCGGGGTTTGGTATCATTACCGCCTCCGCCGCCGCGGGCGCAAACTCTGCGGATTTCACATCCCGCCCAACACCTTTGAGGAGGGACTTTCGATCGCGCATTGGGGACCGATCGTGGTGCATCCGTCGGCACGCATCGGCAAAAACTGCCGCATCCATCAATGCGTGACCATCGGGGCGACCAACGGGCAAAAGCAGGCGGCGCACATCGGCGATAACGTCTTTATCGGACCGTGCGTTTCCATCATCGGGGATATCACGATCGCAAGCGATATCGCCATCGGCGCGGGCTGTGTGGTGACGAAGAGTTTTACGGCGGGCGGCATTACGATCGCCGGCGTGCCCGCCAAACAGATCAGCAATAATAATTCACACGCAAATCTCGCTCCCGCGCTCGGGCTGGATTGAGAGGAAATTGATATGGAAAACAATAAACGCCGTGAGGCGATGGAAAACCTGGAAAACAACGACGAAGAACGCGTTGTGGAAGTCATCCGCGGTGACGGCGGCAGAGAAGACGACGCGGACGCCGTGGATAAAAACGAATATGCCGAGGGCGTGGCCCGCGATCTCGGACGGGAGAGCATCGCGCAGCGGCTGGCAAAACTTTACCGCAAGCATTTTCGCGGGAGAGTGTTTCGCATTTTGTGCGTCCTTTTGCTGGTGGCTTTGCTCGCCGTTTTGGGGATCAACCTCTGGATGAACACAAATTTCACCGTGACGTTTTATCAGATCCGCTCGGAGAAAGTGTCGGACAATATCCGCATCATCGAACTTGCCGACCTGCACAACAAACAGTACGGCGAAAACAACAGCCGACTGATCGAAAAGATCCGCGCACTGCACCCCGATTTGATCTTTTATGCCGGCGATATGATGAATTATAAGGACAGCGATTACTCGGTACTGTTCGACTTGTCGGACAAACTCTCGGAAATTGCCCCGATCTACGCCTGCTACGGCAATCACGAACTCGATCAGTATCTTTTTATCGACAAAACCTTTACAAGTCAACTTGAGGAGCACGGCGTAAACCTTCTCAGCAACGAAAAGACCGAGGTGACGGTCGGCAAATCAAAGATCGAACTTATCGCCGTGTCCGACGGCGTAAAGCAGTACGACGTGCCGACCAACAACGGCAAAAAGTTTGTCGAGGGACTTGCCCCCACCGACGAGCTGCGCATCTGCCTTGCGCATTATCCCGAACTTTTCCCGGAAAAACTCCTTTACAAGGGCATTGATATTGCGTATGCGGGGCACGCGCACGGCGGACTGATCCGCCTGCCGAAGATCGGCGGGCTGTACAGCCCCGGCGAGGGCTTTCTCCCGAAACTGACCTCCGGCGTCAATGAAATGGAGGACGGCACGCTGCTCGTGATCAGCCGCGGGCTAGGCACGTCGAGCTTTTTCCCGCGCATCAACAATCCGCCGGAACTTGTCGTGACGGATATCTGCTGGTACTAATTCAGAAATTTGAAAGGGGGCATCGGAAAGTGGGCTCCACAGGAACATTATTTCATTTTACCCGATTCAAAAAATTTTTCGGCACTTTCGGCGGCTTTTTTCGCAAATTGTTTCGGCCTGTTGCCAAAATCACAAACGGTGTGGCGGCGGATTACGGCGATCAGTCCGCACTCAAAAAGACGGTCATCGCTTTTATCAAACTGCGTTATATCCTTTTGTTTGCGCTCGTGCTGATCCTTGGCTGCGCCGGCACGTTTTTTGCGGGGCGCAATGACAGTGCGGCGTCTGCGGTGATGAGCCTCAACTATGAGGAAAGCGCAAAAGGACTCAGCCCGAATTCCACAAGATTTAATATCTATGAGCTTAAATCTCCGGAAGTCGTTGAAAAAATGCTCTATTACTGCGGGATCGACGCGCACAGCGTGGACGTGGATAAAATCGTGGATTCCATCTCGGTCAATCCGACAAATTCCAAAGGCTTTACGGTAGACGATTACTATATTGCGACTTCCTATGCCATCACCATCAAAAAGCCGGCGGGGGTGAAAGATGTCAGCACACAGGATCTGCTCACTTTTTTGTGCAAGGCGTATACCGACGTCTTTTACGCGCGGTATGCGGACAACCGTTCGATCCTCAGTTTTGATATCGGAGAATTTGACGGATTGGAGTTTTTGCACGTTGCCGACCTGATGCGGCTCAAAGTACAGCAGCAAAGCAAATATTTGAATACACGCGTCAAGGAAAATAAGACGTTTACCGACGGTGTTTCGGAGGAGACGTTCAAGTCACTGGCCATTCGACTGGAAGATTTTGAAACCTACGATATCGAGCGCTATCGCTCCTACGTTTTGCAGACAGGGATCTCACATGACAAAGCGCACTTCATTCGCGTGCTCAATTATGTCAATTTTATAAATTCTCTTCAATTTGATAAGAATATGGCGTCGTTTGATTCGAGTTACGACGGCGTGACCATGTATAATGATGCCATGACGAGCGTGGTGATGATCCCGACCATCGACCGATCCCGCGGCAACTACTATATGTCGAAAACCAAAACCGGTATGGACTATATGACAAGCCAGGCGGACGCGGCGCTTGCCGCGGCGCAGGGGATCGCACAGAAGATCGAAACCAACAGCGACGTGATCGCCAAATTGCAGGCGGGCGCCAACCGCCGTGCGGATGTTGACGCCGCGCATCGGATGATCGAGGATATGCAGGTCAAATTCGGCGAAATCGGCAAGCAGATCGAAGCGCTGGACAAGGCGTATATCAAATATAAGACCAAGGACTATATTACATTTCAGATCAAGGGGATGTCCCTAACGCAGCGACTGCGCGTTGATTTATTGCTGTATTTGGCAGTTGCGTTTACCGGCGGCGCGTTTGCCGCGCTTTGGATCAACTTCCGTTATTTTGGCAAAGGGGTAAAGAGATGAGAGAATTTCAAATTTTACGCTACCTTGCCAAAGGAAAATTTTTGATTTTCATTGTGGCACTGCTCGGCGCACTCGGCGTATATTACTATGCGGATTCCAATCAGACGTATACGGCGGTTACCGCCATTCGCTATTCCAACGGCGCGATCGACCAGGGACTTACGCCAAACGGCGCACCGCTGGATGTTTCCGAGATTTATTCCTCTACCGTCATATCGGGTGCGATCGAGGATTTGGGGCTGAAATGTACGGTGGATGACATCCGCTCCAAAATCAAAGTGACACCGATCATCTCAGAGGAAGAGGCGATCCGCAAAGAAACTGCACTGGATAAAGGCGATGAGTACAATTATTTCCCGACCGACTATAAAATTACCTTTGAGGTCGGCAATGATAAGTCGATGAACTATGCGCGCCACGTGATGGACGCCGTGCTCAACAACTATTATCGCTTTTACAGCGATCGGTATGTTGACCAGTTGATTTTGCCGAACAACGCGGCAAATATCGCCGCAAATGACTACGACTATATTGAAAGCGCCGATGTCATAAGCGATTCAGTCACCGCCATTTACAATTATCTTCTGCAAAAAAAGCAGATGTATCCGGATTTTCGCGCGTCGGCAACGGGGTATACTTTTACCGACCTTGAAAAAATTTACGGCTATATCAGTGACAATGATATACCCGAGTTGTATGCCACCATTTTGGAAGGGAAGTATACAAAAAACAACGACGTGCTCGTCAAATCCCTGCAGGAAAAAATCGACACCATCGAGATCGATATTCAAAACAACACCGTCAAAGCAGAAAAACTGCTGGCACTCATTGATAATTTCAGCGAAAAGGACGTCAATCATCGGCTTGCCTCCGCCGGAAATGAAATGGGCAACGACGGTACCACCATTTTGCAGGATGTGGAAAGTGATCGGTATGAGGAGATCAACGTCACCACCACTTACGACGCCCTCGTCCGTGAGTATACCGAAATCAATCTCGCCATTCGGACGAGTGAAATTGACAAGGGATATAACGAGTATCTTCGGGATATCTTTATCCAAAATACGCAAAACCAAGTACTCAGCACAGAACTGGAACAGGACATCAATACGATGGTGGCACGTCTCAATGACAGTTATGTCTTGGTCAGAGATACCGCGGCGGAACTCAACGAGTATATCGGCGCAAAGTATTTGACCGTGCTCAACTCTATCGTCACAACGCAAAAGGTCAATATCAAGATCTATCTGGCGCTGGCGGTCGTCCTTTTCCTCTTTATCGGCTGTGCCGGCGCGATCGTCGTCGGTCGAATCTCGGATTTCATACAATATATTTTGTATACCGATAAAAAGACCAAACTCCCCAACCGTCAGATGTGCGATATGTATATCGACAATCTGGCGGAAAAGGTGCTGGAAGAAGAGTGTACCTGCATGGTCGTTAAACTGAAAACCCTGAACGAGCTCAACGATAAAGTCGGTCACGCCGCGGGCGATATGCTCCTTTCCGACTTCGGCAGGATCATCAAGTTTACGGCAAAGAACTACGGCTTTATCGGTTACAACGGCGTCGGACAGTTTATCGGCATTTTTGAGCAGTGTACCGTGGCGAAAGCAGAATTGTTTATCGAACAACTCGGTAAAAACATCAAAGAGTACAACGATAAGCACGTGGAAGTGCATATCAAGTGTTCGGTCGCTTTTGCAACGTCCACCGACGATAAGACCTACGATATCAGAAGTCTGATGCGCCGCGCATTCAAGCGGATGCAGTAAGGTCACACGCACAAAATCACCTGAAAGGAGGAAGATCCGGTGCTTGGATTTGGAAAAAACAAAAAAATACCGATAGGATATGAAGATTTCAAGTTGCTCATCGACGGCGGATTTTATTATGTCGATAAGACGATGCTCATTTACGATCTCCTCAGTTTCGGTGGACAAAACAATCTGATCACCAGACCGCGCCGCTTCGGAAAGACGCTGAATTTCAGTATGCTGCGGTATTTCTTTGACGTCAACGAAAAGGAAAACGCCTATCTCTTTGACGGGACAAAGATCATGGCGCACGCGGACGAGGTCGCCCCGTACAGAAACGCCTTTCCCGTCATCTCCCTGTCGCTCAAAAGTGCAAAACAGGGGTCGTTTGACCGCGCGCTCTTTTGCATTTGCACCGAGATTCGCGAGCAGTTTATCAAGTACAGTTACGTCCTTGACGGCGACAAACTCACCGATGTTGAAAAACGGGATTATCGGCGGATCCTCGAATGCGAAACCGCCGATGAACGCTTGTTTGGCACGGCACTTAAAAAACTCAGCAGCGCGCTTGCAAAGTATTACGGGCAAAATACGGTCATTTTTATCGACGAGTACGATATGCCGCTGGACGCCGCGTATTTGTACGGCTATTATGATGAGATGGTCGCGTTTATCCGCACGATGTTTGAGTCGGCGCTCAAAACCAACCCGTCTTTGCAGTTTTCGCTGATCACCGGTTCTCTGCACGTGTTGAACGAGAGCATTTTCTCCGCCATCAACAATATTGAAGTCAATTCGATCCGCTCTAAGGCGTATTCATCATTTTTCGGCTTCACCGATGATGAAGTCGAGGGGCTGATGGACTATTATCGCTTTGACGGCAAAAAGTCGGATCTTGAGGACTGGTACGGCGGCTATTTTTTCGGCGGGCAAAAGATATACAATCCGTGGAGCGTCCTGCACCAGATGAAGCAATGGAGCCTGGACGGCGGAAGTTTGCCCGAGCGCCGCTGGAAAGATATGAGTTACAATGACTTTCTCGGCACGAGTATGACAGGTTCCGGCGCCTATATGATCCGGCAGATGAAAGAACTTCTCGGCGGCGGCGAGATCAGCAGTCCCGTTTACGACAGCATCCCGTTTGACAGGATCAAAAACGACGCCGCGGCGCTCTATACGTTTTTATATTATATCGGGCATCTCACGATCGTCGGCACCGAGGTGCAGGACGGCAAAACTCTTTGCCGGCTGAAGATCCCCAATCGGGAGATCCGCCTGTGGTATGACGATATGTTCGGCGCGGGCGAAGCAGGGACGACCGCCGCCGAATGCAGCGCCGCAGATCACAGTGCAAACGGCGATGCCGGAGAGGGCGCAAAGCCCGCTGTCGAAGAAAATCCGCTGGTGGTCGGCAACAAACCGCGTGAAAACAAGGATGAAGACGACGGCAGATTCTCCCGCATCCTCGGATGAAATACAACTTGTTCAAATCAGGAGAAAACAATGAATAACAACAAAAAAATCGGGTTGTCGCGCCCGAAGACGCTCTCCCTTTTGATCCAGCTTATCATAGTTGCCGCGGCAACGGCTTGCACGGTGTTTGTACTTTGGTTCAGCATTTCGCACGGCGCCGGCGCTTTGTTTACCGCCGCCTATTCCGCGATCCTTATTTCGTATGTCGCTGTGATCTTTTACGCGTCCTACGGATATAAAAAGGACTACCGTTATTTTCTCGGCGCGATCTACGCGTTTTGCCTGGCGATACAACTCAATATCCTGCTTCCGTTTCGGACGACGTATCAACTGGTCACGCTGACCCTCCTTTTCGGTGTGTATATCGCGTTTGCACAGTGGCTGAAGCATAAAAAGGCGGCGGAGATCCTGTTGCTTTGTATGGTTCTCACGGCACTTGCATTTTCGATCTACTCGACCGTGACCGCCAGGACCGAAAACCTCGCCGAACTCAGCACAAATCCGCTTTCGGTCACGGCGATGTACGTTTCGATCTGGACGCCGGTGATCATGACCGTCACGCTGGCGCTTGCCTACAGCGTCCGCAGAGATCGAGAATAAAACAAATAAATAAAAAGAAAAAGTCGCAAAAGCGACTTTTTCTTTTTATTGTATACCGAAAACCACCCGCTAAGCGGGTGGTTCAAAAGCGGCTTTTGCCGTTGAGAAAAAAAGAACACCTGTGATATAATGCCAACGGGTCTAGCCAACCGCAAGCAAGAATCACAGGAGGTCAAAATGAAGATTGAC
>JAFSUT010000004.1 GCA_017445085.1 Clostridia bacterium | reverse complement strand
CTCTTTGACCCGAAAGGGATGGATTTGTGCGCAGATTTGGGTGCGGACGACGAAGCCTTACTTCGTAAGGCAAGGAGGAGAAACCCAAAGATGCCGCAAAGGCACTGTTTCGGGCGGGTTCAAATTCGCGCCATCTTCCTAAATGTTATTATACAGTCGCACGGCGTAAAAGTCAACGCGCCAACAAAAATCTTTGCATTTTTTCGCCGCCGCGGTTGACATAATTCAAAAAGCGTGGTAATATGGTTTTGAAAACAAGATAAGGAAGGATCTCCATGGACAAACTGCAAAAACAATATACCCTCGGTGAGGAAATCTTCAGCGCGGTCACGCACGGCGTCGGCGCGCTCCTTTCCGTGGCGGCGCTCGTATTGATGATCGTCCGCGCGGCACAGCACAAAGACGCATACGCCGTCGTTTCGGCGGCGATTTTCGGCGCGTCGCTGATCTTACTCTACACGATGTCGACCCTCTATCACGCGCTGGCACCCGCCGCGGCAAAGCGCGTCTTTCGTATATTTGACCACACCACGATCTTTCTCCTCATCGCCGGCACCTACACGCCCTATCTTTTGGTAACGCTGCGCGGCACCCTCGGCTGGACGCTCTTTGGCATTCTCTGGGGGCTCACCGTCCTCGGGGTGGTGATGGATTCGATTTTCCTTGAAAAATTTCACCGCATCGAGCAGATCTTGTATATTGCGATGGGGTGGTGCATTCTCGTCAGCGGTAAGACGCTGATCGCAAATCTCGCGCTGCCCGGCATCCTCCTGTTGTTTGCGGGCGGGCTGTTTTACACCGGTGGCATCCTCTTTTACCGCGCCAAAAAGATCCGCTATATGCACTCGATATGGCATCTTTTCGTGCTGGCGGGGTCGATATGTCAGTTTTTTTCGATCTACCTCTACGTATTATAGGGATGTAAAAAAGCGCCGACCGAAAAAAGCGGAAGAAAAACGGGGGGGCAAAACGCGCGGCGGTTATATCGCACGACCGTATCTTTTCCCTTGGCAAAAAAAACGCGCAAGATATTTTGTTAAAACCTTGACAATTTGCAAAAGAGAGCGTATAATGGATTTGCCTGACACGAGGAGTTTTTTCCGAAGGAAAGGGGAAATCTGATCTTTGAAAAAATTTCTCCCGCCTGTGTGTGCAGGCGGGAGTTTTGTATTTTGGAGGGATTTTTATGGAAACGAGAGTGGCGGTCATCGGTATCATCGTGGAGGACACGTCGTCGATCGAACAACTCAACCATATCCTGCACGAGTACGGTGAGATCATCATCGGGCGGATGGGGCTGCCGTACAAGGCAAAAAACATCAACATCATCAGCATTGCCGTGGACGCGCCGCAGGACGTGATTTCCGCCCTGTCGGGAAAGATCGGCAATCTCAAAGGCATCAGCGCCAAAGCTGCTTTTTCCAATGTCATCACGCACGAATGAAGAACTGATCTGCAAACTGCGGGACACCCACGCGCTCACCGAGGAGGAATACGGCGCGCTGATCGAAACGCGCACGGCGGCGGACGCCGAACTGCTTGCCGCGTATGCGGTACAGGCGCGAAAAAAGATCTACGGCAACGACGTGTACGTGCGCGGGCTGATCGAGTGTACCAACATTTGCAAAAACAATTGCTATTATTGCGGCATTCGCCGTGACAACCCACACGCCGACCGCTATCGCCTGACGGGAGAGGAGATCCTCACCGCGTGCAAAAAGGGGTATGAACTCGGTTTTCGCACCTTTGTTTTGCAGGGCGGGGAGGACGCGTATTTTTCGGACGCGGTGCTTTGCGATATTGTCGCAAGCATCAAGGAAAACCATCCCGACTGCGCGGTGACGCTTTCGCTCGGGGAGCGGGAGAGGGAGAGTTATCTTGCGCTCTACCGCGCCGGGGCGGACCGGTATCTTTTGCGGCATGAAACGGCGGATCGCGCCCACTATGAAAAACTGCATCCGAAAGAGATGTCGTTTGACCGACGGATGCGCTGCCTTAACGACCTGCGCGAGATCGGCTATCAGGTGGGCTGCGGCTTTATGGTTGGCTCGCCGGATCAAACGCCGGGAACGCTGGCAAAGGATCTGAAATTTGTGGAAACTTTCCGCCCGGATATGTGCGGCATCGGTCCGTTTATCCCGCACCATGAAACGCCCTTTTGCGACCGGCGGGCAGGCACGGTGAAACTGACCTGCTTTTTGCTCTCGATCCTGCGGCTGATCCATCCGCCGATCCTGCTGCCTGCCACAACGGCACTCGGCACCATCGATCCGCGCGGGCGGGAGCGCGGCATCCTCGCCGGCGCCAACGTAGTGATGCCCAATCTGTCCCCGCTTGCCGTGCGCAAAAAATACGACCTGTACGACAACAAGATCTGCACGGGAGAAGAATCGGCGGAGTGCCGTACTTGTCTTGAAACGCGGATGCAGTCGATCGGTTACAGGATCGTCACTTGCCGCGGCGATATCATCAAAACATAAAGGAGAAATCAAAATGTCAACGTACGATCCGAAATCACTGAAAGCGGAAGAATTTATAAATCACGAGGAAATCTTGGAGACTCTCCGCTATGCGGAGGAAAACAAACACAATATCAAACTGATCGACGAGATCCTCGAAAAGGCGCGTCCGCGCAAAACCGAGAGAGGCGCGACCTGCGCGGGACTTACGCACAGAGAGGCGTCGGTCCTCCTGGCGTGCGATATCCCCGAAAAGATCGAGGAGATCTACAAGATCGCCGAGGAGATCAAACTTGCGTTTTACGGCAACCGCATCGTCTTGTTTGCGCCGCTGTACCTTTCCAATTACTGCGTCAACGGCTGCGTTTACTGCCCGTATCATCTGAAAAACAAGCACATCCCGCGCAAAAAACTGACGCAGGACGAGGTCAGGGCGGAGGTCATCGCCCTGCAGGATATGGGGCATAAGCGCCTTGCGATCGAGGCGGGCGAGGATCCGCAAAACAACCCGATCGAATACATTTTGGAATGCATCAAGACCATCTACGGCGTGCAGCACAAAAACGGTGCGATCCGCCGCGTCAACGTGAACATCGCCGCCACCACCGTCGAAAACTACCGCAAACTAAAAGAGGCGGGCATCGGCACCTACATCCTCTTCCAGGAAACCTATCACAAGGAAAGTTACCTCGCCCTGCATCCCACGGGACCGAAGCACGACTACGCCTACCACACCGAGGCGATGGACAGAGCCATGGAGGGCGGTATCGACGACGTGGGTCT
>JAFSUT010000003.1 GCA_017445085.1 Clostridia bacterium | reverse complement strand
GGATGTTGGCAAAGACGATCGCCATCTGTCCGCGCGTGATGTTTGCGTTATAATCGGCAAACTGTCCCGCGGTAATGATGCCGTTTTCCACAGCGTAGTTGACGTACGGAATATACCACGCCTCCCCGCTCGCCGCCGCGCCGACCGTTTTGCCGTAATACGCCTTGTGGATATTGACGGCGGCGGTGAGCGCCTGCGCTACCGTAAAGGTGCTGTCGGGCGAGAACTTGGTCTGTGACGTGCCGTTTGCCAGCGTGTATTCATACGCCGTTTTGACGTAGGGGTAAAACCACTTGTCGCTCGTCACGTCGGTGAAAGCGTCCGTATAGGTGCGCGACTTTGCAAATTTGCCCGCCGCACCGGTCTCGGACGTCGTAAAGCCGGAAATCTTTTGCGCCGCGGGCGTCGGATTGAGCGGCACCGTATAAACGGTGGAAAGCGGCGCCGGATGCCCGCTGCCGTTGCCGATGACAACGCCGTCGGCATTTGCGATATACGGCTCAATAAACGAATTTCGTCTGGAAGACGTATCCTTGCCGACGTAGCCGTGGTAGCATGCCCACTTTGTACCAAACTGGTCGGTGATATACGAGGCGTGACCGCAGCCGTTGATTTCCTCCGAAAGCGAGAAGATCGAATCCTTATGTTTTTCCCAATTTGCGGCATCCATCGGATCGCCGCCGAGGAATTTGAGATAGCCGAGTTGATAGTAGATCGTCCAGTAACCGCTGCCGGTATACATCAGGTATACCTCGCCGCCGTCACCGTAGACTGCCGCCGCGCCTTCCACGACCTTCGGATACCAGCCGCCGGCGCTCTCGCTGTAACCGTAGCCGCCCATTTCCCACGGCTCGGTCGGCTCGCAAATCACCGTAGGCTGACCGACGATCGTCCACGGATTTTTGAACTGACAGATATTGACCGTCTGATGGAAGTCCTCGGTGCCGCGTCCCTCTTCACTGATGAAGGTGAGATACTTTTTGCCGTCGATCACGATGACCGAGATGCCGCCGCCGATCTGATCGCGGTTGAGGTGCGGTGCATCGACGAAATCGACGTGGCGCAGGACGTTGACTTCTCCCGTGACGGGGTCGCCCCATCTGCCGAGCAGATTGTCGCCGTCCAGGCACTTGACGACGTGCTGACGCTGATTTGCGGTGGTGCCGTCGTCGTATGCGATAAACATATACCAACCGGCATTTTCAGCGCCGACCTCGTCCGCCGAAAAATAGTGGATCTCCGGCGACCAGAGGTTTTGCCCCACGACCGGGCGCAAAATGGTGGTTGCGGTGACCTCTTTGATGTCCGCGATATTGGTCACTTTGATCAGTCCCACCGTTTTGGAACCCGTGCAGGTGTAATAGTAATTGTTGTTGTAATAAAGGATATAAGGGTCGGCATTGTTGGCGCGCAGCCAGTTTTGGAACTGTGTTTGCCCGTTTTCTTCCTTATATAAATTCACGCCGTTTTTGACGCGGAGCGTGGAGGTCATATCCCCCTCGTAAACTTCACTGCCGAGGATATCGGTCGCGTGGGAGAAGTCGCCGCCGCCGATCTCCAGGAGATAGGTGCCGTGCAGTACGGTGACGTTGCGCTTTGCCGGTCCGACGATGCCGTAAAATTTACCGCCCGTGATCGAAAGCGAAATGTCAAAGTGCAGGTCGTACTTATCACTCGGCGATTCCTCATAGACCCCAAACAGCCCGCCGTAGAAGGTGCCGCCCGAGATCTCCATATTCACTTTGCCGGAGGTCATCGCACGCGAGCCGCCCGCAACGTAGTCGTAAAATTCACCGCCCGTGATCACCAGCGTGTGCGAAAGCCCTGCGGCTTCCAGCCCGAGTTTATTGTAGCCCGCGCGGACAATGTTCCAGTGTCCGCCGCCAATGGTCAGCTTCGTGTCCGGACCCTTGAGTTCGGTATTGAGACCGCCCATCAAATTGTGATAGGTCTTGTTGCCGTCCGCAAGCAGAGTATCCACATTTTCACCAACGGTCAACGCGTGTCCCGCCGCGTAGATCGAACCGCTTTTCCTTGCGATAAATTGCAGATTTTCCATGACGGTCTCGCCGCCGAGAACGAGTTTTGAGGAAAAGTCCACCGCCGCGCCGGCGCGTGTATAATCGGTGATGCCGTCAAACGACGTGATGGTGATCTTATAATCGTGCGGATTTACGGTATATGCGCTGTCCAGCGTATACACGCCGCAAATCACAACGCTGCCCTCTGCGCCGAGCGACGCCACCGCGGCGTTCAAATCGCCGAGCGGACTTTGTGCGCTGCTGCCGTCGCCGGTGCCGCCGCCGCTGAGATATACGCAGCGCCTGTCGGTCACTTCCGAAAAATAGGGGCGCACGGCGTCCACGATCGCACGGTCGGTCTCGGGCAGGAAATTGAGTTGCCCTGTCGCCGGCTTTTGCGAGATCGTGATTTTGCCGATACTGCTTTGTCCGAGGTCGAGATGCAGGTGTGCGGAAAGCGCGCCGATGGCGACTTCGCCGACGTTGCCGCCGCGCAGGCGCAGGTTGCACGCGTCCGATACCGCCCCGTCACCGACGGTCAGTTTTTGCAGACTGCCGCCGACAAAAGCAAGTTCAAAGGAGAACAGCGAACTGCCGCCGACGTTCAGCGCAGCGATCTCGCCGCCCGTGATCTCTATCGTGCGGACGCTGCCGCCGTCCGCGCAGGCGTCGATCGTTTGGATCTTGCCGCTGCCGATCGCAAGCGACGAAGCGTCCCCGTCGCAAAGGATCGAAAGTCTGCCGCCGACCGTCACGTCTTTGCCGAAAACGAGCGTACTGCCGCCGCTGACGAGCGTAAGATCGTCACAAGCGAGCGCAATATCCGCAAACTCCACGGGGGAGGCGAGAGTCACGCGGCGCATACTGCCGAAATCCAGCGTGCCGCCGGTCAGCGTGAGTTTGCCGCCGGTTTTCCAGCTTGCCGTGCTTTGACCGACGTTGACCTTGCCGAGGAGTTGGATGACGCCGCCGTAGCTTTTCAGTTTTTCAAGTGCGCTCTCCAAACTGCCGCAGGGGGTGCTTTCGGTGGCACCGTCCCCGCCGGCACCGGCGCGCACGTAGATCCTGCCGGTGTTTTCAAAGTTGTCAAAGTCGGCTTTGAATTTTTCGATCTCCGCCTTGGTGTAAAGGATCGCATTGAGTTTTAGGGTTTTATCGCTGCCGGCTTTGAGTTCGGTCTTTTGGATGGTCTCGTTGGCATAGGTGATGGCAAGGTCGCCGACCTTGCCGCCGAGAAGTTCGATCTCGGCGTCGCCGATGGTGTTGTTGACGCACAGCGAAGTGACCTTGCCGCCCGTGACCGTCACTTTGGCGTTGCCTTTAAGCTGGCGGGTGGCGTCACCGCCCGTAAAGATTTTTCCGACGGTGCCGTCAGAAACCGAGATCTCGGTATTGCCGGCATAGTGGTTGACCAGACTGCCGCCGTAGATCTCGGCAATACTGCCGCCGTAAACGTCGATATGCGACGTCCCCGTATAGGTCATCGTCCCCGCGCCCTTGCTGCGCGAAAAACCGCAGATCTTATAAAAATTGCCGCTGTAAACCGCGATATGCGCGTCGAGATTGTCGGCGAGCGAAGTGCTTTCCGGCGCTTCATATCCGCCGACGACAAACGCCCATTTGCCGCCGTTTTCCACCGTCAGCCCCTCGCCGAACGTGAGCGGGTGGAAGTTTGCGGTAAAGAGGACGTATCCCGAAAGGCGCATCCCCATCTGCTCAAACGCGGTCTCGCCGCCGAGACGGTAATGCACCGTCCCCGTCGAGGTAAACAGCAGTTTTGCGCCGTTTTCCGCAGAGATCGTAATCTTGCCGTCGTGCGCGGGCTCGGCGTATTCGCCCTCCACAGTGCAATCGGACAAAAGGATGATCCTGCCGCCGTCCGCGCATTGTTTGATCGCCGCGTCCAGCGTGGCAAGCGGCGCGGATTTTGTGCCCGCCGCCGTGTCGCTGCCCCCTGCCGCGTCAAGATACACGGTACGGTCTGCGGCGGAAACAAAGATCCCGAGGCAGAGGCATAAGAGGGCGCATACGCATAAAAACAGAATTTTTTTGTTCATAATATTCTCCGATATCGTTCACTCTCTCCGCAGTTTGTGTTTTCCGCGGGGGAAGATCCCCCGACGGAAAACAAAAGAGAAAGAGGAAATGGCAAAAAAGGACGAACTTATATCAAATTCGGCGTAAGATCCAGATGGTCCCGCGCGATCTTCATCGCGGAAAGGAGCGGCTGATCTTTGGAGGAAAAGGCGTCGTACCGCTGTACGCAAAGCCACATACATACGCCGTAGTACGGACCGAAAGCGCGGTGCATCTTGCAGTACGCGCCGCCCGATAAAAAGAGGAACGGGATCTTGAGTTCCTTTTTCAGTTTGCGGATGAGCTGCATATTGGCGTAAAGTTCTTCCTCGGTGTCGCTTGCCGTCACGAACTTGGCGATATCCACGCCGCGTTCTTCCTGTTTTTTCGCAAGTTCGATCACCGCGTCGTCCGGCAGATATTTGAGGACGTGCGAAGACATCAGCACCTCGCCGCCGAGCGAATGGAACTCGTCAATGAGTTTCTTTTGCTTTTCGATCGCGGCGGGATCGTCGGTCATCTCCCCGGGGGTGGGATCAAAGGTATCGCCGGGCAGGTCGATGAGCGTTGCCCCGCAGCGGAGCATGAGTCTCAGCTGCTCGTGGCGCTCGTCCTCGGAAAGAACGTCTTTATTGTACGCGCCGCGGTAGTTTGTCACATAGATCGGTTTATCCTCCGCGTAGGAGAAGATGCGCCGAAACTCGCTTTCGGTACGAAATTCCGGCTTCAGGCGTTCCATCTGAAAACCAAACGCATCCGCACCGTCATAAATGGCGTTGCGCATGGTGGTGATGATCGGCATCGGGCTCTCCGCAATGATCATATTGACCAGCGGAGGACGTTTGAAATCAAGAAAAGATTTTTTCATAAAGCATAACCTCTTGCATTGCGTTTTTATTCCATCTTCATAGTATCATTCCTATACATTCCTTTCAATGCCATAACCGATATGAAGTTGATGTTTTTGATACAATTTTTGTTTAATTTGCATATTTTTATTGATTTTGTTTAGCACAAATGATATAATCGTGCCAACCAAACGAATACGGGAGGGCAGTCATGGCAGGCAAGACCGATCTCGGCAAAATCACCGTCACCAAAATCTGCGCAGCGCTGATCGTAAAAAACGGGCAATTTCCCTATCGTAAAATCACCGACCGCCAATGGTACGGCATTTGTTTTGCCAAAAGCGGACGGATGGTGTATACCATGAACGGCAAAGACTACGTTTCGGATCCGAAACATGTTTTGATCTTGCCGAAGGGCGGCACCTATACTTCCCTTTGCAGTCAAGCCGGCGAGTTTCCGCTCATCAATTTTCAGTGTGACGACGCATTTGCGCCCGATACGATCCTGTCTTTCCCGATCGAGAACGCCGAGAGTTACGCCGGGGATATCGCCAAAATGGAGCGGATCTCCTACGTCCGCCCGCAGACCATGCATCTCAACTGCCTGCGGATCTTCTATGAGATCCTGCACCGCCTCCAAAAATCGATCATTTCAAACGAAGAGGAAAAGCGGTTTGCCATCATTCGCCCCGCCATCCGCTATCTTGAAGAGCATTTTGCCGACAGCAATCTGCACAACACCGCCCTGGCGGATATGTGTTTTATCAGCGAGGTGTATTTCCGCCGCCTCTTCCGCGAAAAGTTTGATATGTCGCCAAAGCAGTATATTCAAAACTTGCGCATCAAAAAAGCCGAGGTGCTCCTGACGCGCGAGTATCTCTCGGTGTCCGCCGTGGCGGAAATGACCGGCTTTGCCAGCGTCTACCATTTTTCGCGCACCTTCAAAAAGGAAACCGGCTATTCGCCGTCCGACTATGCCAAAAACTTCGGCGAAAGCGCCGTTGACCGATAAGCAAAGACATAAAAACCGTTGCCGAAATACCGGCAACGGTTTTTTCTATCCTTATCTATACACACTCGGCGCTGCGCCGCAGAGGCGCTTGAACGCGCGTGAAAATGAATATATATCTTCATAGCCGACGCTTTGCGCGATCTCGCCGACCGGTCGTTTTTCTTCAAGCAGTTCACAGGCGCGCTGCATCCGGATTTCACAAAGCGCACGGTAAATGCTTTTCCCGTACGCCGCGCGGAAACGCTTTTGCAGGCAAACGCTGCTCATCGAAAAGGCGGCGGCAAGCGCCTCCACCTTGATTTTTTTGTCAAAGTTTTGCAGCAAGTACGCGTATACCGCCCGTGCGTCGTTATGCTCGGGCTGTGCCGACGGCAGTCCGCCGAACAAGCGGTATGCCAGCGCATAAACCTCGGAGAGTACAAACAGGCGGTCATACGGATTTTCGGTGTGCAGATGCGGCCGTATCCTCCGGCAAATCCCCAGCGCCGTCTCGCGCGGCACCGCGGCAAGCGCCAGCGGTGCGTCCGCACCGAAATCCGAGCAAAAATTGATGACAACGCTCTGCGCGGGGCGCAGGCACTCGTTGCGGTAAGAGATGCCGCGCGGGAGAAAGACCGCCGTGGCGGCGTCGGCGCGCACCGCGCCCGCCGCAGAGGAAAACAGGATTTCCCCGGAAAACGTCAAAATAAATCCCGCGGATCTGCGGCACACAAAATCACGCTTGCCGCGCTTGTCCTCGCAGTAAATGCAGGAATACACATCCGATATCAAAAACGTCTCCATCTTTTCTCCCCCGTCTTTCGTATCTTGATACAGTATAACAATGTTTTTCTTTTTTGTCAAATCCGGTCGGAGATTATGCGTGTTTTTGCCGAAAACGTTTTTTAATTGTTAAATTTCGTTTTGTATTTGCCATTTCTTTTTATTTTGCCCGTGCTATAATGAAATCAAAAAAGGAAAATGTGTTATGCGATTTCAAAACAAAAAAGTTCTGATCACCGGCGCGGGCTGCGGCATCGGCCGTGCGACCGCGCTCCGTTTTGCAGAGGAGGGCGCCGACCTTGCTCTCTTTGACATCAATGCGTCTACCCTCTCCACCGTAAAAAAAGAACTTGCGGCATATGCCTCGTCGGTTTGCACCTACGTGCTTGACATTACCGACGAAGCGGCGGTCAAGCGCGCCGTCGCAGACGCCGAAAAACAACTCGGCGGCATGGACATTCTCGTCAACAACGCAGGCTACTGGCGCGTAAACAAGCCTTTTGACGACTGTGAAGCGGCGCTTTGGGATCAGATGTTTCAAATCAATCTGATGGGCGCCGTCTACTGTATCCAAAGCGTGCTTCCCGCCATGAAAGCGCAAAAATTCGGACGCATCATCAACGTCGCCTCGGTCGCGGGCGTTTACGGCAATGCACGGATGGTCCCCTACTCGGCGTCCAAAGCCGCAATGATCGCAATGACAAAAGGACTCGCCAAAGAAATCGCCGCCTTTGGCATCACCTGCAACGCCACAGCCCCCGGCACGGTCAGCGACGCCCGCAATCCGGACATCGACGCCGTCGGCAAAAACGACCTGAACTATATGGGCAGGAGCGGTTCCGACCGAGAAAATGCCGACCTCATCCTCTATCTCGCCGACAACTCATCCTCCTATATCAGCGGGCAGGTCATCCAGCTGGACGGTTGCCGCAAAATTGTGTAGGCGGAAAAATAATGTTCCTTTTTGAAAAAAGGAACCGAAAAACTTTTGAACTGAAAAAACATACAACCATCGCTTTGTGAAACATATTCACGCTGCTACGGTTGTATGTTTTTTTTCGCAGTCGGCAAAATTTCGCCCCCGTCCATCGGCACGACTTTGTTTTCGCGCAGGCAAAAAAATCGGATTTCATCTAAGTTTTCGCCGCAAACCGAGAGCGTCAAATCAAACGCAGGTATCGTATACACCCGCACAGGGTGCGCCCCCGTGTCGATTTCACGCGGCGCAAAGCCGCCGCTGCCATACGCTTTGTAAAGGCTCTCTTTTTTCGTCCAAAGCGTGAGAAAGTCCTCGTTTGCATCGTCTCCCGCCGCAAGGATTCTCTCTTTTATTTTCGCCGCGCGTTCATCGTCGTGCGTCCGCAAAAAAGCCGTGCGCTCTTCGATATCAATACCGCAGGGCGCGTCGGACACGACGGCGGCGCAAAAGTCTTTGGTATGCGAAAGCGAAAACGCGGCGGACGGACAGGACCATTTGCCGTTTTTTTCGCGCGTGAAGGTGCGAAAATCCACCGGCGCCCCCGTTGCGTGCAAAATCGCGCCGTCAAGGAGCGTCCAGGACGCGCACTTGCTCTCCCGCAGGGCTCCGTCACGGCAGGCGGCAAGTTCGGCGGTGCGCTCGGCGGACGGAAACGCCCGCCGGATCTCATTTTCTGCATTGCGCATAAGATACACGTTGAACATCTGAAAGATCGCCCGTCCTTTCCCCGCCTGCACCGCGGTGCGAAATGCGCTCTCCGGCAAAAAGAGCGCCACTCTATCGTTATCATACCATACGGTAAAACTTTTTTCAAGAGGATGGGCGCGCCGCGGCATTGACAAAGCGGATCCGCACAGGTATACTGTATATATCATCATTTTTATCTTTCCGGAGGTTTTGTTTTGAAAAAGTTTTCCCTTTTTCGATCGCTGAAACCGAAAAACATCCTGATGCTCACGCTGGCAGGCGTCATCAATGCCGTCGGCGTCACCATGTTTTTGGCACCGGTCCACCTCTACGACAGCGGCATTTCGGGGACTTCGATCCTGCTCTCGCAGATCTCTCCGCCCGTCCTCTCGCTCTCGTTTTTTCTTCTCCTTTTGAACATTCCGCTCTTTTTGTTCGGTTTTCGGAGCGAGGGATTTGCGTTTACGGTATATTCGATTTACGCGGTGGCGATATACGCCCTCACCGCGTTTCTCATCAATGACGTTTTGCCGGTCGATGTGAGCATCGCCTCCCCGCTTGCCGGCAAAGACCTCCTGCTTTGCGCAATTTTCGGCGGCTTGATCTCCGGCGTCGGGAGCGGGCTGACCATCCGTTTCGGCGGCGCCATCGACGGCATCGAAGTTATGGCGGTGATCTTTGCAAAGCGCCTCGGACTTTCGGTCGGCAGTTTCGTGATGATTTACAATCTCCTCCTCTACGTCCTCTGCGGCATCACGCTGCAAAGCTGGATCCTGCCGCTCTACTCCATCGTTTCCTACTTTGCCGCACTCAAAACGGTGGACTTTTTGATTGAGGGTATCGACCGTTCCAAGGCGGCAATGATCGTCACCGACAAGCCGCACGCCGTCTGTGCCGCCCTCTCCGCGGCGTTTGGACAAGGACTGACCATCATCAACGCGCGCGGCTACTTTTCGGGCAGCGACAAAACCGTCGTATATATTGTCCTCAACCGTTTTCAGATCCCGAAAATGCGAAATCTCGTATTTGAGCACGACGAAAACGCCTTTATCTCCATCTCCGAGATCGCAGACGTCATCAAGGGCGGATTATCGTAAATCAAACGCCGGGGCGCGCAAACAAGGGGCTGTAAAGAAGCAGTGTCTCATTCTTTACAGCCCATTTGTCGTTCCGGTGCAAAAACGGAGCGTAAAGTTTTTTCGTTTTTTCCCTTGACCCTCCCTCTGTTTTACGATACAATTAAATCAGAAAATATAAATAAAGGAGACAAACGATATGAAAAAATATCTGTTATGCCTTTCACTTTTCCTCCTTGTGCTCTGCCTTTCGCTCGGCGCACTCGCCGCGGGAGACACGGTCTACGTCAGCGACGGCGGTACGGGAAACGGCGACACGACGGACACGCCGACAAACTCTCTGTCGGACGCCATTTCCGCCGTCAAAGACGGCGGTAAGATCGTTATCGTCGGCACCTATACGATCTCCGAGTCTTTTTTTGAACCCGAACACAGCGGCAATATCACCATCACGGGTGGCAAACTCATCTTCAACCACCCGCAGTACAGCCGCTACTATATGAACGGGCCGCTCACCTTTGAAAAAACCGCGTTTGCCTACGGCAGTGACAACACCGTCAAGTCCTATATGATCCTGGCACGATTCAACGATATCACCCTCGGCACGGGGATGTCCACCACGGGCACCGCATTTATCGTCGGCGGCTATCAGTACCCGCTGGTTCCGCAGGACGGCGAGGCAAAAACAAATCTCGACTCCCACATCACGATCAGCAGCGGTACATACAGTTCGGTCATCGGTTTTTGCCGCGGTCAGGGTGCCACCACCTTCCGCGGGACGTCGCACATCACGGTCAACGGCGGCAACATCAAAAATCTGTACGGCGCATCGGTCAACGGGCAGTATTCGGGCAGTACCGAGATCACGGTAAACGGCGGCACCGTCGGCTCTCTCTTTACCGGCGGCGACAAGACGCGGCGCCTCAACGGTGACGCAAAGATCACGGTAAACGGCGGCACCATCACCACCCTCTCCATCAACAACGTTATGGGACACACCGATCTCTATTATCTCGGCGGCAAGATCGGCACGGTATCAAAAGGCGTTGAAGAAACCATCTCCTCCAAGGTCACCGACGGCACCTCGTCGATGATCGTGCGCCGTGGGCAGATCGCCAACGAATTTATCGACGCCTTTGACACGGCGATCTACGAGGACGGCGCCAAAGTGACCGCGGCGGCGGACGCTGCCGTGGCGCAATATACCCTCCTTGACAAAACGCCGACAGAAAGCCACGCCGGCGCCGCCAGAGTTTACGTATCCAATGCCGGAAACGGCGACGGTCTGTCCCCCGAATCCCCCATCAGTGATCTGATGGTCGCCTATGAAATGCTTGCCGACGTGGACGTCGGCACGATCGTCCTCATCAACAAAGTGACGCTGGAAACCAACTTTATGGCGCCCGCACACGACGGCAAGATCATCTTTACCTCGTACGACGGTGAAAAGTACTTTGACGGCGGGATCGACGCGGGCGCAAGCCACCGCATCTACCTGCGCAGCGACACGTTGATCGAAAACACGCGCATCGACTTTGAAAAATCCCTGCTCTTTGTTTGCAACTACAACAACATCACCTTCGGCACGGGACTTGTAATGCCGGAGATCGACCCGGCAAGCGCAAACTGCACCGTCGTCCTCGGTCACCAGATCGCCAAGGGGCAAAGCGACCCCATGCAAACAAACGTCAAGGCTGAAATCAACTTTTACAGCGGCAACTACTACGCCGTCATCGCCTATAACCGCGGCACCGCCATTGCCGGCGAGACCTACTTCTACGACGGCAAGACCACGGTAAACCTCTACGGCGGCAACATCTTCCGCATTTACGGCGGCACGGTGCAGGCATACGCCTCTAATGAAAGTGAGATCAACATTTTCGGCGGCGCGGTCACCGACCAGATCTATACCGGCTGTGATCAATACTTTGCGCACAACACCTCCACCGTCAACATCACGGGCGGTGCGATCAAAACGCTGAATCTGCAAAACGTGATTAAATCCACGACCGTCAACTGGACGGGCGGGACGATCGGCGAGACGATCCTCACCTACGGCAAAAACGGCGACGGCAGCATTGATATTGCGCCTCTTGCAAAAGACGCGACCTATACCTTAAACTACAAGGGCGTGACGCCGAGTGCCGATATGCTTGCCCTCTTTGACAAAGTGACAAACGACGTTGCCGCCGGGAAGACCGAGGTCAAGCTGACCATCGGCTCAAATACCGCATACGTAAACGGGCAGGCGCAACTTTTGGATGCTGCACCTGTCATTGATAATGGTCGCACACTGATGCCCCTCCGCTTTATTGCAGAAGCGATGGGGGCAACCGTAGACTGGGACCCTGCAACTTCGACCGCTAAGCTTGATGACGGTAAAAATATAG
>JAFSUT010000047.1 GCA_017445085.1 Clostridia bacterium | reverse complement strand
TTATTCGCTACCGGTATGTTTTCGATATCCGTCATAAAAGTTGTGCCGCTTTCGATGCTGCCCTCGTTCTTTACAACGTAGTTTTTGCCGTCTTCAAACGTCCATTCAGTATTCTGCGGCAGCATTGCAATGCCGTAATACTGTACGGTTTTATCTTCGGGAACATACGCGCGAACAATGATACGGAGCAGATAACTCATAATATCTTTCGTTGTTTTGTTCTGCGTATAGGGTCTTGCAAATGCATCTGCATCATAAACGAAAGAATCGGACGTTTTTTCTCTGCCGCACACCGTGCAAGTATACAGCGTTGTCGTTGCATTTTTTACGTCGGTATCCCACGTACAAACGTCCACACCGTTATCGGTGACGGTATAGCCGGTCGCCGTGTAATAGGGGCTCAGCGTCGGTGCAAAGCAATGCGTATCGTAATTCATCGTGAGAGCGGCGCTTTCGGATGCAAAATCGCCGACTTTGGCAAACTCAATTATCTTGCTCTGCTTTACAGTCCTGCCCGCGGCAGAGGTGGAAAGCGTAACGGTTGCATTTTTGACGTTCTTTGCATAAAAATCATCGACCGTTGCGTCGTCATTCAGCGTAAGCGTCAGATTGTCGAGCGAAACCTTCGCTTCCGGACGGCCTTTATCCCCCGTACGGAAGTAGTTGACGACGACATCACCGCCGATTTGGATATTGGCGGTGCAACCGTCTACGACCGCCGGATTATATGCTTCAGTCGCCGTGGTGGAGATAGCGTAAATCGTGTTAACGGTTCCGCTTTGAGTACGCGCGGTTGCCTTTGTATTGATATAACCCGGATTTACTGTCAACGTGACATTTTTATTTTCGATATCCGCCGATGCGGAATGAATGGCACTGCCGAGATAAATGCGCTCATAGAAATAATCACCGGCATCTGTGGACATTGCAGGCATATCCAGATTCAAATGCACCGTCTTTGGCGCGGTATCCGTCGTACCGTTGTACGCAGGACCTGCGAAAACGTAAGCGGTTGCATGATTTTGTACGCGGACATAGCCGATGTCGAGGTTATGCCAATTTGCCGCCAGGAAAACTCTAAAAACACTTGAGGATTTTCCTTTGAACAAAATTGCGTCAAACTTTGCATCGCCGCCCATGGTCAAGATTGCACCATGTTTTGCAATGGTGACACCGGTGGTTGCCGCACCGTGAGTGTCAAAGGAACTTGCAGTAAAGGTGACAAGCCCGTTCCAGGACGGGAGCGTCTCATTGGCACTGAGCGTATAACTCGTAATGACGACTGTACCGCCGCAGTTTGCAATGTGCGAAATTGCATTTGTCAGCGTTGCAACAGGTTTTTCGGCATTTAGGCCGCTATTTGCATTTTCACCAATTGCGCCATTGACATAGACAACCGGCGATTCGGTTTGGTGACCGTATGCCGAAGAGCATGCCGAGCAAGTCAAATAATACTTTCCGGCAGTAGCATCATAACTCCAAACAAAGGCCGTATCCTCATGATTATTTGCATCAACGGCAATCGGCTCCGTCGCAACAACTTCACCGCATTCTTCACAAATGGTGGAACGTACTCCAGGAGTAACGCAAGTAGAAGCAGTCGTAACTTCTTGATGCGTACTTGTATGCAAACAAGTCGGATCGTATCCACAAACTTTACAGGTAACGCTATCTGTAAAGTTATGCACTTCTATTGTGCCGACTTCGCCACATGTACAGTCAAGTCTATGCTCGGTTTTGCTGATAGCAATAGGAACGCTTGTATTATGTGTGTGGAACGCGCGGATTTCAGGGCCCGTTATTCCCATTGCCTATACATCTTGAAAATCAAAGTTTTCAAACAAAGCTTTATTGGTTGGATCGGAAACAAACGCGCCATGCGTCTCTGCAGCATTTTCAGTTCCACTGTAATAAACATTTGTAACCTGCGCCGAAGTATCCTTTGATTCAATAGGAAGCGACGGATAACTTGCATTGGTTGTCGTCCCTGTGTATTGGCCGGCATTATAGCATCGTATCAGTGAAAAAGCGTATACAGAAGTTGTTGTTACGCTAATAATACCAGCCGCGCCATAGGGAGCGTCGATTTCTCCGTAGTTGACACAGTCGGTATAAATAACGGAATTGGCCACGCCGGAACGGGAAAGAGAAACAATACCTGCAGCAATGCCGGTCGATGCCTTTACTAAACCACGGTTTGAAAGTTTGCTGAAAGTAAACGGCGTCTTTGTACTGCCGCCGGCATTGCCAAATGCACCGACAATACCACCGACATAATTAATGCCATGAATTTCACCTTGATTTTCACAAGTATCAATGAAAAAGCGATTGGCGCTGACATTCGAATGAATAATATAGCCGACAATACCACCGGCGCATGCACCGCCGGTGGCGGTAACCGTTCCTTTATTGACTGCATTTGAAATTGAAAAAGAAGACGCCGTTCCGGACTCGGTTTGCAGGTAACCGAGGATACCACCAACAAATTTACCTGCAATAACTTTACCGTAATAGGTAACGTTGGAAATCTGAGCATTTTTACCCGCTGCAGGCGTCAGTGCCCCGATGAAACCGCCCGTACCCAAATTGCTGGTTGACGTTGTGTTCGTGGAACCCGTAACGTCAATATGGCATTCCACATTATCCACACGGCAGGTACCGGTTGCTACGCCGATAAGTCCACCGGTATACGTGCCAGTCGAGACAACCTTGCCGTATATGTTCAAATTTTTAATTGTACCACTCACATAGCCGAACAAACCGGTATAATTTGTGCTGGTATTCTCAATGTCAATCCCGGTAATCTTGTAATTTGCACCATCAAAAGTTGCCGTATACTTATGACTGCTATTCGAACCGATCGGTTTTTGCGGCAGTCCGTTTGTCGCCGTCGAAAGATCGATATCCGCCGTCAGGACATAACTCGTCGCCCATTTGGTGTCGTCGTTCATGATCTCCAGCAGTTCGTCCGCTGTGGAAATCTCGGTTGCCGCGGCAGAAACCGACACGGCAAGCAACAGTGCCGAGAGCAACAGACAGAGCACAAATACCGTCCCCAAAAATTGCTTCTTCATAATTTTCTCCCTTTTCGCAACAAGAATTTACAAAGCATAGTTATGGAGAATATAATTTAAAATTATAATAGCAAATTCCGTTTAAGATTTCAAGAGGTTTGTACATTTTTTATGAAAGATTTTACAAAAAATATTATAAAACACAAAGAGTATCAAAAAAGCCAAATTCAGCATTGCATCCACTTGTGATATTCACTGTAGGCAATCAAACTTGCGCACGAGCTTTTTCAAAACAGAATCAAAACAACAAAAAGGCAGGCGGCGCCTGCCTTTCTCTGTTACATTTTTTCGAGAATATCCGCCGCCGAGTGCAGATAGTCATTTTCCATCAGTTCGATCGCGCCTTTGTCGCAAAGGGCGGCGAGGCGGTAGTCCATCGGGATCTTTCCGAGGACCGTATAGCCAAACGACTTTGCGGTTTGTTCGGCTTTGCTCTCCCCGAAGATATTGATTTTCTTTCCGCAGTCGGGGCAGACGACGTAACTCATATTCTCGACAAGCCCGAGCACTTTGATTTCCATCAAATTTGCCATATTTGCGGCTTTTTTGACAATCAGGGAGACAAGTTCCTGCGGCGAAGTTACAATGACGATACCGTCGAGCGGGAGGCTTTGAAAGACGGTCAGCGGCACGTCGCCCGTTCCGGGAGGCATATCGACAAACATATAGTCAACATCGTTCCAGACCACTTCACTCCAAAACTGCTTGACCGTCCCCGCGATGACCGGCCCGCGCCAGACCACCGGCGAGGTCTCGTCATCGAGCAGGAGATTTACCGACATCACTTCGATGCCGGTGGCGGTCTTTACGGGATAAATCCCGTCCGGGCTGCCCTCCGCGCGCGTGTGGAGCCCAAACGCCTGCGGGATGGACGGTCCCGTGATATCCGCGTCCAAAACCGCGGTCTTATACCCGCGCCTCTGCATCTCCACGGCAAGCATGGAGGTGACAAGCGATTTGCCAACGCCCCCTTTGCCGCTGACGACGCCGATGACTTTTTTCACATTGCTGAGCGGATTTTGCGGCGTCAAAAGCGACTCCGGCGCCTCTGCCCGCGACGCGCAGTTTGCGCCGCAGGTTGAACAATCATGCGTACATTTTTCTGCCATTTTTTATCTCCTTTATTTATATAAATTAAAGACAATCAATGAAAAGTTTTTCATCCCGGACGTCAAGGGACGCCGCGGTAATTTTGTGATCATAAGCGGCAATGATCTTTTCGGCAAGCGCGTCTTCCACCTCGGTTTGAATATACCGCCGCATATTCCGCGCGCCAAATTTTAATGAATAGGACGCTTCCGCGATGAAACGTTCTGCCGCCGGGGTAAAGTGAAATTCAATGCCTTTTGCCGCAAGCGCCTCCGCAAGCTGCGAGAGCATCAAATGCGCTATGCCGACAAAGTTTTCTTCGGTGAGCGAATGGAAAACGACCACCTCGTCGATGCGGTTGAGAAATTCGGGGCGCAGGAAAGACAAGAGTGCCTTTTCGGTACGCGTATTTACCCCCGCATCCTTTTGAGAAGAAAAGCCGGACACCGCCGAACCGGTATTGGAACCTGCGTTTGTCGTCATCACGATCAGCGCATTTTCAAAGTTGACCTCTTTGCCGTGTGCGTCGGTGATGCGCCCGTCGTCCAGCACCTGCAATAGGATATTGAGGACGTCCGGATGCGCTTTTTCGATTTCATCAAACAGCACCACGCTGTACGGGCGGCGCCGGATCTTCTCGGTGAGCTGCCCTGCCTCGTCATACCCGACGTAGCCGGGAGGTGCGCCGATGAGTTTGGACACGCTGTGCGGCTCCATAAACTCGGACATATCCAAACGGATCAGCGTTTCCGGGGAGGAAAACAGATCCGCCGCCAGCGTCTTGACAAGTTCGGTCTTGCCCACGCCGGTCGGACCGGCAAAGATAAACGAAACCGGTTTGCGCTTATACGAAACGCCCGCGCGGTTGCGCTTGATCGCCTTGACAACGGCTTCTACCGCCTCGTCCTGCCCGATGATCTTTTCTTTCAGTCGTCCCTCCAGCCCGTCTAAACGGCGGAACTCATTTTCGGTGATCTGCGTTGCGGGGATCCCCGTCCAAACTTCGATCACACGCGCCAGATCCTCTGCGGTCAGTTCAACCGAAAGGCACGCGGGCTCGATTTCAATCAAACGCCCGGACACGCGCGCCTGCCGCACGCGCATATCGGCGATACGCTTATACTTTTCCTGCATATCGTCACTTTCGCTTTCGGGCATCGACTCAAGCGCAGACTCTTCCGCCTCGATCTTTTTGAGTTCGTCACTGAGCGCGAGTTTTTCATTGAGATCGGGAGAAGAAAGCGCACGGTAGGACGCCGCCTCGTCGAGCAGGTCGATCGCCTTATCCGGCAAATAGCGCTCCGTGATATACCGCTCGGAAAGCGTGACCGCAAGGCGCACCACGTCATCCGGAATACGGATATTGTGATACTGCTCATAGTAGTGCTTGATTCCCGTGAGAATACGGACGGTATCTTCCATCGACGGTTCGGCGACCGTCACCGGCTGAAATCTGCGTTCCAGCGCGCTGTCCTTTTCGATATATTTGCGATATTCGGTCAACGTTGTCGCGCCGATGACCTGGATTTCCCCGCGGGAGAGCGCAGGCTTCAAAATATTGGCGGCGTTCATACTTCCCTCGGCTTCGCCTGCGCCGACCAGGTTGTGCACCTCGTCGATGACAAGGATGATATTGCCTGCCGCCTTGACCTCTTTGATCAGCCCCAAAATGCGGCTCTCAAACTGTCCGCGGAACTGCGTACCCGCCACAAGCGCGGTCAAGTCAAGAAGATAGACCGCCGCGTTTTTCAATCGGTAGGGCACCGTGCCTTCGGCTATTTTTTGTGCCAGCGCCTCGGCAATCGCCGTTTTACCGACGCCGGGTTCACCGATGAGGCAGGGATTGTTCTTTTGCCTGCGGCACAAAATCCGGATCACGCGGTCAAGCTCGCGCTCGCGCCCGACGATCTTATCCATTTTGCCCGCCTGCGCTTTTGCGGTCAGATTTTGGCAGTAGGTATCAAGAAACTTGTGCCCCCTGCCCTTATCGTCGGATTTTTTGGCTTTATCTTTGCCGGCGTCATTGCCGCCGCCGGCAGAGGCGCCCGCCTCACGCATCAGTTTGCCGAAATCAATGGCGGGTGCGCCGCCCTCCTCTTCACTCGGCTCTCCGTCCTCGTCCTGTGACGGGACCATACTTTGCATAAAGCCGTCGGCTTCTTCGCTCATACGGTCAAACTCCTCTTCGGAGATCCCCATTTTTTTAAGTATATCATCAATCGGCTTGATCCCGAGTTCTTTTGCACATTTAAGGCAAATCCCCTCGTTTTTGGACGTGCCGTTTTCAAGTCTGGTGATAAATACCATCGCCGGTCGGCTATGGCATCGTGCGCACATTTCCATCAAAGTCCTCCTTTAAGATTTAGAACGAAAATACTGTCTGAAATACTGAAGCAGCGCCAAAAGCGCAAATCCGAGCATCACTACCGAGATCACCGCTTGCAAAACGGCGGCGGCAGCGCCCGTAACGTAACGGTTGACCAGGACAAGCCCGACGATCGAAGCGTAAAAAACGCAGACGGCAAACTTGCCCCAAAAGGCGCTCTTGACAACGCGATTTTTCTTTTTGAAAACGAATATCGCGCCGATCCCCATTAAAAGTTCTTTTGAGATATAGATCAGCGGCAGCCACAGCGGGATCATCTGCTTTGTGGCAAAGGAGACCAAAACGGCACACTGCATCAGTTTGTCGGCAAACGGATCAAGAATTTTGCCGACGTCGCTCGTCCAGCCGTAATGACGCGCAAGATAACCGTCGACAACGTCGGTCAGCCCCGCAAACAAAAATACGACCAGCGCAAGAAGTAAATGTTCATTGTAAAACAAGAACACAAAACACGGCACAAGTAAAATACGAAGGATGGATAATAAATTCGGAATGTTTTTCTTTTTCATACTGCCCCCGGTGTCTTAAAAAGTCCTGCAAAGAAACGAATAATATAGGTGTTGTTGCCGACGTCCGCCAGCGGAAAATCCGGACGGATCATACCGTAACTCTCAAAAATGCCGACGCACGCGCTCGAAAGGACGACGGCGATCAGCAAAGCCTCGCAAAGCCCGAGCAAAAAGCCGAGCGCACGATTGACCGATCGAAGGACCGGCAGTTTGAAAACCGCACTCAGCAAAAGGCTTGCAAGTTTCAATACCAAAATCGACACGATGAATATCAAAATAAATGCAATGATATTTGAAATGACCTGTGAGAGCGCGTCGGTCGCCTCCTCAGCCGCGCTTGAGCCTGACGCAAGCAGGTCGCCGAGAAACGCCCCGCGCAGATCCACACCGAAGCGCGTTGCGATGCCCGAAAGGAATTCGTTTTCGCCGAAAATTTTCGTGACGTCAGGCAACGCGAGCGGCTCTTGCAAATGCACCTGCCGCGCTTCGAGCCACGCGCGAACAAAGTTTTCATCTAAAAACGCGCCGAGCGTGCGATAAAAGGAAACGGCGATCCCGAGGGAAGCGACGGTGGTCAAAAGCCTAAACACCGCGCTGATAAATCCGCGCCGCGTTGCGTTGATCACAACAACCAGCATGATCAGAACGACAGCGGCGTCCAAAATCAAATAATACATCGTATCACCTCATTTTCTAAAATGCATATTGTTTTGCATAGTTCGGATAGCAGACCGTAACAGTATTCCCCGTTTCCAAAAGCGCAAGTCCGCCATCTCCTATTTTTATCTCGCGGCGCTCGTCTTTTCCGCAAAGCAGTAAGCGCCCGTCGTACAAAAGGCATAGTCTGTTTCCGCGCATACACAGATCGACAAGTCCGTATTCGGCAGAGACGGAATAACTCTCCCCGTTTGCAAAATAGACGTATACGCCGAGCATAGCATCCGCGCCGCGCTCATCCAACACGACGGCAAGCGCGTTATCACCGCAGGCAAACTGCGTCGGCTCGCCCGATATAAACGACGTAGAGAGCGTTTTTTCGCCGCTTTTGTCATAAAAAATCAATCCGTCCGAAAGCAACAGATAAAATTTATCGCCGACGCCGCCAAACGAAAGCGGGAACCCGACCTCCGTGGCAAACGGCTCCACCGCCGCCCCGCCGGGCGTAAAGAACGAAATATCGGTCGTAAGATAACCGCCGGCAAGCCGCAATTCGCAAAGATAGAGCCTTTTATCGGCAAAACCGATGTCTGCTATGTCATTTTGACGGGAAAGTTTGGTCACAAGATGAAAGTCACGATTATAGATATAAACGATATAGCCGCTTACCGCGTCTTTGGTGAGAAGTGCAAAATGCCCGTCGTTTGCCGCCGCGGCATCGTAGATCGGATACTCCATCCGCCCGTCATACACACGCCCGAGCGAGTTGTAAACGTAAAAATCATTGCCGCCGACGTCATAGACGACCATATACTTATCCGAAACCGCGGCAACAGGCGCCTTGGCGGAAAAAGCGTCCGTATACGAACGACTGCCCAGCGCACGATTCAGCGTAAGTCCGCCCTCCGACAGGGCGGCAACGTCGCCGCGAAACGACGTGTAAAAGTTATTTTTCGACGGCATATAGGTCATCTTGTCGCCGGCGTTTTCAATATGCCCTGCGGCGTCCGCGTCGCGCAGCAAATACCGCAGATTGTCATAGGTAATATTCTTTCGGTAAGCAAAAAACGTCAGCGCCGCCGCAAGGACGACAAACAAAAGGATAAAATACTTTGCCGTTTGCAGTTTTTGGGAAATCCGCAGATAATACGCATTGGTTTCCGGCTTTTTTTCTTTGCCTTCCGGCGGCATCCGCACAGCGCGCATCTTTCCTTACCTCCTTTACTTAATATACGACCCGATAAAGATAAAGTCCCGCGGGCGGGGCGGTAACGCCTGCCGCCGCTCGATTTTTTGCTTCTAATATCCGCGAAACGCCGGCGGCATCCGCCTTTCCCTCTGCGCAAAGCATCAGCGTGCCCGCAATGATCCGCACCATGTGATACAAAAATCCGTCAGCGGCGATATGCAACACGATTTGCTCCCCCTCACGCTCCGCAAAGCAGAACTTCACCGTGCGCACGGGGTCTTCGATTTTTGAACCTGCCGCCATAAACGATGAAAAATCATGTTTTCCGACGAGCACTTCTGCCGCAGCGTTGATCTGCGTGAGCGCATCTTTGGAAAGTGTGCGGGGATACTGCCACGCCCGGTCTTTGAGAAACGGGTCGGGAACACGCTGCGGCAAGATGCGGTAGATATATTCTTTATAGACCACGGCATACCGCGGATGAAAATCATCGGGGACAGATTCCGCGTGTTTTACCGAAAGATCCGATGGCAAAACGTGCGAAAAGGCGATCGGCAAACGCTCAAGCGGAATGGTACAGATCCCGTTTTTCGGTACGAGCGTCGCCGCAAAATCCAGCGCGTGCACGCCGCTGTCCGTACGGCTGCACCCCGTGATCTCACATGGCGTGCCGAGGAGCGCCGCCGCCGCGTCGGTGAGCACTTTTTGCACCGAGCGCCCGTGCGGCTGAAACTGCCAACCGCAAAAATCCGTCCCGACAAACGAAAGTCGAAGTAAGATCTTCATTTCCGCGCCCTCTAAATCCGCACAAGCGGGAACAAAAGGTTTAAGCAAATCACGGCGGCAAGATAGAAGACGCCAAAGGCGGCAAGCCAAAAATCAACCGCGGAAAATGCAAGCACCTTGAGTTTTGTCTTGCCCGCGCCGCCGCGATAGCAACGGCACTCCATGGCGATCGCCAAATCGTCCGCGCGTTTGAAAGAGGAAACGAAGAGCGGTACGAGGATCGGGATCAGCGCTTTTGCCTTGGCAAGCAGTCCGCCGCCCTCAAAATCGGCGCCGCGCGCCTTTTGCGCATCCATGATCTTATCGGTTTCTTCGATCAGTGTGGGGATAAACCGCATGGCAATGGTCATCATCATGGCAAAATCGTGCACGGGCAGTTTGAGCTTTGCAAGCGGCATCAGGAGTTCTTCCAGCCCGTCCGTTAGCGAGATCGGCGTTGTCGTGTAGGTCAAAATCACGCTGACGCCGACGACGAGGAGCATAATGCGCAGCGCCATAAACGCCGCAAAAACGACGCCCTCCAGATAAATCTGCACAAACTGCCAGGAGAGGAGCAAATGCTCCCCTTTGGTCCAAAAAATGTTGATGAGTGCCGTAAAAATCACGATGTAGGTCAAAGGTTTTACGGCACGCACGACCATACGCACCGGCACCGAAGAAGCAAAAACCGCAAGAAGGACAACGAGTGCGGAAAGCGCAAACGCTGTTGCGCTGTTTGCAATAAACAGGGTGACGATAAACAAAAGCGAAAGGAGCAGTTTCGTGCGCGGATCGGCACGGTGCAAAATCGAATCCGCCGAAACATATTGACCGAGTGTAATATCTTTAAGCATGCTGTTCTCCTCCAAGGAGCGGCAGGAGGGCACGCTCCGCATCCTCTACCGTGAAAATGCTTTGCGGGATCGGCATTCCGCCGGCGCGAAGAAGCGAAACCAGGCGCGTGACTTCCGGGACGCCGAGTCCGATTTCCATCAGTTTGTCCGCGCGGGAGAATACATCCTCTTTTGTCCCCTCCATATAAACAGAGCCTTCGTTCATCACGATCATACGGTCGCAATACCGCGCCACATCCTCCATGCTGTGACTGACAACGATGACCGTCGCACCGCTGGCGCGGCGATACGCCGTAAGTCCGTTGAAAATGGCTTCTCTGCCCATCGGGTCAAGCCCTGCCGCAGGTTCGTCCAAAACCAAGATCTCCGGGCGCATCGCGATCACGCCGGCAATGGCGACCCGCCGCTTTTGCCCGCCCGAGAGTTCAAACGGCGATTTTTCAAGCATACTGTGCGGGATACCGACAAAATCCGCCGCCTCCGCAACGCGTGCCGAGATCTCCTCCTGCGTAAGTTTCATATTTCGCGGTCCGTAAGCGATATCCGCGCCGACCGTTTCATCAAACAACTGATACTCCGGATACTGCATCACCAGCCCGACGCGAAACCGCAATGCGGAAATCGCCTTCGGCTTTTCCCAGATATCGACGCCGTCGAGGAGGATACAGCCGCTGTCCGGGCGCAAAAGCCCGTTGAGCATCCGAAGGAGCGTGGATTTGCCGCATCCGGTGTGTCCGATCAACCCCGTCATACTGCCCTTTTCGATATTCAGCGATATATGCCTTACCGCGTCTTTTTGCATCGGCGTGCCTTTGTCATACGCATAGCACACGTCCCGAAGTTCTAACACTGTCATTTGCCGAAGACTTCCTTTTCCTTTCCGCCGCAAATCCCGTTTGCATGCTGATATCGTGCGAGAATACACGCCGCACATTCCTCTGCCGAAATCGGCTTGTCCGAAAAACGGATCCCGTCGCTTTCCAGCGCGTGCATCAGTTCACGCCCCTGGGGCGCGTCGAGCCCTACGCGGCGCAACGCCTCAACGTCCGAAAACACCTCTTTCGGCGTTCCGTCTGCAGAGAGGATCCCGTCGCTGATGACCAAAACGCGGTTTGCCTGCACCGCCTCATCCATATAATGCGTAATATGCAATACCGTCATACCGAAATCCCGATTGAGTTTGCGGACGGTATTCATCACGTCGGCGCGACCGCGCGGATCCAGCATAGCGGTCGACTCGTCAAATATGATACATTTCGGCATCATCGCAAGGACCCCTGCGATCGCAACGCGTTGCTTTTGCACGCCCGAAAGCCTGTGCGGCTGACTATTCCTGTATTCATACATACCGACGGCTTTCAGCGCGTCGTCCACCCGACGACGAATTTCCTCGCGCGGGAGCCCGAGATTTTCAGGTCCGAACGCGACGTCTTCCTCCACGATCGTGGCGACCAGCTGATTGTCCGGATTTTGAAACACCATCCCTACATCCCTGCGCACGGCAAAGATCTCTTCGTCGGTCATTTCCGACGTCATTTTGTGACCGCTGACCGTGAGCGTGCCGCCGCCCGGCGTCAAAATTCCGTTGAGCAGTTTTGCCAGCGTGGATTTGCCGGAGCCGTTGTGCCCCAGCACCGCAATGTATTCCCCTGCACTTACGGTAAAACTGACGCCGCGCAGTGCGGTCGTGGATTCCCCGTCGTCGCCGCTGTATGTATACGTTAAATCTTTTGCTGTAATAAAAGGTTCTGCCATATTTTTACTCACTTAAATTCATATCGCACACTTGATCCGCACGGCAAAAACGAACCGCTTGCCTTTACGGGAAGTGTAATTTCCATCGCCTGTCCGCTGCCGCCGTGCCGCGGACGGATGCGGATATCCGCCATATACTGCATCGCAAGCGGCGAAAGCCCGGTTGTATACGAGCTTATCAGAAAGAAGAGCGGCTGCTCCGAAAGCAATTCGGACGACAGTGCAATAAACTCGTCGATGCACTCTTCGATTTTCCAGACTTCCCCCGTGGGACCGCGCCCGTAGGAGGGCGGATCCATAATGATGCCGTCGTATTTGTTGCCGCGGCGGATCTCACGTTCGACAAATTTTTTGCAGTCGTCAACGATATAGCGGATGGGCGCGTTTTCCAGCCCCGAGAGTTTTGCATTTTCCTTTGCCTGCGCCACCATACCGCGTGAAGCGTCCACGTGACATACCGAAGCACCCGCGGCCGCCGCCGCCACCGTTGCACCACCGGTATAGGCAAACAAATTCAGCACGCGGACGGGGCGTTTTGCCCCGGAAATCAGTTTGGAAAACCAATCCCAATTTGTCGCCTGCTCGGGAAAAAGCCCCGTGTGCTTAAACCCCATCGGTTTGATCAAAAACCTGAGGTTGCCGTAACTTATCGTCCAACTTTCGGGCACGCGGCTTTCCTGCCATGCGCCGCCGCCGCTTTTTGATCGCTTGTACGAAGCGTCGGCACGCTTCCAAAGCGGAGAGCGCCGCGCCCCCTTCCACAACACTTGCGGATCGGGGCGGATCAAGGTATATTCGCCCCAGCGTTCGAGGCGCTCGCCGTCGGACGCGTCGATCAACTCATAGTCAGTCCAATTTTCACTAATCCACATGATATAACTCCGAAAAATGGGTCATTGATTATAGTAATTGCCGATGCGCGAGGAATAGGAATGCCCGTGACAAATGGCAATGGCAAGCGCGTCCGCCGTATCGTCCGGCTTTGGCGGTTTTTCAAGTCCGAGCATCATCGTCACCATACGGATCACCTGATTTTTTTCGGCGCGTCCGTATCCGACCACCGATTGCTTGACTTGCAGCGGCGTATACTCGCCGATGGTCAGTCCGTGCTGCTTTGCGGCAAGCAGGATCACCCCGCGCGCCTCTGCAACGACGATCGCCGTCGTCTGGTTGGTATTGAAAAACAGTTCCTCAATCCCCATGTGCGTCGGCGCATAGGTCTCAATGATTTGTTCTATGCCGTGATAAATGCTCTCCAGCCGCGCGTTGGTATCGGTTTTTGCCGGTGTGCGAATGGCGCCGAAATCCACCACGCGAAATCGACTTTGCTCATAATCCAATACGCCCCAGCCGACGATCGCATAGCCCGGGTCGATGCCAAGAATTCGCATATTCTCGTCCTTTCCGTGCCGCAAAACGCCGGGCTTTGCAAAGAAAAAATCCCGTCGCTTGCGCCGAAGTCCAAATTACACCTATTATAATAGAATATATTATAACACACATATTTGCAATAGTCAAAGTATTTATATAAATAAATTTTATAAACTTTGCTTATCGGTTTACAGCGGCGCAAAACTGTGATATAATGTTAATAATTATTTGATTTTAAGATGTATCTCGCTTTGCCGGAGGTGGATATGGAGATTTTGCATTTTGCGCTCGGCGACATCCTTGAAATGC
>JAFSUT010000046.1 GCA_017445085.1 Clostridia bacterium | reverse complement strand
GGTCCCCGCCGTAATCGATACCGCGGTGTAGATGGTATCTTCGCCGCTGTTGTCGATCACGATTTCGTATCCCGCGGGCGCGACAGTCGTGATGGTGCCGGTAGAAGCGTGGATCGTTGCCTCGGCGCCTGCCGCAAGGTCAACCGTCGCGTCATCCCGGACCGTACCGCCGATGGTACCGCCGTGAATGGTGACATGTTTGCTGCCGCCGACGTTGCCTGAGACCGTGCCGGCGTTAAAGTTGCCGAGGACCGTGCCGCCGTTGATTTCAACCGCAGAGTCGCCGTTAAGCGTCCCGATAAAGCCTGCGCCGTAAATGCTGCCGGCAATATAGGCGTTATCCGAAACAACTGTATACAGGTTGCCGGTCAACGTCCCCTGCTGCGGACCCGCACTAACGTAAAGGGGACTTAAATCTCCGATAGACTGTTTTGCGTTGTCGCGCATCGTGACCGTAACGCCGCCTTCTCCGGTGGTAACGTTGCCGAAAAAGCCGCCGCCGAAGACGTGACGATAGAGTTCGGCGTTGCCGAAAATGTCAATGGAGATGTCCCCGTTGACGGCCAGGTTGTTGCGGCGCGCCGCGCCGAACACGTTGGAATAGATTTTGGCATTGCCGCCGATATTGATCGAAACGTTGCCGCTGAAGGTGTACGCCTGCCCGTTGCCCATCGACGTACCGATGACGCCCGCGGGAATATCGTTATCCGTATTGAACTCTACAACAGCGTTGCCGCCGATGTTGATGGTGGTGTTGCCGGTAAAGTTGTCGATATAGTTACCGCCGACTACGCCGTACAAAACTCTGCCGCCGGTAAAGTCGATCACGCTGTTTGCCGTAAAGTTTTTGGAATAGTTGCCGCCGAAAATGCTGCGCCAGGTGCCGCCGCGGATGATGAGGTGGGTATCGGTGCTCTGTACGCCCATGCGTTTGCCGCCGTAGACGGTCGGATAAATGAGCCCCGCACTCTCACTCGTACAGGTGACCGTATCCTCCATCGTCAGTGTGTAGCCGCGCGCAAAGAACTCCATCGGCACGGTCGCGGAATTGTTGTGAATATTGATGTTTTCAAAAACGTACGCGCCGGTGAGGACCAGACGCCCGTTCATGATAAGATCAGCGTCATAATCTGTCCCGCCGTAGACCGACGTGACTGTGATCGTGCCGGTGGACGCCGCCACTTCTATCCCTGCGCTCGGGATCGTGGTATCGCCGCAAAGGACAATGGTGCCGCCGCCGGTTTTGACCGCCTGCACCGCCGCGGCAAAGGTTTTCAGTGCTGTCTGCGGAGAGGAGCCGTCCCCTGCCGCTGCGACTGTGCCGTCCACGTAGACGACGCCCGCGGCAAAGGCGGAAACCGCAAGCAGTGCCGCCAGCAGTAACGATGCGAATAGGAAAAGCGATAGTTTTTTCATTATAATATTGCCCTCCATGTAAACTTATTTAATATATTGTAACAAAAAATACTGTTGACGTAAAGTATATTTTATTATATAATGATATATACGAAAATGTATAAGGGGGAGCCTCATGGAACTTTTGCAGCTCAAATATTTTCGCGATGCGGCAAAATTTGAAAACTTTTCCAAGGTCGCCGCAAAATACTACGTGCCGCAATCCTCGATCAGCCATACGATCGCGCGGCTGGAAGAAGAACTCGGCACCAAACTGTTTACGCGCAGCGGCAGAAACGTGATGCTCAACGAGGCGGGGCGCGCGTTTCTTGAAGAGATCGACGCGTCGCTGAGCAAACTTGAAAAAGGCATACGGCGCGTGGACGATCTGCGCCGCAAATCCATCCGTATATCTCTCCTTGCGGGGACGGTCGCCATGATCCCTCTGCTTGCGGCGTTCCGACGGCAAAATCCGGAGATTGATATCACGTTTGCCAACCCGAGCGACAGAGCAAAAGGAAATCTTTTCTTTGATCTTCGTGTGGACGCGCGCCCCGCGGGAAACGAAAAGGAATACACCTTTCGCCCGCTGTTTTCGGAGCAGATCCTGGTCGCCGTTCCTGCGGAAAGCCCGCTGACGAAAAAAAAGAAACTGGTGTTTTCGGACATCCGTGACTTTCCGGTCATCGGACTTTGGCCGACGGGCAGGCTGACGCGACTTGTCAGCGGCTATTATGCGCAGCACGACTGCGCGCCGAACGTGCTGGTGGAAACCGAAAACCACGCCACGGTTGCCGCGTTTGTGAGAAACGGTTTCGGTATAGCGTTTTATCCGGAGATCTCCTGGGCGGAGGTACAAAAAGACGGCATCGTTTCTTTGCCGCTTGCGGATGCCGATTTTCACCGCAATATCTATATTTCCTGGCCCAACGACTACGCGCCGAGTGCGGCGACGGCAAGGTTTGTCGAGTTTGCAGTCGCCTGGTTTGAAAAACTCGGCGCGGCGGGCAGCGCAGAACCGTCCGGCGCCGCCGAATAACGAAATTCAAAATGCAAAGAGAAAATGACCGCGGGAGCGGCGGCAAGCCGCCGCTCCCGCAAGAACGCAGCTCGCGCACAAAAAGAGTACTTTACCACCACTTGCGCTAACTGCGGCGGTGAGGCAAAGGTTCCGTTCCAGCCTTCAAACGACAGACCGGTATACTGCAGCGCATGCTTTGCAGCTATGAGAGAGGAAAAGTAATTTCTTTGCCCCGGGTTTTTGTCAGAAGGGTAAATGACTCTTCGCCCCTTTGGAGTAAATCCAAGAAAAACGTCGGCATAGTCGTTTTTTCGACTATGCCGGTTTTCTTTGCCGAGGCGTCGCAGAGCAATTTGCATTAAAAATAAAAAAGACCGCTGTGCGGTCTTTTTTATTTTTAATTTTGGATAGGGACGCCCTGCCGCTCAAAATCTGCGCGGAGCGCCGTGTAAATTTCTTGCCTCGTCTTGACAAACGTATTTATATATTGAAAGAAAGATCCGGGCTTGTCGCAGCAGCGGCGCATATCGGTCAGCATAGACGCAGGCGTCGTCTGTGCGATTATAGTAAAAGGATGTCCCCGTGGAGCCGCCGTGACCGAACGTCCCTTTGGAAAAGAAATCCACGCCCTCCGGATAGCGCGCGTCCACGCAGCGAAATCCTAACCCGTAGCCGTGGGAATGCCCGGAATGGTAATCGCGTTCCGCAAGGTCAAAAAACTCGCGGTGGTATAGGCGCGGATCCTTTGCCATGATCGCGTCGGCGTATTTGCATATATCTGCAAGTGAGAAAAACTGACCGCCGTTGCCGGAGGCAGTGCGCAAGGCGCGCACGTTTTCGTCGTCCCACGGATGCGCGTACGGGTAGGGTTCCGTGCTGAACCAATGATGGCATTTTGCCGTGTTTGGCTCGTCAAGCGCCACGTTGAACTTGCTGCGCGTAAATCCGAGCGGTGCTTTGATCCGTTCTTCAAACAGTGCTTCCAGCGATTTTCCGTACACGTCTTCCAGGATAAATCCCAGTAGGATCATCCCCATACAGGAATATTGATACTGAGTCCCTGGCGGAAAGGCACGCGGGGTGCTGAAAATCTGTTCCAGCGCCGACGCCCGTCCCTCTGCCGCCGTTTCATCGCGCAAAACGCATTTGACGATCCCGGAGCCGTGGGAAAGCAGATGACTGATTTTGACGGCGCGGATATCCTCGGGGATATTTTTGAAGAATTTGTCCAGTGTGTCGTCCGAGTGGAGTTTCCCCTCGCCAAACGCCTGAAAAGCCAGCGGCGTCGTCACGAAAACCTTTCCGCAACTGGCAATGTCAAAGAGGGTGTCCTCATTGGTGTTTTCAGAAAACACCGCGCCGGTTTTGCCTTTGACCTTTGCAAAGATCGCATAGGAATCAAAATAGTGCTGCGCCTCTTTTTCAAGGAGAAGCGCCTTTGTGGCATGGAGTAAGATGTCTGTATGCATAATTGCCCTTTTTTAATTCTAAATTGCACAGTGCTTGATGATCCGCAGGATATCCACGAGAGAAAGCACGCCGTCCCCGTTCATATCGGCGGCGGAGAGAAATTCACCGGCAAGCATGGAACGCGCGGCGTGCAGTACGTCGATCAGACTGATCTCGCCGTCGCCGTTGATATCACCGCTCCCCGCCTTGCCGAAGATCATCCCGTCGATCACTTGCGTGATATTGTCCGTTTCACTGCGGTAGAGAGCGTCGTCACCGGTCAGATAGAGCATATTGGTCAGGCTGTGTGTGCTTTCGTCAAAGGAGACGAAAGGCATACTGTCCGGCTCAAAGAGATAGGCGATGAGATAACTGTCCGGGGTGTTTGTGGGGATGACGTAAGCCCCGTTTTCAAAGGTGACTTCTTCCGCCGCGCCGAGGGTGACCGCTTCGTTATTGGTATTGACCGTGTCCAGTCCGCCGTATTTGCGGAGGGTCAGCGCAGAGCCCGGGCGGATCTTGATATAGCGGATGCCGTGCATATCCAAAAGCTGCAAGATCTTTTCGATGTCCGCTTCATCCGCGGGGAGGACGTAGGCGGTCGGTATGGAAACAAAGTCGCTGACCGTATCGTGCTGCCCCATCTTGATCATCACGGCTTCATCTTTGACCGTGCCGTCGATGTACACCGTCATGCG
>JAFSUT010000045.1 GCA_017445085.1 Clostridia bacterium | reverse complement strand
TTTTTCGGCACGCTGCCGCCGAAAATACTCTCGGTAAATGTGAGTCCCGTAGTGCCATCGTCACCGGGGGCAAACTCGATCTTGACGTGCCCGTACTGCCCGTGGCCGCCCGACTGCTTTTTGTGCTTGCCCTCCACCGATACCTTTTTGCGGATAGCTTCACGGTAGGCGATCTTTTGTTTTTCCAGCGCCACGGATACGCCGTAACGCGCTTTGAGTTTGGCAACGGTGACCTCGATATGCATATCGCCCATACCGTAAATCAGCATCTGCTTGGTCTCGGGATTGTTTTCAAAGCGCAGGGTGAGGTCTTCTTCCAGCAGTTTGGAGATCCCCTGCGAGATCTTGTCCTCGTCGCCTTTGGACACCGGCACCACGCCCTTGCCCATATAGGGTACGGGCGAGATCACGTGCGCATACTGTATCTTGCCGCCGACGCTGAGCGTATCGTTTGTGTTTGCGGAGGCAAGTTTTGCCGTCATACCGATGTCGCCGCAGGCAAGCGCGTCCGTCTCGGTCTGCTTTTTGCCGCAAACGGTGTAGATCTTGTTGATTTTTTCCTCCGTGCCCGTGCGCGCGTTTTTGAGGATCATATCCCGGCGCAGTTCGCCGTTCATCACTTTGAAAAAGGTCATCCGCCCGACAAAGGGGTCCGCCACGGTTTTGAAAACGAAGAGCGCCGTCTCGCCGTCCTCTTTTTCAATGGCGATCTCACTGCCGTCCACGGCGTGCTCCACGCCGCGCGCCGTCGGACGCGGAAAGGAGTCGGCAATAACGTCAAGCAGAGGTCCGATGCCCCAAACCAGCGCGGCAGAGCCGCAGAATACGGGCACGATGCCGCCGTCGATGATGCCCTGATGGATCGCCTCCACCGCCTCGTCGCGGCTGATCTCTTCCCCGGCGAAATATTTGTTCATCAGATCTTCGCTGGTCTCGGCAATGGACTCAAGCAGCATATTGCGGTACTCGTGCGCCGTGCCGACAAAGTCAGCGGGGATGCTTGCCCCTGCCGAGAGCACGCCTTTTTCGTCGTACTTATAGACTTTCATATCAATGAGGTTCAAAAATCCGCCGACGCGGTCGCCCTCGATCATCGGGATAAAGATCGGACAGACCGACACGCCGTAGCGCTCGCGCAATGCAGAAAAAACTTTGGCAAAGCGCGCCTCGGGGTCGTCAAAGCGGTTGATGAAAAAGGCTTTCGGGATCTTTGCCTCGTCGGCATAGTCCCAGCCGAGGTCGGTGCCGACCTGCACGCCCGTACGCCCGTCCACAACGATGATCGCCGCGTCCGCCACGCGTACCGCCTGCTTGACCTCGCCGCGAAAGCCGAGATAGCCGGGCGTATCTATAATGTTGACTTTGATGTCATTATGTACGAAATTGATCATCGAGGCGGAGAGTGTAAATCCGCGTTTGATCTCCTCCGGGTCATAGTCGCAAACCGTGTTGCCGTCCGCGATCCTGCCGAGGCGGTCGGTCTGCTTTTTGAAAAAGAGGATGGACTCTGCAAGCGACGTTTTCCCGGTGGAACCGTGTCCCAAAAGTGCAATATTGCGAATATTCTTAGTGCTGAAATTTGCCATAGCCTTTTACCCCTTTACATCAAAGATTTATGCTTTAATTATACTGTAAAATCATCTTTTTTTCAATAGAGATTTTGAACTTTTTACCATATAAACGTAAAAAATACAATTATATTTTTGTGATGATTGCATAAAAATCAAGGACGGTAGAACTTTCCCTGCCACAGATCCGCGTCGACCAGACGGCGATCGATGCCGTTGAGGAGCGCGATTTTACCTTTTTTGTGGTACGGCGCAAGCAAGTCCCGCGCGTCGCCGTCCCCCGTCAGCCGACCGATGACCGTTTGCGGCGGCAGGTGCGCGAGCTGCTCAGCCGTCACCGCGATAAACGCGTCCTCGTCCATCGGACGGTAGTCCCCGGCAAGATAAAGTGCGGCGAGCCGCGTGCCGCGCAGGACGTACAACTCGTGGATCTTGACAAGATCGGGGGCGAGCGCCGCCACCGCGCGTGCGCTTTCGATCATCATTTCGGGCGTCTCCCCCGGCAGACCGTTGATCAGATGCACACCGACGCGTATACGGTCGGAGGCGCGGCGAAGCGCCGTATATCCCGAAACAAAGTCGGCAAAGGTATGTCCGCGCCCGATGCGGGCGGCGGTCTCGTCACACGCCGTTTGAAGTCCGAGTTCCACGGTCAAAACCGTTTTCTCCGCAAGGTCGCAAAGGACACGCAGGATCTCGGGCGAGAGGCAGTCGGCGCGCGTGGCGATGTGCATACCGCAAACACCCTCGGCGCAAAGCGCCTCCCGGTACGCGGCGGCAAGCGTTTGCACGTCGCCGTAGGTGTTGGAATGCGCCTGAAAATACGGGATGATCTTTGCGGTCTTCCACTTCTCTGTGAGAGCTGCGCGCGCGGCGGCGATCTGTGCCGTCACTCCCCCGCCCGCGGCGGCAAAATCCCCGCTTCCGCGCACCGAGCAATAGATACAGCCGCCCCTGCCGCATCTGCCGTCGATATTCGGGCAGGTGCAGCCGATGTCCAGCGGGATCTTGGCGCATTTTTCGCCGTACGTCCGTTTAAGATAATACGCATAGGTGTAGTAACGCTTGTTGGAATCGGTATAGATAAACGGATTTTCACGCTGTTGCGGCACGGATGCCCCTCCCCTCTGTGTTTTTATGATAGGATACCACACTTTTTCGGCAAAGACAAGATTTTGCCGCACGGCAAAATAATTTTCGAATTTTTCAAAAATTCTATTGCAATTTCGGCACAGGTGTGCTATTATATTTAGGCGCGCTTGAAAATGCGCGCACAAATAAAACAGTCGAGCAAACGAGGAGAAGTCGCCTAGTTGGTCGAGGGCGCGCGACTGGAAATCGCGTAACTATGAAAGTAGTTCAAGAGTTCGAATCTCTTCTTCTCCGCCATACTACAAAATCACCCGATTTTTTGTGCAAAACGCACATAAAGTCGGGTGATTTTGAATGTGGTTGAAACGGTTAGGAAGACGGCGCATATTGCGGATGAAAATGCACGGAATGAGCGCAGAGCAAATCGCCGATTGCCTTGAATTTATAACAAGCAATAGCGAAGAATAAAAAACGCTTTTTGTACTCTTCACTCTTCACGCTTCTTCTCCGCTCCCCCGCGACCTTTTCCGGCAAAAAGCGCCTCGGATCAAAATCACAGCAAAAAAATTTTTCATTATTTCAAAAAAAGACTTCCTTTTTTGAAAAAAGTGTGCTATACTGTCTGTCGTATAAAGCGTCGGTTGGATCGGGAATGCGTACGAGCGCCCCGCCCGCCCGCGAACAGTTGCATATTTTACGGGCTTGTAGCTCAGTTGGGAGAGCGCTGCGTTCGCAACGCAGAGGTCATGGGTTCGAATCCCACCAGGTCCACCATAAACGTAACGAAAAGGACAGGCGGTTTACCGTCTGTCCTTTTCGTTGCTGTTGCTTTCTATTGCTTCTTTTTTCTCGCGATCACACATACGTCCAAAAGGAGGATCACCGGAATCAGACCAAATCCAATCGCGGAGCCGCACCCGCCCCGAGGAGGTTGTTCTTCGCCTGTCGTTTTGGGCTCCGTCTTCAAGGGCTCCGTTTGCGTAAATCCGCAAATCCGGCAGGTTCTGGTGCGTTCAGTTTCGCCGTTCTTCCAAGTGGAATCATCGTGGGGGAACATTTGCGCGTCCACGTCTTTGCAGACCGAACAAACCAGCCAATGTCCGTTTTCGTCCGAATGGATCGTACCGTCCGTGAGGTGCATGGCGCGGTTTCCGGCAACAAAAGTTTCGGTGCCTTTTTCGCCGCACAAGCAGGATTTATAATAGGTATTTTTGGTCGGGCAGTCTGCTTCTTCTGCCAGATATATCGGGCTGATCGCTTCCACGGTAAAGTGATGCACGTGCCCGTCTGCCACCGTTTCCAGAAGCGCATCGAGATGCGCGTTCAGGGAATCTCCGCTCAAAACGGTTTTTGCCGTTTCAATGGCGGTTGACTTGTCTTTGCATGGCACCGTCGGGTTGTCGTCAAATGTGGAGGGGATTCCGTCCACCTGCAGGGAAGTGTCGGTCGCCTCTGCCATATTGACCTTGCCGAAGAGAGATGCTTTCGCCTGCGGATCACCGATCGCAAACACCCACCGGACCGTCATGTCTGTTCCCCGGGCACCGGGATAGATCGTTCCGAAAACCGGATCGCTGCCAATGAGATCGGTGAGCGTCATGGTCCCGTTCCGGAAGGTTCCGATGGCTCCGCCGCTGCCATCTCTGGCAATGATTTCGGTCAGGGATACCGAATCCGAAACCGTAATTTCCGCGTCGTTGGAATATCCGAGAATGCCGCCGACGTAAATCGT
>JAFSUT010000044.1 GCA_017445085.1 Clostridia bacterium | reverse complement strand
GTCGCCTGCCCGCGCCCGATGCCCTTGGTCTCGCGCGTGATGCAGATCGAGCCTCCGCCGATGCCCACCTTGACAAAGTCGGCGCCCGCCTCTGCAAGAAACATAAATCCGTCGTAGTCGATAACGTTGCCCGCGCCGACCTTGACGCGCTCGCCGTACTTCTGTCGGATCCACGCGATCGTGCGCGACTGCCACTCCGAAAATCCCTCGGACGAGTCGATACAAAGCACGTCTGCGCCCGCCTCCACCAGCGCGGGGACGCGCTCGGCGTAGTCGCGGGTATTGATGCCCGCGCCGATGACGTAGCGTTTGTTTGCGTCGAGCAGTTCGTTTGGGTTATCCTTGTGCGAGTCGTAGTCCTTGCGGAATACGAAATAGCAAAGTCTGCCGTCCTTATCCACGATCGGGAGCGAATTGAGTTTGTTATCCCAGATGATGTCGTTGGCAACTTTGAGCGACGTGCCCTCCTGTGCAACGATAAGTTTTTCCAGCGGCGTCATAAACGAGGACACAAGTTCGCCGCCGTCCATCCGGCTGACGCGGTAATCGCGGCTTGTCACGATGCCGAGGAGCACGCCGTGCGCACTGCCGTCGTCGGTGACGGCGATGGTGGAGTGCCCGTTTTTCTCTTTGAGCGCAATGACGTCGCGCAGCGTTGCCGTGGGCAGGATGTTGGAGTCGCTGACGACAAAGCCCGCCTTGTAGTTTTTGGCGCGGGCGACCATCGCCGCCTCGTCCGCAACGCTCTGTGAGCCGTAAATAAAGGATACGCCGCCCTCTCTCGCCAGCGCCACCGCAAGTTTCTCACCGGAGACCGACTGCATAATGGCAGACGTCAGCGGAATATTCATCGTAAGCGCGGGCGTCTCCCCTTTTTTGAACTTGACCAGCGGCGTTTTCAGTGAAACGTTTTGGGGGACGCATTCCGCCGACGAATAGCCGGGGACAAGCAGATACTCGTTAAAGGTGTGCGATACTTCTTCATAATAATATGCCATGATCGATTCCTCGCTTTCTCTATTTCGTCGGTATTAAAACAGTCCGATGATCCTGCCGTCGTCGGAGACGTCGATGTTTTCGGCGGCGGGGGTCTTCGGCAGTCCGGGCATCGTCATGATATCGCCGGTGAGGACAACGACAAAGCCCGCGCCCGCGCTGACTTTGACGTTTTTCACCGTCACCGTAAAATGCTCGGGCGCGCCGAGTTTTGTCGGGTCGTCCGAAAAACTGTACTGCGTTTTTGCAATGCAGACGGGGCAGGCGCCAAAGCCGAGTTCTTCCAGCTTTTCGATCTGCTTTTGCGCCGCGGGCAGGATATTTACGCCGTCGCCGCCGTAAACTTTTGTCACCACCGCGTTGATCTTTTCGGCAAGCGGCATATCCTCCGGATAGGCAAAGGTAAAGTCGCCCCGCTCTTCTTCGCAAAGGCGGACCACCTCACGTGCCAGCGCCTCGCCGCCGCGGCCGCCCTCCGCCCAGACGGTCGAAAGCACGGTATTGACCCCGAGGGCGCGGCATTTTTTGATGATAAAGTCGATCTCGGCATCGGTATCGGTCGGAAAGCGATTGACCGCCACAACGCACGGGAGTTTGTATACGTTTTTGATGTTGGACACGTGGCGGAGCAGATTGGGGATGCCGCGCTCCAGCGCCGAAATATCCTCGACGGCAAGCGACTTTTTGTCAAGTCCGCCGTGCATTTTCAGCGCGCGGACGGTCGCAACGACGACCACGGCGGAAGGCGTGAGCCCCGCCATACGGCACTTGATGTCGAGAAATTTTTCCGCGCCGAGGTCTGCACCAAAGCCCGCCTCGGTCACCGTATAGTCGCCCATTTTCATCGCCATACGCGTTGCCATCGCCGAGTTGCAGCCGTGCGCGATGTTGGCAAACGGCCCGCCGTGGACAAATGCCGGCGTCCCCTCCAGCGTCTGCACGAGATTGGGTTTCAAGGCGTCGCGGAGCAGCGCGGTCATCGCCCCCTGCGCCTTGAGGTCGCCGGCGGTGACCGGTCGCCCGTCATAGGTATAGCCGACGATGATGCGCGCCAGCCGCGCTTTGAGGTCGGTAAGCGTGGTGGCAAGGCAAAGCACCGCCATGATCTCGGAGGCGACCGTGATATCAAAGCCGTCCTCGCGCGGCGTGCCGTTGACCCTGCCGCCCAGCCCGTCCACGACGAAACGGAGTTGACGGTCGTTCATATCCACGCATCGTTTCCACGTGATGCGCTTTACGTCAATGCCGAGCGAATTGCCCTGCTGAATGTGGTTGTCCAGCATCGCGGCAAGCAGATTGTTTGCCGCGCCGATGGCGTGAAAATCGCCCGTAAAATGCAGATTGATGTCCTCCATCGGCACGACCTGCGCATAGCCGCCGCCTGCCGCGCCGCCCTTGACGCCGAACACCGGTCCGAGCGACGGCTCGCGCAGCGCCACGGTGACGTCCTTGCCGATGCGGGCAAGTCCGTCCGCAAGTCCGATCGTAGTGGTGGTTTTGCCCTCTCCGGCAGGCGTCGGTGTGATCGCCGTCACCAAAATCAGTTTGCCGTCCGCCCTGTCGGTCTCTGCAAGGAGCGAGAGGTCGATTTTTGCCTTGTACTTGCCGTATTGTTCGATATATTTTTCATCTACGTGCGCCCGTCGCGCAATTTCGGTGATGGGGCGCGGTTTGCACGCCTGCGCGATCTCAATATCCGACAAATATGCCATGGATTCATCCTCCTCCGACCCTCTTTGATGGACTGAAAGTGTATTTTTACTATTATACGAAAAAAGCGATTGCCTGTCAAGGGATTTTCCCCATGCAATCGCTTTTCCTTTTTACTTTTTGCCTTGCAGAAAACGCTCCGCCGCCGTTGCCGCCACCGCGCCGTCCGCCGCGGCGGTCACGATCTGCCGCAGAGGGGTCGTGCGCCCGTCGCCCGCGGCAAACACGCCGGGCGTCGAGGTGACCGTATCAGCGCCCGCCACGATATAGCCGTCTTTGTCAAAGTCGCAAAGCCCCGCCGCAAATTCGTTTTGCGGCAAAAGTCCGACGGCGACGAACACCGCCGAGAGTTCCAGCGTTTTTTCCTCGCCGTTTTGCAGGATCTTGACCCCCGACACGCGCCCCTCGCCGAGAACTTCCGAAACCGTCGCATTGTAGAGGATCTCGATCTTGTCGTTTGCCTTGACCTTTTCAACAAAGTGCGCCTGGGCGCGGAAGGTATCCCTACGGTGGATCAGATACACTTTTTCACAGATACCGGCAAGGTAGATCGCATCTTCCAGCGCGGTATTGCCGCCGCCCACGACGCAAACGCGTTTGCCGCGGAAGAAATTGCCGTCGCATACCGCGCAATAGGACACGCCGCGGTGCGTGAGCCGCGCCTCGCCCGGCACGTCCAGCGTTTTGCGTTTTGCGCCCGCGGCGAGGATGACCGTGCGCGCCGCAAAATCCTCTCCGGCGGTATGCAATACGAAACCGTCGCCGTTTTTCTCGATTTTTTCGACCGCCGCCTGCGTGAAGGTCGCGCCCAGCGCGTCCATCTGCGCATACATCGAGGCGGCAAGCGCCGCGCCGTCGATCTGCGTATACCCGGGATAGTTTTCCACGCTCGGCGTGGTCGCCATTTGCCCGCCCGGATATTCCGCCTCAAATACAACGGCGGAAAGTCCCGCACGGCAGGCGTAAACCGCCGCGCTCATCCCGGCGGGACCCGCCCCGACGATCGCTACATCAAACATATTCATATTTTTTCTCCTTACCTATGGTATTTTTTTCAAAAATGTGGTACACTGAACACAGAATCAAAGAAAACGCCGAAATTTTCGCGTCGTAAAGAAAGGAATGATACACTATGGAACTGATTCACCTGACGGAAGAAAACTTTGACGCCGAGGTCAAAAACGCAAAGGGCGTTGTACTCGTCGACTTTTACGCCGACTGGTGCGGCCCCTGCAAACTGCTCGCGCCGACGATCGAAGACCTCGCCGCCACCACGTCCTACAAGATCTGCAAATGCAACGTGGACGACGCTCCCGAGATCGCACAGCAGTTTGACGTGATGAGCATCCCCACGCTGATCGTGTTCAAAGACGGCGCGCCCGTCGCACAGCACATCGGACTTTCCACCAAAGCAAAGATCCTGGATATGCTCAAAGGTGCGGAATAAGACGACCCGGCGAGGGAGAGCCTGCGGCTCTCCCTTTTTTCATGCGCCGGTCAAGACTCGTTGACGAGTTTGCCCGTGATCTGCTCGGGCGAAAGGACAAGGCACTGCACGCGCGGCAGGGCGTTCTGCAGTTCTCTTTGTAAATAGTCCTCGTCGTCGGTAAACTTGCGGCAAAGCAAAGTGCAGATCTCTTTTGCCTTTTCTTCATCGGTGACAAGCGCGATCCTGCCGAAGACGACGACGCTTTTCACGTTCAGCGCCCACTCGCCCGCGCGGCGGTAACCCTTGTCAAAGACGGTATAACAAACTTTGTCGTTTTTTCGGAGCAGGTCGATCTTTTGTCCTTCCTTTGCGCCGTGAAAATAGAGTTTTCCGTCCGCTTTACTGTAAAAGTGATTCATCGGGATACCGTAGGGGTAGCCGTCCTCGCCGATCATCGAGAGTACGCCGCGCGTTTCGTTTTCGAGTACAAAGACGCAGTCCTCCGCACACATCTGCTGTTTGAATCTTCGCATCTGTCGAAACATTGTCATACGCCCCCGCGATCTTTTTCGATTTGATTTTTGACCCCTTCGATCGCAACGCGGATCACAAGGTCGGTGTTGTCATTTTTTGCGTCGTAGCCGTCCAGCCCCGCCGCTTTGCGCTCCTGATTCCACACGGTGTGAAAGATCCCCGCGCAACGCGCACCGAGGGACGCCGAAACGACAAATTGCGCGGCGCTCTCCATCTCACTGCACAACACGCCGAGGCGCTTCCACGCCTCCCAAAGCGATTTAAGTTCTCCCTCTACCGGCATCCGCTCCGGCGCGTGCTGACCGTAAAAGGAATCCTTGCTTTGCACAACGCCCGTATGAAAACGACAGCCGAGGTCCTCCGCCGCGTACACAAGCGACTGCGTCAAAGAAAAGTCCGGCACGGCGGGAAACTGCACCGGCGCATACTCGCGGCTGGTGCCATCCTGCCGCGTCGCCCCCGTGGCGATCACAAGATCGCCCGCCCGCACTTTCGGGTCGATGCCGCCGCAGGTGCCGACGCGGACAAAAGTGTCCGCACCGACGGCAAACAACTCCTCGATGGCGATCGCGCTGGACGGTCCGCCGATGCCGGTGGAACAAACGCTGACCGCCTCGCCGCAAAGCGAACCCGTATAGAGGACAAACTCGCGGTTTTGCGAAACGAACCGCGCCCCGTCAAGATACGCGGCGATCTTTTCCACCCGCCCGGGGTCGCCCGGCAGGAGTACGTAGCGACCGACGTCGCCCTCGCGTGCGTGAATATGATACTGAAATTCATTTTCGGGCAGCATACAGTTTCTCCTTTTCAAGTTTTCTGCATACAGTATACCATATCGGCGGAGAGATCTCCGCTTTTTTTATTGTTTTTTGCGCCGGAGCAGGAGAAGCATCAACGTCATACCGACGGGAAAGACGAGTGCAAACAAGATCCCGATGCGCATATTGCCCGCAAACGCCTCGGTGATAAAGCCGACCACGCTGGGACCTCCGGTGCAGCCGACGTCCCCGGCAAGCGCAAGGCAGGCAAACATCAGCGTGCCGCCGTGCAGGCGCTCTGCCGCGAGCGAATAGGTGCCCGGCCACAGGATCCCCACGGCAAAGCCGCAGAGCATACAACCGACAAGCGACGGCAGCGCCAGCGGCGAGAGTGCGGCAAGCAGATAACCGCCGACGCAAAGGATCGCCGAAAACAGCATATAGCGGCGCAGATGCATTTTCTCCGCACGCCCCGCAAAGATCACACGCGAAAGTCCCATCAGCACCGAAAATCCGAGCGGACCGAGCAGGTCGCCAAGCGTTTTCGGCACGCCGAGCGCGACCTCCGCAAAGGCGGAGACCCATTGGACGATCGCTTGTTCACAAGCGCCCGCCGCGATCATCATACAAATAAAGATCCAAAACACGCCCTGCGAAAACAGACTGCCGATCCTTGCGCCGCCGTTGCCGCCCGTTTTTGTGGGCGGCATTTCCACCCTTGTAAAATAGATGAGGTCGCAGAGCGGCAGGATCGCCCAAAGCAGGCAGAGCAGCCGCCAGTGCGCGATGCCGACCGTGACGAAAAAGAGCGTGGACAGGAGAACGACCAGACAAACGCCCCAGCAGTAAAACGAATGCAAAAGGCTCATCGCGGCGTGCTTGTTGTCCGACGGGATCGCCTCGATAATGTCGCTGATGATGACCTCGATGATGCCGCTGCCGACCGCGTACAGCACGACCGAGAACAAAATGCCCGCAAACGCGTTGCCAAACAGCGTGGGAAAGATCGAAAGTCCGCACAGACCGAGCATTGCCGCGATATTGCAAAGATACACCGCGCGGCGATGCCCGAGCCTGCCGACGATGACGGGCGAGAGCGCGTCTACCGCGACCTGCACGGCAAAATTGAGGACGACAAGCAGAGAGAGCTCGGAAAACGAAATGCCGAACTCTGTGTGAAACCGCACAAACAAAAGCGGTATGAAATTATTGAGCAGCGCCTGGACGATATAGCCGCCGAACGCGGCGTACATTGTATGGCGATAACCAAGTTTTTTCATTGATCGTAGTTTGCAACCTCATCCGGCAAAAACGCCTTGTCGATCACCTTTTGCACGTAGCCGTAGAGGCGCGAAAGCGTCGTATGATTGCCGTAATAAGCGATGCCGTGCGCTTTTGCCTGCGCCTCGGTATACTCGGTGAGCAGGTAGATATGATTGTTGTAAAAGGTGCGCGTATAGTCAAACACCGTCGGATAAAACAGCGGTTCCGTGACGACGGCTTTGCCGCCCTCGCCGCACTTTTCCACCGTAAAGGTCAGCATTCCGCCGAGGATATTGTAGTCCTCTGCCATCTCGGACATAAAATTGCCGAGCGAGAAGATGCAGAGCGCACGGTTGTCCCCCGCCTCGATCCATTCGATCGGCTGCAGGCAGTGCGAGTGATGCCCCAAAATGACGTCGCCGCCGCATTCCGTGATCAAATTCGCGTATTTGCGCTGCTCGGCGGTCGGCGTAAAGGTGTTTTCGTTGCCCCAATGTACCGAAACGACCGTCAGATCGGCAAGTTTTTCCGCCGCAAGCACTTTTTCTTTGACGATTTCCTCGTCAAGATAGGGGATATACGCCTCGGCGCCGTCGCGCAGAGAGATACCGTTTGTCCCGTAGGTAAACGAAAGCAGCGCCACGGAAATACCGTTTTTCTCAATAACTTTGATATCCTCAAACTCATCGCGGTTGTGATACGAGCCGATGTGCGTCACGTCGGTCTTTGTATCCCAATAATCCAAGGTGGCAAGCAGACCGCGCTCTCCCATATCCAGCATATGGTTGTTGGCAAGCCCGATGATGTTAAATCCGGCGTCCACCACCGCCTCGCCGAGTTCTTGCGGACTGTTGAAACGCGGATAGTAGGAAAGGTCAAAGCCCTCGCCGCACATCAGCGTTTCCTGATTGATAAACCGCAGGTCGTAATCGGCGATAAATTTTTTGACGTCGGTGTACGACGGCGTAAAATCATAGGCTTTCCCCGTGCCGCGCGCGTTTTTTTCCGCGTCGCGCACGTTGCCGAAATACGCCATATTGTCCCCCGCCGCCACAAAACGCAGGGTGTAGAGCGTGGGCTCCTCCAGCGGCACGCCCGTGTCCATCGTCAGCGTGACGGCGGGCGCGGTATACGCTGCCGTTGTTTCCGCCGCCCGCTCACCGCAGGAAAACAGAACAGAAAGGCAGAGGATAAATCCCGCAAAAACAGAAAATCTTTTCATGATGACCTCTTATTGAAATTCCTTGTCCCCCGCATACACCGCCGTGCGCAAGATCGAATAGGATTCGCACATCGGGTCGCCGCAAAGCACGCCGCACCGCTCGCGCAAGATCTTGACGAGATACTCGGGATTAAGAAAGGAAGAACTGTCGGCACAAAGGCGTGCCGCGATTTTGATCCTGCCGTCGGCAAAATCGACCGAAACCTTGCGGATCTGCGCAGAAATATCCACTTCCCTCTCCCCACTCTTGGTGCGCTTGACTGTGCAGAGCGGCGCTTCGCAAAGCACGTCCTCGCAAGCGCGGGCAAGACGTGCATCCGCGCCGCTCGTGACGATCTCTATGCGATAATCGCTGTCGGTGATCGAAGAAAACTTGGTGCTTGGCAGATAAACGTCCTCCACGGTGAGCCCCGCAATCCCCGTATCGGCAAGGCGCGCCCGAATGTCCGGAATGTCAATTTCCTCCGGCGTGCCGACGATACTGACGTCCAGATACTCGCAAAGGCTCTCCGCCCCGACAGACAGCGGCGTGGCAAACACGAGATGCGGATGGGGCGAATACCCCTCCGAATACCAGACGGGGACGCCGGCGCGGACAAACAACCGGCAAAACGTGCGATGCAGATCCAGATGCGAAATATACTGCAGATCGCCGACCTTGGAAAAGCGGATACGCACCGTCGTATGGATCACTTTTTCTCTTACGGGCAGCATCTGCGCTCACCTCCTAAGCTGTTTGCGCCGCAGCCGCTGCACTTCTCCCTGCAGTTGTCGGTCGGGATGCCGGCATACGCCTTTTCGCGCTCGCGGGCGAGAAATTCTTTGGTCACGCCGATGTCGATGATATCCCACGGCAAAACCTCGTCAAGCCCAAAGCCGCGCGTGGCGTAATAGTACGGGTCTATGCCGACCTCGGCAAAAACTTCCATCCATTTATCGAGATGAAAATATTCGCTCCACGCGTCAAACATAAAGCCGCGCTCCGCCGCTTTGGCGATCGCCGCGCAAAGGCGGCGGTCGCCGCGTGCAAACACCGCTTCCAAAAAGGAGACGTCGGCGTCGTGATAGTTATAGATGATCTTGCGGTCGGTGATCTTGCTTTTCAGCAGTTCCTGCTTGCGCATAAGTTCCTGTGCCGTATCCTGCTTTTCCCATTGAAACGGGGTAAACGGCTTGGGCACAAAGCAGGAGACGCTGACCGTCACCGACGGGCGGCGCTGCCTGTTGTGATTTTGATTTTTGTAAAAGGCGTCGATCACGCGGGCGGCAAGATCGGCGATCCCGGCGATATCCTCGTCGGTCTCGGTAGGCAGCCCGTTCATAAAATACAGTTTGACCGCGCTCTTGCCGACGTCAAACGCCACGTTGACCGCGCGGAGCAGATCCGCCTCGCACACGTTTTTGTTGATGGCGTCGCGCAGGCGCTGCGTTCCCGCCTCGGGCGCAAAGGTGAGACTCCCCGTGCGCACGGTGGACACCTTGTCCATCAGTTCCCGCGTAAAACTGTCCAGCCGCAGCGACGGCAGAGAAAGACTGATGTGATTTTGCGTTGTAAACTCGACAAAGCGGTCGGTGAGTTCGTCGATCTTTGAGTAGTCGCTGATCGAGAGAGAGGAAAGCGTCATTTCATCGTAGCCGGAGTTTGCGTACATACATTTTGCGTCGTCAAACAAGCGATCCACGCTCTTTTCACGCACGGGGCGGCATACCATCCCCGCTTGACAAAAGCGACAGCCGCGAATACAGCCGCGGTAAACTTCCAGCACCATTTTGTCCTGCACGGTCTCGATAAACGGCAGATAGGTTTTCGTGGGATAATAGACTTTATCCAGATCCTTTACGATGCGCTTGCGAATGCGTTTCGGGATATCGTCATATTTCGGCGCAAAGCCCTCGATCGTACCGTCCGCTTTGTAGGAAACGGTATAGAGCGAGGGGACGTAAAAGCCCTCGATCTTTGCGGCTTCGTGCAAAAACGCCGCGCGGGAATACCTGCCGTCGGCTTTCATCCCGCGGTACAGGCGGCAGAGTTCCGGCCACGCCTCTTCTCCCTCGCCGATCGAGAAAATATCAAAGAAATCCGCCATCGGTTCGGGATTGAACGCGCAATGCCCGCCGCCGACCACGATCGGCATATCCTCGCCGCGCGCCGCCGCACTCAAAGGGATCCCGGAGAGGTTCAGCATTTGCAGCACCGTGGTATAGCACAACTCGTATTGGAGGGTAAACGCAACAAAATCAAATGCCGAGAGCGGGTCGCCGCTCTCCATGGCGCAAAGCGGCAAATGATGCCGCTTCATCTGCTCCGTCATATCCGTCCACGGCGCAAACGCACGCTCGCACCATATTCCCTCCTCGGTGTTGAGCACACCGTACAAAATGCGCATACCGAGGTTGGACATCCCGATTTCATACGTATCGGGAAAACAAAACGCAACGCGGCAATCCACCGCGGACTTGTCTTTGATGATCTGTCCGTACTCCCCGCCGCTGTATCTGCCGGGTTTGGACACCGATTTCAAGATCGTAGAATTCATAGTACCTCACGGAAAGAAGAGCCGCCCGTAAAGGCGGCCGCTTTCTTATATATTGAATTTCGTAATCAAAAGCGCGGGAATGACCCAGAGGATCTGATAGGCAACGGCATAGACCGAGTGGACGACGTCGCCCATACCGAGTATGGAAAACAGGAGCATGAGCAGCCCCGAAACGATCACCGAAGCCACACGGGCGATCGACAGCGTGCCGAGAACTTTGTAGAGTTTGTCGCACATCGTTACCGCCGACACCAGACTGCCGACCGTCCCCGCCGAGACCGCGCCGCTTTCCGCACGGTCACCGTGTACGGAGGAGGTGACGCCGTTGCGGCGCACAACTTTCACCGGCAGGCGCGAAATATTCAAAAAGCGCGAAACGAGCTCGTCGTTGATATTGGCGTCCCCCGTCAAAATGACCGAGGCGATGCCGTGGCGGGCAAGTTTTTTCACCATACTCTCAAACTCGCCGTCCAGCGTATAGCGGATAAAGAACTTGGCGCGCAAAACGCCGTCCTCGGCAAGATACATCGTAGAAAAGCGCTTGCCGTCGATCGTATCCGAAACGTCGGTGACGGTGAGTCCCTGCGCACGCATAAACGCCGCCGTGCCGATGAGCAGTTTTTTGCCGTCCACCGTGGCGCAGATCCCGTGATCCTCGATCGCATCGACCTTGGCGTAAAAGGGGCGCGGGCTCTCGGTAAGGATCAGCGAAAAGACGTGACGGAGCGGTCCGCCGACCTTTTGGAACACGGCGGTCATCTGCCCGAGGATCGTATCAATATTGCCGTCGCCGTAGATGCGGAGATTTTCGATCGACGTCCCGTACGAGGGAAACGCGTCCGCATCGTCAAAGCAAAGCATCGTCGTGCCTGCGTAGGTTTTCGGCGCGGTCTCGCCGACGAGCGCGCTGTCTTTGGCGTACAGTTTGCGTGCCGCGCGGTAAAGCGGCGCCGACGCCGAAAGAAAGATCATCGGCGGCAGTCCGACGGCTGCCGTGGCGGAGAATACGCCGATAGATTCGCCCGCGGACTGTTTGAGCGCAAACGAAACGATCATGCCGACGAGCCCCGCAAAGAGGATGATCGGCAAAAGCACACGATTGTACTTCCACGTATCTTCACTGCGCACGTCCGTGCGTGCAAAATAGTTTTTGACAAATCCGCATTTTTCCACGCCGAGGATCTGTGCGTCTTCTCCGGTATAGTCTTCCAGACCGGCGGTCACGCGGCGCAGTTCCTCCCGCGGAATCTTTGCGGCAATGTATTTGCGCTTCCGCTCCGCCGAAACGACGTCAAACGCAAGTTCCTGGCGGCGGATGTCGATATAATCAAACAAACGGACGGCGGCGGCGCAGAGGACGGCGGAAAAATTGAATACCGGCATCCCCGAAACAAAACAGGCGATGACGTCAAACACCACCGTCATCAAAATCACCGCAAGGAGCAAGATGCCGTCGGTGAATTTGCCTTTGAGGAGCGAGAGCGCAGCATTGGCGATCTCGCGGTAGCAAAGCGCACCGGCAAACAGCACCATTTGGAGCGAAAGCATGGCGTGTACCGTCGGATACGCCTCTGCCGAAAGCGTGTCCGGCAGCGCAACGCCGAAGATCGGCAAACACTCTAAAACGAAAGTAAAGAGCATAACGACGCAAGCCGCCATCAACTTGACAAACGAAGCGCGATGCCAGCGGCGGTAATCCGCCAAAATGTCGCCGCGCTGGCGTTGCGATACAAACTCCTCTTTCGGAGAATCGATCGAATGCGGGAGCGTCGTGCGTTTGGGAACGTAATCCGAGAAGTCCGCGCTGCTGCCCTCGCTTTCCCACCCCTCGTCCGGCGTTTCCAGACCGAGGGCTTTGGAGAGGAGCGCGTCATCGGCACGCTCTTCGGGTGCGGGCGTATCTTCCGGCGTTTCTTCCGCCGAAAGTTTGCGGGCGCGATACTCCGCCGCACGCTCGACCGAGCGGATGCGGTAGATCTTTGTGGACGCCGCCACGGGCGCCGTGTATTCGTTTTCCTCTGCGTCGGGCGCGGGGCTCGTTTCCTCCGTTACCGGCGGCTTATCCAGCCCCCACGCCGCAAAGATATCCTTCTCCAGCGTCGGCGAAAACGCAAAAGCGTCCTCCGGCGCGGCAGGGTCGTTTTCTTTTGGTCGGTCGTCGTCCGGCGTTTCGGTCGGCGCTTCCGCCGGCGCTTCGGTCGGTGCTTCCGCCGACGCTTCGGTCGGTGCTTCCGCCGGCGCTTCCGCCGGCGCTTCGGTCGGCGCTTTCACCGGTTCGGTCGGCGCTTCTTCATCCGGCGCCTTCGGCGCGGTTTCTTCGACGTTTATCTCCTCGGCAGGCGCCGGTGCGGGTGCGCTTTCCGCCCCCTCGCCGAGCACCTCCCGTTTCAGTTTTGCAAGGAGTTCCTCCACCGACATATCTTTATCTTGCTGTTCTGCCATAAATCATTCTCCTTTATCCTGATTTTTGATTTATGCGTGGCGCGCCGCCGCCGCTTTGGACAGGACGACAGCCGCGGCACAGGAAACATTGAGCGAATTGACGTGACCGTAGTTTTGGATCGTCACACGGAAATCGCATTTTTCAAGGACCAGCCGCGAGACGCCGTCGCCCTCACTGCCGAGCACGACGCCGATCCCCTCGTGACCGAACTCGACCTTTTCGATATCCGTACCGCCGACTTCGGCGGCATAGATCCAAAGTCCGCTTTTCTTTAATTTTTCGATCGTATCGCTGATATTGGTGACCTTGGCGACCGCCACGTGTTCCAGCGCGCCGGCAGACGTCTTTTCCACTGCGGCGGTGATACCGCCGGCACGGTGTTTTGGGATGATCACGCCGTGTACGCCGAAGACGTCGGCGCTGCGGATGATCGCGCCGATATTGTGCGGATCCTGCACCCCGTCCAAAATCACAACGAAGGGCGACTCATTGCGGCTTGCCGCGATCTCCAAAATATCGTCGATGCCGACGTACTCGATCTGCGCCGCCATCGCCACGACGCCCTGATGGTTGCCGCCGCCCGACAGGTGGTCAAGTTTTTGTTTTTCCACTTCCACCACGGGGATCTTTTTGGAAAGTGCGATCGCCACAAGCTGGGTGATCGACCCCTCGCGCTCGCCGCGCTGAACAAAGATCTTGTCCACCGCGCGCCCGCTTGCAAGGAGCTCGCGCAAAGCGTTGCGCCCGAACACGGCACCCTCTGCGGGGATCGGGGTCACGTCGCGGATGATCGGCTTTCTTTTCGGTTGTTTATCGTACGCCATGAGCCTTCTCCGAAAAATCACAAGAATATACATATTTCATTATAGCATAAAAAAACAAAAATGTATAGTAAATCCCAAATATTTTTCATCTGTATACGAAAAAAGACGAAAAGTTGAAAAACCGCCGCCGCGGACAAAAAAACCGTTGCCCGAAGGCAACGGTTTTCTGCACAAAGGATGTGTTACTTTACAAGCGTTGCGGTGCTTGTCGAGCCGTCCCACGCGATGTTATCGTTTGAAACGCCGAGGGCGTTGGCGATGGCGCGCACGGGCAGATAGGTACGATTTTTCTCGATGATCGCTGGGGAATCGAGGGCGACCGCGTTGCCGTTGACCGTCATAGACGGCGCGCCGATGGTGATGACGATCGACGTTGAGGCATTTTTCAGCGTAGCGGTCCTTGTCGCGCCGTCCCAAAGGATGCCGTCGTCCGAAACGCCGAAAGCGTTGGCAAGAAATCTCACGGGGAGCATTGTGCGGTTATTACGGTTGATGGGCGCCGCATCCAGCGTATGCGCCTTGCCGTTGAGGTAGGCGGTGTCCGAGCCGATGGTGAGTTCCACGACGGTATTTGCGTTGACGTAACCGTCCAGCAATTCACTGAACCCGTTGACGTAGGAGATGACCTTTCCTTCGCCGCTGACCGTAAACGCCTTTTGCGCCGCCGCGGAGAGCACAGCGATCGTGCCTTTTTCAAGAACGAGGTTGCAAGTGCCGCCCGCCGGCAGATCAAAGGCGACCGTGTCGGTGACGGTGAGGACGGCGCCGCTTGTGAGTTTCAGGGTCGCGCCGCCTTTTTCATCACAAAAACGGAGGTCGTCCAGGGTGACGTCGCTTGCCGCGGTAAAGGTTGCACGCTCGGACAGGACAAGCGCGCATTCGGCGTTGTCTCTGTGATCCTTGCCGCCGTAAACCGACGTAAAGGTCAAGGGCTTTGCCAGCGTCGGCATCGTGTACGTGCCGCCGATCACCGCTCTGCCGCTGACCACGGCGGTGCCGCCGACGACCATACGACGGAAGAGACCGTCGCCAAACGTCTTGACAGCCGTTTGTGCGCTCTCGCCGTTATTCTGATTGTCGCCGCCTTCATAATCTATATAGCAGACGACCGTTTCGTGTTTTGCAGGTTCTTCTTTTGTCTCGTCGCCGGCCTCGCCGAGGATCTTGGCTTTCGGTCCGACGATGATTTCGCCGTCGCCGCTGACCGAGTCGAAAATACCGCCGTTAATGACGGCTTTGCCGCCCTTGGCGACGACAACTTTCATAAAGATATCCTTGTTGGACATGGCAATGACGTTTTCATTGACCGTAAAGGTCGCGCCGCTTGCCACGATGATGGTGCACTGATTGTTTTCCTGGAAGAGGATCATATCGTCGAGCGTGAGATCGCTGGCGATCGTCAGTGCCGAACCCGGCTTCATTTTGAGAACGCCGGACGCGGGATTGTTTGCCGGCTCGGTATTCTTATAGTCCTTGCCGCCGAAGTTTGCGGTGATCGTCACCTTTCCTTTGGTATTCCACGTATAACTCGTACCGATATACATTTTGCCCGGGATCACCAGCGTGCCCCCCTTGGCAAGCAGGCTGACAACGCCCTTGCCGTCCGGCTGACCGAGACCTTTCTTTGCGGTGCCGGCAGTCAGCCCGTCGTTTGCGTCGTTGCCGTCGTTGTAGGAAATATAGGCGTAAGCGCCGTTGGTTTCGATCAGCGACTGTTTGCTGACCTTGACGCTGTCGGCGATCTTGATCTCACCGTCGCCGGTGATCGAGGAGTAGGTGCCGCCGTCGATGACCGCTTTGCCGCCCGCTTCTACCACGATGTTGAAATTATAAGTACTCTTTGAGAGCGTGCGCACCTTGTCGGTGATGGTGAGCGTGGCGCCGGATTTCACCACGATGGTGTCCTTTGACCCCTCGGAAAACAGGATCATATCGTCCAGCGTCAGGTCGCCGGCAACCGTCAAAACGCAGCCCGGTTTGATCTTGAGGACGCCGCTTGCGGGATTTGTCGGGTTTGAGGCGTCGATATAGTTTTTACCGCCGTAGTTTGCGGTGATGGTGGTCGCGCCGCTCGGACTCCAGGTATAGTTGTCTCCGAAATAGAGTTTTTCGGAGATGACCAGCGTACCGCCGCCGGAAATCACACTGAAAGCGCCTTTGCCGTTTGCGGCGCCGAGGCTCTTTTTCGGCGCGGCGTCCGAGAGCCCGTTGTTTGCATCATTGCCCTTATTGTACGAAACGTAAACCACCTTTTCCGCCGCCAGCGCCGGAAGCGAAACGGCAGACAAGATCAGGAGTGCCGCAAGGAGCGCATAAAGAATCTTTTTCATCCGTTTTCTCCTTATTTGAGTTTTTCCAAGATGGCGAGGACGTCGCCCATACCGATGGAACCGTTGGCGTCTACGTCATAGTAGCCGCTGTAATCGGCGCTCGACCGCATATAGGCAAGGACGCGCATCGCGTCCGCGAGGTTGACGATACCGTCGCGGTTGACGTCATAGTGATATTTCTTTGAGGGCATTGCTTTCGGCGTAGACGAAGGGCCGTCAACGACCAGAATATCGGGACCGCCGTCGGGATCTTTGACAAACTCGATCCGCGCGATGCAGGTGTCCCGCGGATTGCCGCCGTTGTCCGGCGTGCGGTGACGGTGATGCACCATGTAAAGTTCCTCGCCGTCGGGCGACGGGATGATCAGAGAGTCGCCCGGGCCGTCGATGATGTAGTTCCAGTTGAGGATCGGGTTATAATCGTACTTTTCGTAAGGTCCGAGCGGATTTTTGGAGACCGCGACCGCCTCCCCGTAGTGACGGGAATAGGAGCCGGTTGCATAAATGAGGTAATAATAACCGTTATGCTTCCAGACAAAGCCGCCCTCGCACAGACGGACCGCGCCGTCGTTGTCCCATTCTCTGTCGGAATAGACAACTCTGACTGCGGTTTCGGGTTTGGCGGTGATGACGCCGTCCTTGATGATAACTTCTTCCAGCCAGATCGTGCCGCCCTCGTCGTAGCGCGAGAAGGACATATAGGTCTTGCCGTCATAACCGACAAAAGCGTGACCGTCGATCTCGTTGACGTCGGGGTTGACCGGCATCAGCGGCCCCTCGTGGACGAAAGGTCCAAACGGCGAATCCGAGTGCGCGTAGTAGATGCGTCTGGTATCGTTGAGTCCGTTTTGCTCCGCCGCAAAGGTGAGGTAAAAGAGTCCCTCGGGCTCGTTATAAAAGACGTTGGGGCTCCACGGCGTGCGGCTGTTGACGTTGCTGTAATTTACAGGGTCCCACTTGAACACATAATTCCTCTTTGTGAAATGCACAAGGTCGGGCGACGTGTAGAGGCGGAAGTATTCCGAGCCGCTGTTTTCGTATACGTAGAGATAATAGGTGCCTTCATAAAAGAGGACGTCCGGGTCCGCACCCGAGTTTACGGGGTTGATAAACCATTCCTCGGGCAGAGCTGTATCGCTTGCGCCGACCGATCTTACCTCTGCCTGTCCGTCTTCCAGCCAGAGTCCGAATTTGCCGTCGAGACCGTCGAGATAAAACTCAAACTTCGGCATATCGTCATTGGCGAGGAAGAAGTTGTTGTAATAAACAGAAGCGATGCCGTCGTGTACGTCCACGGTAAAGTCACAAAAGCCCTCGCGGATGATAAAGGCGCGCTTTGAAAGGATCGAGAACACGCCGTCCTTGATCGCAAAGAGCGTGAGTTCCTGCTCTTTTTCATCCAGCTCGACCGCGTAGCCGTTCTTTTCATCGCGCATACCGAAGTAAACGCGGGTGATGTTTTTACCAGCGATCGACAGATCGATCTTATAGTTGCCGGTGAGGTTTTTTTCGGAGAGCATCGCGCCTCTGCCGCTGACCGTATCGCCCGTAGCGGTCAGTCCGTTTGCCCGAAATGCCGCGCCGCCCGCCGTTAACGCGTTGTTCATCGCGGGGAGGACGTCATCTTCAAGGACGGTCACTTTGAAGTTGTCAAAATGCCCTTTATCATTGTAGTATTGACGGATACCGGTCGTGGAGGTGAAGGTATCATAAATATCTTTCTCGTGGTCGCCCGGCTCGTAACGGAATTCCTGGATCAGTTTGCCGTCAAGCGTCGTCGTGCGGAAGGTCATGGCGCCTTTGTAAACCGCGACCGACAGATGGACGGCGTCCACGGTGAGATCATTGGTGCCGGGGGCAAACGTGCCGCCCCAGCCGGTTTGGCTGAAGTAGGCGATATATACTTTTTTGCCGTTTTCTCCGGTCGTTGCGGTATAGCCGGAGAAATACGACGGCTCCGCCGTGAGTTGATCGCTCGTCGCGCCGATGAGCAGACCGCCCATCGTGGAAAAGCCGTAGTAATCGACTTCCACGCGATAGTCTTTTCCCGCGTACTGCGCGGGCAGGTCGTAGGCGATATACGCGGAGGAACCGCTGCCGACGGCTTTAAGATAGCCGTTTTCGGCTTTCATCGTCCCCTTCATCGTAAAGCCGGAAAGATCGCCGCTTGAAAAGTCGTTTTGATAGATCACGGTTTCCTTGGCGGAAACGGCGATCGTCAGGCAGACAAAAACAAGCAGCAAAAGCCATAGTTTTTTCATTTCGTTCTCCTCTTACGTTGGATTTTTCAAGGCATGGTTCGATTTTCACGAGAAAAGTTTATTTTTCTGTAAAAATCGCCCTTACCGACAGTTTTAGTATATCATTTTGCGTACTGCATGTCAAGTGCAAATATGCAATTACGGGCGGCGGAAGACCGTGATTTTCACACCGTGCGCTTGCGGTAGGCGGTGGGTGTGACGCCAACGTTCTCTTTGAACAGCCGCATAAAATGTACGTCGCTCTCGTAGCCGCAGGTATGCGCGATCTCCCGCACCGGCATATCGGTGGCGGTAAGGAGATACCTTGCATATTCCATACGCCCGCGCCGGATCTCCTCGGTAACGCTCCTGCCGAAAAACTGCTTATAAAGATGTTGGAGATACGAGCGGCTGATCATCATATTTTTGCAGATTTCATCAATCTTCCATTGCTTCTGCGGCTCGGCGCGGATCTCACCGCGCAGGGCGCAAAACGAAGGATAAAGCAAATGCTCCCGCGCGGCGGTCTGCCCCTCGATCTTCTCCGCGATCTTATAAAGGAGAAGCTGCAGGTAGCACGCCGAAACCTCGGCGCTGCGGCGGCTTTTCGTATGCCGTTCCAAAACGATGCTGTGCACGACCTCTGAAAGTTCCGCGGTGTCCGGCAAGAGAAGGGGGACGTCAAAGCAGATGCCGAGATCCGCAATGACTTGCCCGTCCTCGATTTCAAAATGCACCCAGTCGTTGACAAACCGTCCGCCTGCCGCGCCGTAATGCTGCGGCGTGCCTTTTTTGTACAGGAGAACGCCCCCGTGCGGCAAAACGCGGCGCTCGCCGTTTTGCAGGACAAACGCCCCGCTTTTGATGATCAGCAAAAGATAATCGCCGGAGCCCGCCGGTCTGTGAATGGCAAACGTTTCCGAATGGCAAAAATTGTATCCCGCCCGTACGATTTTCATCACGCACCTCCGAAATAAGCACAAAACATCAGTTTAATTGCATTATACGCTATTGCGCGCCGGACGTCAAGCGTTTATACTGGAGTCGATCTATAAAAAGATTAGGAGTACTGCTTTGAAATCTAAAATCACAGTCAACAAAAAATTCAGCATCGGCGACATTGACCGCCGCATCTACGGCTCGTTTATCGAGCATCTCGGCAGAGCCGTTTACGAGGGGATCTATGAGCCGACGCATCCCACAGCGGACGATATGGGGTTCCGTACAGACGTCATCGAACTTGTAAAAAAACTAAGTATTCCGATTATCCGCTATCCGGGCGGCAACTTTGTATCGGGTTACAACTGGGAGGACGGCACGGGCGACAAGTCAAAACGCCCGCGTCGCATGGACCTTGCTTGGGGGTCAATAGAAACAAATCAGGTAGGCATTGATGAGTTTCAGGAATGGGCTAAGCGTGTCGGCAGCGAGGTTATGATGGCGGTCAACCTCGGTACGCGCGGCATGGACGAGGCGCGCAACTGCGTGGAATACTGCAACTCGACAACCGATACGGACTATGCAAACAAACGCCGCGCAAACGGATTTGAAGCGCCTTTTGGCATCAAAGTCTGGTGCCTCGGCAATGAGATGGACGGTCCGTGGCAGCTCGGACATAAAACCGCCGATGAATACGGGCATCTTGCCGCCGAGAGCGCCAAGGTGATGAAGCGCGTTGACAATACGATCAAACTTGTCGCGTGCGGCGGCACGGGATATAGCCGCGCCGGTGAATGGGAATACAAAATGCTCGATTACACGTACCCCTACGTTGAATACGTTTCGATGCACTCCTATTTCAAAAATCCGGACAACAATCCGGCGGCGTATATGTCCAAGTTGGATGAAGTGGACGACTACATCAACGGGGTCGTCGCCACCTGCGATGCGGTGAAATTGAAGAAAAAGTCAAACAAGGTCATCCATATCTCCTACGACGAATGGAACGTGTGGGAACACAGTATCGAAAACGATCGCGCACGCCGCGATGCCGATCGCTGGACGTCGGCACGCCATCAACTGGAAGACGTTTACACCTTTGAGGATGCACTTATGATCGGCGGTATGCTGATGATTTTGCAAAATCACTGTGACCGCGTCAAAATGGCTTGCCTTGCACAACTCGTCAATGTCATCGCCCCCATTATGACAGAAAAAGGCGGCAAAGCGTGGACGCAGACAATTTACCACCCCTTTTTCTATGCGTCAAACTACGGTAACGGCAAGACCCTCCGCCCGTGCATCGAAAGCGAAACCTACGATGTGGAAAACGGCAGGACCGGCGTTTCCTATCTTGTCAGCAGCGTGATCTACAACGAAGAGGCGGGCGAGGTGATCGTTTTTGCCCTCAACCGCGCACTGGATGAGGATATGGAACTGACCGTTGACCTGGACGGCTTTACGGGCTGCAAACTTACAGAACATATCGAACTTTACAACGACGACCTGAAAGCCGTAAACGACAGAGATACGCAGCGCGTAGCGCCTGCCAATGTCAAGATCGGCAAAAAGATCCGCCTCAAAAAGCATTCTTGGAATATGCTCAGATACAAAGTAGACTGATCTTATAACATGATGACCGCGGGAGCGGCGGCAAGCCGCCGCTCCCGCGGTCATTTTCTCTTTGCATTTTGAATTTCGTTATTCGGCGGAGCCGGACGGTTCTGCGCTGCCCGCCGCGCCGAGAAACTTTTTAACCATCGGATGACATTCAAATAAGGACTGCACTAAATCACTTCCTCTCAAGTTCGAGTTTACCTTAAATCACAAACAAAATCAAGTGCTTTGAAATAAATAAAGCCTTATTTCGCAAATTGCACCTTATATTGAATTTACATTGCCGCAGTTTTAAGTTATCCTTAAATCATAAACTGTTACAAAGGAGAACTATCATGAAAAAGATTACTTTCACTGCGGTATTCCTTTTTTTAACCATTCTCTTGTGCATCGGCATTGCGGCTGAAGAGACTGTATATGTCGGCGGTGCCGACAGTGCATACAGCACACTTTCGGATGCAGTGGCGGCGCTGCCAAACGGCGGTAACATCATTATTGCCGAAGATACAGCGATTTCTGCGGCAACGGTGCTGCCAAGCACGGCGGGAGTTTTGCACATTTCTGCAGAGAACGGTGCAGTTCTTTCTCTCGGTGCACGTCTTACCCTCGGCGGCGAGACGGTATTTGACGATATAACCATTCACAATTCCGCAGCATCAAGTATGTTTATTGTTGCGGCAAATCATCCCGTGACCTTTGAAGACGGTGTTGAATGTACGTCGGCATCGGGCGGTATCGTTTATCCTTCCGTAGTCGGCGGTGCATACTCTGCAGCATCCAGCGGAGGAAGCCATATCACCGTGAAAGGCGGAACATGGCGAAATGTTTACGGCGGCAACTATAACGATGCCTTTAGTGGTGATTCGGTCGTGGATTTCACCGGCGGAACCGTTCTTCTGACATTGTGCGGCGGCAGTTATTCGGGCAACTTCACCGGTAACGCCACAATCAATATGGGCGGAAGTGCCGTTATGGAGTACAATACCGTGAGCAACTCCGCAGTAGGTCTTATTGGTGCGGAAGTGGGTGTTGCTAACGGCACCGCGCGCACCTTTACGGGGAATGTGGATATCAACATCGGTGGTAATGCTGTTGTGTATGCGAATATTATCGGTGGCACACGTAACTCCAATGTTACCGTAAAAGGCGACATCACGGTAGATATTTACGGCAATGCAAACGTCCGCCGTCATATCTACGGCGGTAGCTACGCAGACAACATTACTACGGGGAGTGATGGCATTGTTGTAACCATCAGCGACAACGCAAAATTTACACAGCCATCGGGTGCTTCCACTACCGTGTGTGCAGGATGTCAGAGCGGTACCGTTACAGGTAATGTAAAGATCGTTGTGGATGCAAACACAACGATCACCGGCAATGTGTACGGCGGCGGTTATGCCGGTGTTGTTACCGGCGATTCTATTGCGGAGCTTCGCCGCGGAACTGTCAATGTCAACTTCACCGCACAGTCCCGTACGGGAAGTGTCAGCGGAACGGTTACAAATATTATTAACAGCGGTAAAGTCGGCGGTGAGGTAAGAGGTGACGTGACGGTAGACCTTGCGGCAGGCGCCGAGGCAACGATCCACGCTTCTACCGGCACCATCACGACTGTCGCGCCCGCGGGATACGAAATCGTGATCGACAACAGCGGCGAAGATACCATCTACACCGCGGTATCGATTACGGCGGGGACC
>JAFSUT010000043.1 GCA_017445085.1 Clostridia bacterium | reverse complement strand
TCCATCCCTTTCGGGTCAAAGAGTTTTGCCGGAGCAGATTGGTTCGTCGGCGAGGCTAAGCCCGCAGGCGTTACTCGGCGTAACGGCAAGGGCTTAACCGATGAAGGCGGGACAATATGCCCGTCAAAACCGAGTGGGGATTCGCGCCGTCTTCCTAGGAAGACGGCGCAAGGCACCGTTTCGGGCGGGTGGGGACTTTTGCCGTCTTCCTCGGGCAAAAACAAAGAACTGCGAAAACGCAGTTCTTTGTTTTCATTATTATAATATGCGCAAAGTCGAGATTTGCCCGACGTCTTTGATCAGCGCGGCAAATGCGCTGTCCGAAAAGGCAGCCGCGGTGCAATATGCATCGTCGCCGACGGCGTGCAGATCGCCGAAACGTGCGGTGAGCGCCTCTTTCGGCATCGCCGTGCGGATGTAGCGGCGTGCGGTAAAGTCCTGCGAGGGCAACAGGTCGCCGGGGCGTGCCGACACAAAGGTCGGTGCAAACGAGTCCATCCCGTCGCGGATCAGCGAGAGAATATCGTTGGCGACGGCGCTTGCTGTGGGATCGGCGCCCGCGCCGCGCCCGTAGAACATCGTATCGCCGAGCGGATCTGCGTGGATGAGAATACCGTTGAACACGTCGTTTACGTTATTTAACGGATGCTTCTCCGAGCAGACAAAGGGTGCGGTGATACAGCAGGGCTTGCCGTTTTGCGTTTGCATCACGCCGAGGAGTTTGACAGCGCAGCCGGCGTGTGCAAGGATGCGGACGTCCTCTGCGGAAATGGCGGCGATGCCCTCGGTGTGTACTTCGGTATACTGCGGCAGAATGCCGGTAGCAAGCGCCGTGAGGATGCAGAGTTTGCGGCAGGTATCAAAACCGCCGACGTCCGCGGTGGGGTCCTTTTCGGCATAGCCTTTGCTTTGCGCTTCTGCAAGCGCGTCGGCATAGGTTTTTCCGCAGTCTTTCATTTGCGTGAGGATGTAGTTTGTCGTCCCGTTGAGGATGCCGGCGATCGTTTGGATCTGCCCGGAGAGAAAGTCGGTCGTCATCGGGCGGATGATCGGGATCCCGCCGCCGACGCTGGCTTCAAAAGCGTAGGAAACGTGGTTTTGGCGTGCAATTTCAAGCAGTTCGACGCCGAATGCGGCGACCACCGCCTTGTTGGAAGTGACGACCGATTTGCCGCGCAGGAGGAGCGCTTTGGTATAATCGTATGCCGGATGCTCGCCGCCCATCATTTCGGCGATCAGCGCGATCTCGGGGTCGTTTTGGATGACGTTAAAGTCGTGTACGATGCGGTCGGCAAACGGGGAGTTTGGAAAGTCGCGCAAATCGAGAATGTATTTGATGCGGACGCTTTGCCCCAGCCGTGCGGCGATCAGCGCCTCGTGTTTTCGGAGAAGAGCGGCAGTCCCCGCCCCGACAACGCCGAAGCCGAGCAATGCAATTTGGATCATGATAAACCTCCGTACATTTGAAAATCAAAATGGATATTTCACATTGTAGCATATTTCGCCGAAAAACGCAAGGAATAAAGTGAAAAAGCGTAAAAAGAAGCCCTTGCGTCTGCAAGGGCTTCTCCCTGTAATTTCGAGAAGGAGAGGAGGCGCGCCGCACGGTTTTGTACGGCGACGCAGGCGGAGGTTGCTCGCGGGTTAAAACAACGTCCGTCTGATAACGGTATATGCGCCGACCGAAAAAGTGTTAATTTCCGGCGTGGACAGCTTGTCCTTCTTCCGCAATTTTCATTTCTTCCGCTTTTTCGGCGTCTCGGTTGACGTCCTCCGGGTCGCGGTAGGTGGTGACGTAGGTCTTCATGATCTCCTTGACCTTTTCCGTGCCGATGTCCGAATAACTCTCGGCAAAGGTCGAGAGCGCCGCGACAGCGTCCTCAATGTCGGCGCGGGCGGGGGGCGTATCATGCTCAATGAAGATCAGATTGTTGTCGGTCTTGGTGAGATTTTCGGTTTTGATCAGCAGTTCTTCGTAGAGTTTTTCGCCCGGGCGAAGTCCGATCTCCACGATGTCGATATCTTTATAGGGGACAAGTCCCGACAGGCGGATCATATTTTCGGCAAGATCGAGGATGCGGACCGGTTTGCCCATATCGAGGACAAAGAGGTCGCCGCTTTTTGCCATGATCCCGGTTTGCATCACCAGTTGCACCGCCTCAGGAATGGTCATAAAATAGCGGATGATCCGCTTGTCGGTCAGCGTGATCGGACCGCCGGCGGCGATCTGCCGTTTGAAAATCGGGATGACCGAACCATTGGAGCCGAGGACGTTGCCGAAGCGAACGGCGGAAAACGAGGTTTTGCTGTTTTGCCGACACTGGATGACCATTTCGCACATCCGCTTGGACGCGCCCATGATATTGGTTGGGTTGACCGCCTTGTCGGTGGAGATGAGAATAAACTTTTCCGTGCCGTATTTTTCGGCGGCGTTGGCGGTTTTATAGGTGCCGAGAATATTGTTTTTGATCGCTTCCACACCGCTTTGTTCCATCAGCGGCACGTGCTTATGCGCGGCGGCGTGAAAGACGATTTGCGGGCGGTAGTAAGAAAACAGCGCGTCCAGCCGCTTGGTATCGCGCACCGAGCCGATTTCAACGCAGAGGTCGAGGGCGTCGCCGTATTTGCGGATGAGTTCCTGCTGCAGGTCGTAGGCGTTGTTTTCGTAAATGTCAAAGACGATCAGGCGCTTTGGTTTTGCCGCGGCGATCTGCCGGCAGAGTTCGCTGCCGATAGAGCCGCCGCCGCCCGTGACCAAAACGACTTTGTCGCGGTAAAAGGCTCTCGCCTCCTTGCCGCTGAATTGCAGAGAATCGCGAAAGAGCAGGTCTTCGATATGGATCTCGCGAATTTGACGGCGTGCTGACGGGTCGCTGGACGCGGGAGCGCCGTCGGTTATCGGAAAGTCGAAAATTTTGATCTTACAGCCGGTCGGACGGTAGTAGTCGTAGAGTGCCCGCAGTTTTTCACTGCTCAAATCGTGCAGGGCAATGAAAATTTCCTGTACGGGCATGGATTTGATCTTTTCGACGATCGCGTCGCTCACCGGAAAGACACGGACGCCGCAGATGGATTTGCCGACTTTTTGCTCGTCGCTGTCGATAAAGCAGATCGGGCGGTAGTGCGAGTCGGCGTTGTAAAGCAGTTCCTCACAGAGGAGCGAGCCGGTAAAACCGGCGCCGACGATGGCGACCCCGATCTGGTGGATATCCTTCATCGAAGTGTTGGCGTAGCGGTGATGGAACTGATACAGAAAGCGGATGGAAAGCGAGCCGAGGCAAAAGACTGCGACAATGGCGCAAAACTGCCAGGAACTCAGCGTGTGTTCCGTAAAGGCGAGGCGGCAAATGACAAGCCCACACACGCCGCCCACAGCGTCGGCGGCGATCATCGAAAGATAGGCGCGTGCGTTTGCGTATCGCCAGATGTTGTTGTACACGCGAAAGAGAAGCCGCGAGGCGGTAATGGTCAGCGAAAACACAAGAAAGTAGAGTACATAAAGGTTGAAAGAGTAAGTATAATTGCCGAAAATATGTACCAGCATGACCGCGCCGTACACGGCGAGAAAAACAAGTTCGTCAATAAACCAGAGCAGAACTTTGCGACTGCGTAAAAGCGGCATCATTCTACCTCCATAAACCATTTGTAATGAAATTATCTTATCATATTTAGAATAAAAAATCAATATAAAATATCAGAAAATCAAGAGCTTATCGAAAAAAAGAAAACAAGCGGCGTAATTTTTTGGCAAATCGCGCCGCTTGTGGAAAATATGAATATTATGAATTATTATTTTTTAATTTGGCAAGCAGATGGATGAGTGCGCGCAGTGCGTCGTTTGCGCCGATGTGCGCCGTGCGGTAGATATTTTCATTTTGGGTGGGGATGACAAAATTGTCGTCGATCGCCAAAATATCGGTGACTTTGTTTTTCATCAGATCGGCGTGTGTTCGGCGGAGCGCGTCAAAAGTGAGCATCCCCGCGCCGCCGTTTCTGATTCCCTCTTCCATAAAGAGGATGGCGGCGGCGTGTCCCGGCAGGCGTGCCGCAACTTCGGCGGCGGAGGTGTCGTAGGGCTTGAGCAGTTCCATGAGGATAACGCCGCAGGGAAAACCTTGTGCCGTCAGTTTTTTCGCGGCGGTCAGCGCCTCGGCGGCGAGTTTGCCGTAGGTGACGATGACGGCGATATTTTGCTCTTTGTCGGTAAAATCGGCGTGAATCAGCGCATCCGGCGCGCCGTTTTCAAAAAAGGCGTGCAGGATCTCGGGGTTTTCGCGCGCATTCGGGTATCGGATCGCCATCGGCAGCGCCGTGTCGCGGCTCGCATCGAGAATGCGGTCAAGTGAGGCAAAACTCATCGGCGCAAACAGATATAGATTTGGAATGGCGGAGAGAAAGGAAACGTCAAAGATGCCGTGGTGCGTTGCGCCGTCGGCAGAGGAGAGGGCGGCGCGGTCTACGAGGATGCGCACCGGCAGTTTTTGCAGTGCGATATCGTGGAGGATGCTGTCATAACCGCGTTGCAGAAAGGTGGAGTAGATCGCGGCGTAGGGCTTCATCCCCGCGGCGGCAAGCCCCGCGGCAAAAGTGAGCGCGTGCGCTTCCGCAATGCCGACGTCAAAGAAACGGTCGGCAAATCTTTGATGAAAGGCGGAAAGCCCGACGCCGGTCTCCATCGCGGCGGTGATGGCGCAGATCTTGTCATCCTCTGCCGCCATATCGCAGAGTTTTTCGCCGAAATGCGAGGAGAAGTTGCCCGAATAATCGGCGCCGATCTGGTGGTACGCGGCGGGATCGGCTTCTGCCGGAGGGTAGCCTTTGCCTTTGACGGTGCGCAGATGCAGGATCGAAGAGCCGCCCTTGTGTTTGGTCTCTTCCAGCAGGTAGCGGACGACGGCGTAATTATTGCCGTCGGCGGGACCGAAGTATTTGATGCCGATGTCCTCAAAATAGACGCCGCCGTAAAACGCGTTTTTTACGTAGCGCTTGACTGCGCGCGCGCCACTGTTGATGCGCGGACCGACGAGCGGGATCGAGTCGAAAAAACGGACAAAGGCGTGCTTAAAGCGGAAGTAGCGCTTGGAGGTGCGCATTTTGGAGATATGCCCCGCAAAGCGCCCCGTGTTTTTCGAGATCGACATCTCGTTTTCATTTAAGATAATCAGAAGATTTAAGTCTTTTTTGCAGTTGTTGAGCGCCTCGTGGATCATACCGCCGGTGAAAGCGCCGTCGCCGAGGATGGCGATCGTGTACGTTTCACGCCCCGCGATACGGTCGGCCTCGGCATAGCCGAGCGCGGCGGAGATCGAGGTGGAGGCGTGCCCCGTGCCGAACGCGTCGTAGGGACTTTCGCGCATGGTCTCAAAGCCGGAAAGTCCGCCCGGCTTTCGCAGGTCGTCAAATCCGTCGATGCGGCCGCTTAAGATCTTGTGGACGTAGGATTGATGCCCGACGTCAAAAATCAGGCGGTCGTGCGGCAGGTCAAACACACGGTGGAGGGCGACCGTGGTTTCAACGATGCCGAGGTTGGAGGCGAGATGCCCGCCGGCGGCGCTGACTTTTTCAACCAAAAAGCGGCGGATCTCATCGCAAAGCGCCGGCATATCTGCCTCGGGCATGGAGGACAGCGGCGTCCCGGTCCGCAGTTGTTCGATCAGTGGATAATTTTCGCCGAAGTCCGGCTTGTGTTCGGTGGTGAGCAGTTCTTCTGACACGGTGATACTTCCTTTTATTTTTTCGATCTGTACAAATTTTTACGTCGGTTTTGTCGGGTTTGCACAGGATGTAGAAAATGCGAAAATTTCAAAAAAATGCTTGACAAGTTTTCCACAATAAAAATGTGGATTATGTGAATAAATGAATACTGTTTTGCGCCGAAATGACGGGAAATATTCATTTCCCATTCAAAATATGCAGAGTTTTCCGCAAAATCACGAAAAAACAGTGTGGAAAATGTGGAAAACTCAATTTGTGTAATCTGTATAAATCAGACGCCGCCGAAATACTTTTTGTCGAGCGAGCGGAGCAAGATCGCCTGGGAGAGATGCTTTGCCCCGATGGTTTCCTCGGCGTCGAGGTCGGCGACCGTGCGGGCGAGCCGCAGGATCTTATCGTAGCCGCGCGCCGACATACCGAGGCGCGTAAACGCACTTTCAAGGAGCGTTTTTGCCTCCGGCGTGAGGACGCAGTATTTTTCGATCTGCTTTGTATTCAGGCGCGCGTTAAAGCGGATGTTGTCTCCGCCCGCCGTGTAGCGCTTTTGCGCAAAGGCGCGCGCGGCGTTGACTCTCCCTCGGATGTCGGCGGAACTTTCCGCCGCGGCGGACGCTTTGGAGAGGTCGGCAAAATCAACGGGCGGGACTTCCACCTGGATATCCACGCGGTCAAGGAGCGGACCGCTGATGCGTGAAATGTATTTTTGCACGTCGCCCTTTTTGCAGGTGCAGGGGCGCGTCGGATGCGAGAAATAGCCGCATCGGCAGGGATTCATGGCGCAGACCAGGACAAAGTCGGACGGATAGGTGACTTTTCCGGAGGCGCGGGTGATGGTGACTACGCCGTCTTCCAGCGGTTGCCGCAGCGATTCGAGCGTGGTTTTGGCAAACTCGGGGAGTTCGTCAAGGAAGAGGACGCCGCCGTGCGCGAGCGAGATCTCCCCCGGCTTTGGATTTGCGCCGCCGCCGACCAGACTGACGGGCGACATGGTGTGATGCGGTGCGCGGAACGGGCGGTTGACGATGAGCGGCGTGTCCTCGCGCAGCATACCGGCGATGGAATGGATCTTTGTGGTTTCGATCGCTTCTTCAAACGAGAACTCGGGGAGAATGGTGGGAAACCGCTTGGCAAGCATGGATTTGCCCGTACCGGGCGGACCGATCAGCAGGATATTGTGCCCGCCGGCGGCGGCAATTTCCATCGCGCGTTTCGCGTTCTCCTGCCCCTTGACCTCCGAAAAGTCGAGGGCGTAGGTCGCCCGCCCGCGCGTAAAGATCTCGTCGTCAAATACGGTGGGGGAGAGTTGGAGCTCTCCGCGTAGTACCCGAAGGATCTCAAGGAGCGAGCGGACGGGGTAGATATGTACGCCGGGGACGGCGGATGCCTCGGCGGCGTTTGCCGGCGGGACAAAGATCTCGGTACGTCCGTGCGCTTTGGCGGCAAGGCACATACAGAGGACGCCGTCCACCGGGCGCACCTCCCCCGAGAGCGAGAGTTCGCCGATAAAGGCTTTGTCCTCGCAATTTACCGGGGTTTCGATCATACCGGCGCAAAGCAGAATGCTGACCGCCATGGCAAGGTCAAACGACGAGCCTTCTTTTTTGCGGTTGGCGGGTGCGAGGTTTAGGATGAGTTCGGCGGAGGGAAAGCGGATGCCGCTGTTGGAAAAGGCGGCGCGGATGCGCTCCCGTGCCTCTTTGACCGCCGTATCGGCAAGTCCGATGATCTCCAGCGTCGGGAGTTTCTTTTGTGCGCTGCATTCGACCGTGACTTCAAAGCCGTCAATGCCGAGCAACGCGGCAGTATATACGCGTGAAAGCAAAGCCTCATCCTCCCAAAATGAACAGAATTTTTATTATTATAGCACGCCAAATCGACAAAATCAAGGCAATTGAAAAAAGACCCGCCGAAAAGCGACGGCGGGTCGAAGCGGCGGAATCTATTGCCGGGGTTTCTTTTTATACACGCGGATCTCAAAGTCGAGGGTCAGCGGCAGGTGAGAGAGCGCCAAAAGACGCGCGGCGTCCTGCGGGCGCGTGCGATAGAAATAGGGGGTCATGGTAAAGAGAGGATAGACGTCCTCCTTGGCAATTTCGGCGGTATAGGTCAGGTTCTCGCTGTGCACGCAGACCATATTTTGCGGATAATCGCGGCGCTCGTCGTTGGGGATCACTTTGTCGTAGAGTGCTTTTTTGAGTTCAAAAAGGTGGTTTTTCCCTGCGGCGGCGATCACCAAAGCGCCGTCCGGTGCGAGAACGCGATCAAACTCGTCGGCGGCGCAGGGGGCAAACACACTTTGGATGCAGTTGCACGCGCCATCGGCGATCGGCAGGGCGTAGATACTGCCGACGAGATAGCAAAGGCGGTCGCCTTTGCCGGCGGCGCGTGCGCTTTTGCCTGCCAGCGCCAGCGCGTGTTTTGAGAGGTCAACGCCGAGGGTGAGCGCAAAGTCGTCCGCATACGGCTCGGTATAGTACCCCTCGCCGCAGCCTGCGTCGCAAAGGAGCGTGCGCGCCTCCGGTGCGGTACAGGTCAGTGCCAGCGCGTGCAGGCGGTCGCGCAGGTTTTCGTAGTAAGCGCGGCGGAGAAAGGCGCGGCGCGCCTTTGCCATTTCTTTGTCATCGCCGCTTGTCGCGCTGTGCATATTCAGATTGATATAGCCGGCGGCGGCAGCGTCAAAGTTGTGTTTGCGCACGCCGCGGCAGATAAGTCCGCTCGGCACCCGGTCAAGTTCGGCTTTGCAGAGCGGGCAAATCAAGCGCCCGTGAAGTTGCATAACGTCCTCCGCTTGTGGATGAAAATGAGAGGGGCTGTAAATCTTACAGCCCCCGTCGGTCAAAACGCTTGATAGGGAATTTCGTTTTCGACGGCAAACGTTTCCGCCGCGGAGCCTTTGGCACAGGTGATGCTGATATTGTCGCTCTCGTAAAAGGCGTCGGGGTCGATCTCGGTGACGCTTGCCGGCAGGATCACCGTGACGAGCGCGGGACAGTCGCTGAATACTTCGGTTTGCAGGGCGGTGACTTTTTCGGGGATGGTCACCGAGGTGAGTTTCGTCGTGCAGAATGCGGAAACGCCGATGGATTCCAGCGCGGCGGGCAGATGGATCTCGGAGAGGGAAGTGCAGTTCATAAACGCCGCGTCCCCGATGGTCGTGAGGGCTTCGGGGAGATCGACGCTTTGCAGTGCGCCGCAACCCCAGAAAGCAAAGTCGTCGATGCAGATGACGCTTTCGGGCAAGAGAACTTCAACGAGAGTGCTGTTTTCTTTGAAAGCTTCTTCACCGATGACGGTGACGGCTTTGCCGCCGAGCGTATCGGGGACGGTGACTTTTTCTTCATTGCCGCCGTAGGCTTTGATCGTTGCGCCGCCGTCGGCGATGACGTAGGTAAAGTTGCCCTCGACCGCCTCGGTGGTCACTGCCGGCAGGTCGGTTGCGGGATTTTCGGAATTTGCGGGTGTATTTTCGGTTTTGCCGCAGGCGGCAAGCGCCAGCACCGCAAGGGCGGCGCAGAGTACGGCGATCGGTTGGAGTTTACGCATCATATTTTCCTTCTTTCTTTTTGCGTGTTCGCAAAAACATCATCATTATTATAATAAGAGAACTTATTCTTCCGCGCCGTCCGTCGGGAGCATAAAGCGGTAGTTGGTGTTCAGTTTGGGGACCGAGACCGCACCTTCCTCGTCGATCGGCAGGGTGATGTCGGTGTAATGCGCCACTTCTTCGGCGGTGATCTCGCCGTCCGCGGCGGCGGTCAGGCGATATTCGGTCATCTCGGCGCAGACAAATGCACGCGCCGCGGCGTCAAAGACGGCGTCCCCCATCCATTCATAAGAGACTTCGGCGCTGTCGCCGTGCATGAGTTGTACGGTAAAGTTGCCTTTTTCTTCATTATATGTGATGTCCATGTGGGCACGCATGCTCCACGTGTCGTCATACGAACCGGCAAAGGCAAGTCCGGGGTTTTCGTCCTGTGTGACGAGCGTCACCTCGGTTTCGGTGACGGCGGCGGTCGTTTCCGCGGCGGTGGTCTTTGCAGGTGCGGTCGTGCCGCAGGCGGCAAGGGCGAGCGAGAGGGTCAGCGCGCCGAGCGGCAGGAGAATTTTGCTTTTCGTTTTCATCGAAAGTTCCTCGTTTCTTTTGAATATATATTCCATACGGTATTATAGCAACCGAAAGGGAAAAAGTCAAGCCGTCACCCGCCCGTGCCGCGCGGCGGCGGATCCGTCGGCTTCCGCCGCGAAATTTTTTTGAAAAAATGCGAAAAAACTATTGACTTTCGGTAATTTATGCGGTATACTCATCGTAAATTCAAGCGAAAGGGAGATTTTGACATGACAAAATCATTTGCAGTTGCAATGATGGATATGTGCATGGGCGAAATGCTTATGTGCAGTTTTTGTCATGTAAAATAATCTCACGGCATCTGTTTGTTTCAGCGGAAAACCGGGAGGTTTTCCGCTTTTTAATTTTATCGAAAGGAAAGTTTCGATGATCGAAATCAAAAATCTCGAAAAAACCTATCCGACGGCAAACGGTGGTTTTACGGCGATCCAAAACATCAATTTGTCGATCGCCGACGGTGATATTTTCGGCATCATCGGTCTGTCGGGCGCGGGCAAGTCAACGCTTGTGCGTTGTATCAATCTCCTGGAAGTCCCGACAAAGGGCGAGGTCATCATCGACGGTCGCTCGATGACGTCGCTGTCCCGCAAAGAACTTTTGCGTGCGCGGCAGTCCATCGGGATGATTTTCCAGGGGTTCAACCTCCTCTCTCAGCGCAACTCGATCGACAACATCACCTTTCCGCTGGAAATTGCCGGCGTGTCGCGTGCCAAGGCGGTCAAACGCGCCGTCGAACTTCTCGAACTCGTCGGTCTTTCGGATAAGGCAAAGTCGTTTCCGTCCCAGCTTTCGGGCGGGCAAAAACAGCGTGTGGCGATCGCCCGTGCGCTGGCGACCAATCCGAAAGTGCTGCTCTGCGACGAGGCGACCAGCGCCCTGGACCCGACGACGACCGTGCAGATCCTGGAACTGCTCAAAGAGATCAACCAAAAACTCGGCGTTACCATCGTGGTCATCACGCACGAGATGCGCGTGATCGAAAAGATCTGCAACCGCCTGGCGGTGATCGATTCCTCCGAAATTGCGGAGCAGGGGCTTGTGAGCGAAGTTTTCAAGCATCCGAAAACCGCAATCGCAAGAAAACTCATCATGCCGCAGGGCGGCGAAGGGATCGAGTCGGCGCTCGGAAAACAGTGTATCCGCCTCACCTTTGACGGCGCGGATACCGAGGAGCCGTTTATCTCCATGATGACGATGGAGTGCCGCGCCGCCGTCAGCATCCTGTTTGCCAACACCAAGTCGCTGGACGGCAAAACTTACGGGCAGATGGTGCTGCAACTCCCCGCAGATGAAGATGCGCGTGCGCGCATCCTCGCTTTCCTTGAAAAATCCGGCTATTCGTTTACGGAGGAGGTGTACGCAGGATGACCTTTTCGGATATGCTTCCGCTTTTGCTTAGCGGTATCTACGACACCCTCTACGTTACGCTCCTCTCCACCCTCTTTGCCTATATCATCGGTACGCCGATCGGCGTGCTCCTGTACGGTACGGCAAAGGGCGGGATCTTCCAAAACACGGCGCTCAATTCGGTGGTCGGCGTGATCGTCAACGTTTTGCGCTCGGTTCCGTTTATCATTATGCTGATCATGACACAGCCGATCGCCAAAGGGCTTGTCGGTACAAAACTCGGCAACTCGGCGTTTGTGGTCTACCTCGTGATCGCGGCGGCGCCCTTTGTTGCCCGGATGATCGAGTCCTCGCTCAAAGAGGTGGACGGCGGTATCATCGAGGCGGCGCAGTCGATGGGGGCAAGCAATATGCAGATCATCTGCAAGGTGCTGATCCCGGAGGCAAAGCCGTCGCTCATCGTCGGCTCCGCCATTGCCATCACCACCATCCTCGGTTATACGCCGATGACCTATCTCGTCAGCGGCGGCGGTCTCGGACAACTGGCAATCCAGTACGGTCTGTACCGCTTTAACAAGCCGATGATGTACGCTTCCTCGCTCTTACTGATCGTTTTGGTGCAGATCATGCAGGAAGTTCTCAGCGCGATCGCCAAGCGGGGCGACAAGCGCATCCGTCACTGAGAATTAAAAATTTCTTCGGAATTTTTAATATATTTTTTCAAAGGAGATTTTATCATGAAAAAGATTCTCGCACTCGCACTCGCAGCCCTCTTTGTATGCGCTGCACTCGTTGGCTGCGGCACGGCAACGCCCGCCGCTACCGAACCCGCCGGCACCGAAGCCGCCGGCACTGAAGCCGCAACCGCACCGGCAGAACCGGTCGTTGTCAAGGTTGCCGCTACGTCCGCTCCCCACGCTGAGATCCTTGAGCAGTGCAAGGATGCAATGGCTGACAAGGGTTACACCCTTGAAATCAAGGTCATGGACGACTACGTCATTCCGAACACCGCGACCGAAGACGGCGAAGTTGACGCAAACTACTTCCAGCATATGCCGTACCTCACGCAGTTCAATGCGGAAAACGGCACGCACCTCGTATCGGTCGCTGCCATCCACTATGAGCCGCTTGCCGTTTACGCCGGTACCGTAAAGGCGCTTGCCGATCTTGCTGACGGTGCAAAGATCGCCGTTCCGAACGACGTTACCAACGAAGCGCGCGCGCTGCAGCTCCTTGCCGCACAGGGCATCATCACCCTCAAGGACGGCGCAGGTCTGACCGCAACCAAGAACGATATCGTTGAAAATCCGAAGAACATCGAGATCATGGAGATGGAAGCCGCACTGCTCCCGACCGTGCTTGACGACGTTGCTTTGGCAGTCATCAACGGCAACTACGCGATCGCAGGCGGTCTGAAAGTTGCAGATTCGCTCGCTATGGAGACTGCGGATTCCGAAGCGGCCGTTACCTACGCAAACATCGTTGTCGTTAAGGAAGGCAACGAGCAAAACGCAGGCGTTCTCGCCCTTGTTGACGTTTTGAAGACCGACGCCGTAAAGAACTTCATCAATGAAAAGTATGAAGGCGCCGTTGTCCCGATGTTTTAATTCACTGTAAATACAAAAGAAAAACCGCGGCGGTCGCCGCGGTTTTTCTTTTCGCCGCGCTTTCGGCGTTTGTGCTTGCAATTTGGTGCGCGGCATAGTAAAATAGAAAAAAGACCTCCCGTTTTGCGGAGGCTTTTGGACTTTGACCCATAAAGCGAGGAAAACCAATGATCTATCCGACGTTTTTGAAAAAAGGCGACGCCGTCGGCGTTACCGCGCCCTCCTGCGGGATCTCGCCGGAGAAAAAACCGGCGTTTCTCAAATCGCTGGAAAATCTCCGCGCCTGCGGCTTTACGCCGGTGCTGACCGACAACGTATACGCGTGCGGAAAAATTGCCAGCACGCCGCCCGCACGGCGCGCGGCGGAACTGCACGCCCTCATCGAGGACGAAAGTATTGCCGCGGTGTTTGCGGCGTGCGGCGGCGATATGCTCATGGAAATGCTGGACGATATCGATTATGAAACCATCGCCGCGCACCCCAAATGGATGATGGGATACAGCGACGTCACGGGACTGCTGCTGCCGGTCACACTCAAATGTGATATCGCCACCGTTTACGGTCCGAACGCGGGTTCATTTGATATGACAAACCTGCACCCCACGCTCAAAAGTGCGCTCTCCCTGCTTTGCGGCAGACCGCAAGTGCAGTATTCCTCGGCAAAGCACGAGCGGGTGCGGATCGAGGGGTATGACGGATATCATCTTGACACCGCGACCGTATGGGACGCGCCGCACGGCGATTTTACCGCCGCCGGGCGGATGCTCTCCGCCTGCATCGACTGCGCCGCCTATCTCGTCGGCACCGATTTTGCGCCGGTGGAGGAATTTATCGCAAAGTACAAAGACGACGGGATCCTCTGGAATTTTGACAACTTTGCGCTCAGCGCCGAGGCGCTCTATTACACGTTATGGAATATGAAGCATGCCGGCTGGTTTTTTCATACGCGGGCGGTGATGATCTCGCGCACGATGTTTGAGAGCAGCGGGTATGATCTGTCCTACCGCGAGGCGGCGCAAAATGCCCTCGGCGACATCCCGCTCGTCCTGGATACCGATACGGGGCACGTCAAACCCATGATGCCGCTGGTCAGTGGCGCCATGACCGTCCTCACCGTTTCGGGCGGCGGCGGGAGCGTGCGCCAGCAGCTTGTCTGACGGGGGCGGCGATGGAACTTTTTTATACGAGCGTGCGGGAAGAATGGCGGGCGTATCTTGCCGCGCATTTTGAAACGGCAACGGAGGTTTGGTTTGTCTTTCCGACAAAAGCGTCCGGCGAACCCGCCCTTTCTTATAACGACGCGGTCGAAGAGGCGCTCTGCTTTGGTTGGATCGACGGGCGCGCGGGCAGACCGGATCGGTTTCACCATATCCGCCGCTTTACGCCGCGGCGGCGGGGCAGTCCCTATTCACAGCCGAATATTGAGCGCCTGCGCCATTTGGAAGCGCAAGGGATGCTCCATGAAAAAGTACGCGCAGGCGTTCTCCCGATTTTGGAGGCGCCGTTTGTATTTCCCCCTGATATTTTGGAGGCGTTGCGGCAGGACGCCGCCGTGTGGGAAAACTACAACCGCTTTTCCGCGCCGTACAAGCGGATCCGCGTTGCCTATATCCATGCCGCGCGGCGGCGCCCGCAGGAGTTTCAAAAGCGCCTTTGCACCTTTATCGAAAAAACGCGCGAAAACAAATTGATACAAGGCTACGGCGGTATCGACAGATATTATAAATAAAAAAACGGGCAGTAAAAACAGCGTTTTTACTGCCCGTTTTTTATTTGCTTTACCAAAATAATCCGTGTTTTTTGTAGTCTTCTGCGGTGAGAGCGCCGGCGGTATAGCCCGTTTCGGCGATTGCTTTTTTCAAAGTTTCTTCGTCGATTTCATCTTCGCAGAGGAAGGTCGCTTCTCCCGCTTTTCTCGACGCCGAAACTTTTTTTGCGTGCGGGTAGACTTTGCGGATGGTATCGCAGATATGCGCCTCACACATACCGCACATCATACCGTCGATCTTTACTGTGATTTTTTTCATCGTGTCCTCTCATTCTGCGCTTTTCAGCGCTTCGACCATATCTATTTTTCTGTTTTTGCGTGCGACCGCAAAGCCGACGAGGAGTGAAACGCCAAACGTGAGCAGGATGGAAACGGCGTACGTCAGCGGCCCCAGCATCAGTTTGAGTTCATATTCGGAGGCAAGCGCCGTCAAAAGCCACCAAAGCGTGGCGACGCCGGCGGGCAGTCCGAGGAGGACGCCGATCACGGTCAGCCACAGGTTTTGCGAGATGAGCAGCCTGCCGATCTTTTGACTGCGAAAGCCGAGGACTTTCAGGGTGGCAAGTTCACGCGAGCGCTCGACGTAACTCATAACGCCGAGGTTGTAGAGCACCACGATACCGAGGAGGATGGCGGCGATCACGAGGATAAACACCATACTGTCCATGATCTGCACAAACGCGGTGAAACTGTCCATCAGCTGCGCTTTGTCCTGCTTGCTTGCAATGCGGTCGTCGGCGGGGATCTCGTCCGAGCGACGCTCGGTATACAGGGCGGAAACGCCGTACGAAATGCCGAGGGCATCCGCGCATCGGTCGGTCATCGTGACGCTTTCGGTCATAATAGAGCGGTTGTAGCCGAGGACGCGGGCGCGATAGACTTCGCTCTTGCCGTAGGGCGAAAACTCGATGTACTCGCCGACCTTTGCCTTGTCGGCAAGCCGCAGGCAGAGATAAACGCCGTCGTGTTGCAGATCCAGCGGGGCGTTGTCCGTGTCGATCACGCTGAAGCGCCCCTTGTCGTTGTGTACGATGTCCAGCGTTGCCGTATAGCCGTCGATGCTGATGCCGAGGTAACTTTCAAAATCGGCGTCGAGGGCGGTGATCAGGGGGGCGGCATCCTCTTTTGTCGTCCCCTCCGTGAGATTCACTTTCGTTGTGTAATGCGCAACGCCGTTGTCAAGCAGGTCGAGAAATCCCGCCATCGTATCGCGCATACCCAGCCCGCCGACCAGCAGGATCATACAGCCGACGATGCCGAGGAGCGTCATGGCACAGCGGCTCTTGTGGCGGGAGAGGTCGCGGAGATTCCACTTGACGGCAAAATTCAGTTTATCCGTCAGCGGAAGTTTTTCCAAAAGCGATTTCTTCATTTTTTTCGGCGCGTAGGGACGAAGCGTTTCCGCCGCCGTGCCGCGCAGTTGCGCACGCACCGAGAAAAAACAGATCAGCGTCAGCAGCAAAACGCTGCCAAAGAGGACGGGATAGCAAAACGCGGGCGTTGCCGCCGTCCAGTCGGGCATATCAAAGTAGGTGCCCATCATACCGTTTTCGCTCATGATGAGTTTGCAGACGAAATTACCGAGGATACTGCCGAGGACGGCGCCGACAACGCCGATAAAGAGACCGTAGAGCGAATAGTGGAGCAGGATCGTCTTTTGCTTAAAGCCGAGCGCACGCAAAATGCCGATCTGTATTTTCTCTTTTGCGGCAACGCGGTGCATCGTCGTGACCATGGTGAGCAACGCGATGGCAAGGAAGAGGACGGGGAGGATCGACCCCATCGTTTTCCCCTCTTTCGCCTCGCCCATCGCCTCTTTGTAAACGACGTGGTCGGCTTTGGGGACGACCATCAGCGTCCTGCCGAGTTTTTCCCGGACGGCGTCTTCCAGCGCCGCCTTTTCCATATCCGAGCGCAGATGGATCTGCGCGTAGGCTCTGTCGGCGGCGGCAGCGACAAGTTCGTCGGTGATCGCTGCTTCTGCCGCCGTCTGTGCTATGTCGGCGGGCATCCCCGCCGCTTTTGCCTCGTCGGTCAGCGTGCGGCGGAGTTTTTCACGCAATATTTCATTGAATTTTGCCGGAGAGATATACGCAAAACCAAAGGTCGTATAGTCGGGCATCATCTGATTGTCGTCGGCAAGGCAGATCATATGCTCGCCCGCTTTGATCAGCCCGACCACCTCCCCCGTCATGTCCATACCCTGAAATTCAAGGGTCAGCGGCGCGCCGACGGCGATGCCGTTTTGGCGTGCGAACTTGTCGGAGAGCCATATCCCATCGCCGTCCTCGTCATACGGAGCGCCCTCCGAGAGGGTAAAGGTGGATACGGTATAGTTTTCGGAGACGTCCAGCGCCAGCGCCTTTTTTTCTTCGCCTTTGAGTTCCAAGTTCAGGGAGAAATAGCGCGTCGCCGCGTCCACCCCCTCGATCGAGGCGATCTGCTCGACCTCCTCTTTTGTAAATCCGCGTTCGGAGTACAAGCGGTAGTCGGCGTAGGCGGTATCTTCAAAAAAACGCCCGGTATCGTATTCGATGGTCTTCCATTCCATATTAAAGCCGAGGAACATCCCGATGCCCAGTGTCATCATCAGGATCATGGAAATGAATTGCGCCTTGTAGCTGCGGGCGGTGCGGAGCAGTTTACGAAACAGCATCACCATTCCACCTCGTCTGCGGAAAGGGGCGCATCCTGGGTTTCCACCGCGCGGATCTTACCGCTTTTTACGCGGATCACGACGTCCGCCATCTTGGCAATATTCTGGTTGTGCGTGACGATAACGATGGTCTTGCCGTAGTTTTTTGCCATATCAAGGAGGAGTTTCAGCACCATCACGCCGGTCTCGGAATCGAGCGCGCCGGTCGGCTCGTCGCAGAGCAGGATCTTTGGATTTTTGCAGAGCGCGCGAGCGATCGAAATGCGCTGCTGCTCGCCGCCGGAGAGTTCCGCCGGGAAATTGTGCAGATGGTCGCCAAGCCCGACGCGTTCGATCATCTGCCGCGCGTCCAGCGCGTCTTTGGAGATCTCGGTGACGAGGTTGACATTTTCATACACCGTCAGCGTCGGGATCAGATTGTAAAACTGAAAGACAAATCCGACGGTGGAGGCGCGGTAGTCGGCAAGTTCGTCCTCCGAGAGTTTGGAGATGTCCGTGCCGGATACGGTGATCTTGCCCTCGCTCGGGCTGTCCAGCCCGCCGAGCAGGTTGAGCAAGGTGGATTTGCCCGCGCCGGAGGGACCGAGGATCACCACAAACTTGCCTTCGTCGAGCGTAAAGTCCACGTGATCCAGCGCATAAAGCGTGTGATCGCCGCTCGAATAGATTTTGGAAACGTTTTCAAATTGTACGATAGCCACAATAACTCCTTTTTGTTATATACGCAGCGTGAGAAAAAACAAACCCGAAAGCAAACGGCTTGACCTGTGGTCGGTTTGCTTTCGGGTCTTGTTTTATTTTGTCTTATAACTGTGAGAGCATCCCATCCCGCAGGTCGCGCAGTTGCCGGTGCAGCCGCCTTTTGCGTTCTTTTTGTCTTTGATGAGCACGTATACGGCCAAGCCGCAAAGTGCGAGAAGGATGAAGATGACGATCAGCGTCAGCGCGTTTTCCGCGATCCAAGCAAACATGATATGATGCTCCTTTCTGTAGTTAGATGTTGACTTTTTGCGTGAGTTTGGTCGATTCTTTGTATTTCTTAAAGAAGAGCATATAGATCATCACGCAGAGGAGAAGTATTGCGCAAATCAAGCTAATCACGTTGACCGCAAGTCCTGCGCCGGTGGCAAGATTGCCGGTAAAGAGGTTGCCGAACTGGTTGATGATCAGGGATACGGCATAGGCAAAGCCGCACTGATACAGGATCGCAAACCAGGTCCACTTTGCGTTGTTCATCTCACGTTTGATCGCGCCGATCGCGGCAAAGCAGGGGGCGCAAAGCAGGTTGAATACCAGGAAAGAATAGCCTGCGATGTGCGGTACGGCAAAGGAGGCTTTGATGCCTGCCCAGTCGCCGTAGAGGATGCCCATCGTGCCGACGATGTTCTCTTTGGCGACAAGACCGGTGACCGACGCCACAGCGGCTCTCCAGTTGCCCCAGCCAAGCGGTGCAAAGATCCAGGCGATGCCCATACCGATGTAGGCGAGGATCGAGTTTTCCATCTCCTCTTCGGAGAGCATACGGAATGCGCCGTCGACCCAGCCGAAGAAGGAAGTAAACCAAACGACGATGGTGGAGAGCAGGATGATGGTGCCCGCCTTTTTAATAAACGACCAGCCGCGCTCCCAGGTAGAACGGAGAACGCCCGAAAGGGTGGGCAGGTGATATGCGGGAAGTTCCATGACAAACGGCGCGGGGTCGCCTGCAAAGCGCTTTGTCTTTTTCAGCATGATCCCCGAGATGATGATCGCCGCCATACCGATAAAGTATGCCGAAACGGCAACCCACGCCGAGCCGCCGAAGAGGGCACCTGCGACCATGGCGATGAACGGGAGTTTTGCGCCGCAGGGGATAAAGGTGGTGGTCATAATGGTCATACGGCGGTCGCGCTCGTTTTCGATCGTTCTCGACGCCATAATGCCGGGGATGCCGCAGCCCGTGCCGACCAGCATCGGGATAAAGGATTTGCCCGAGAGACCAAATCTTCTGAAAATACGGTCAAGGACAAAGGCGATACGCGCCATATAGCCGCAGCCTTCCAAAATGGCAAGCAGGAAGAAGAGGACCAGCATCTGCGGGACGAAGCCGAGGACTGCGCCGACGCCGGCAACGATACCGTCCATGATCAAACCGTACAGCCATTCGGGCACGCGCGGCTCGTCGTTTTCGTCAAGCAGTGCGCGGTCGATGAGCGCCGGTACGCCGGGGACCCATACGCCGTCCTCTGCGGGATCGGGTTCTTCAAATCCGTTTTCTTCAAAGTATGCAACGGCTTCCTTAAAGGTCATACCGTTGGTTTCTTCTTCGTCCGCGTCTTCGGGGACCGTGTCAAAGTAAACGGTAACGTCCGAAACTTCAAGCGTTTCTTCGTCCTCGACCTCGGTCACGGCAGAGGCTTCCGCCGCCGTAAAGTCTTTGATCTCGGCGACAAATGCGTCCGCGTCAAATTCTTCGTCCTCGAGGTCAAACTCAAAACCGTAAGCGGCAAGGGCGCTCTTTGCGGCGTCGTAGTTTTCGGCTTTTTCTTCATACGCGGCGCTGCCGATGCCAAAGAGGTGGTAGCCGTCGCCGAAGAGACCGTCGTTTGCCCAGTCGGTCGCCATCGTGCCGGGTGCTTCGGGCGCCATGGCGAGGAAGTAGACGAGGAACATGACGAGTGCGAAAATCGGCAGCCCGAGCCAGCGGTTGGTGACGATCTTGTCGATCTTGTCGCTGGTGGTCAGCTTGCGCTCTTTTTTCTTTTTATAGCAGGACTTGATAACTTCGGCTATGTAGATGTATCTTTCGTTGGTGATGATGCTCTCGGCGTCGTCGTCCAGTTCTTTTTCCGCCGCTTTGATGTCCTCTTCCACATGGGAGAGCAGGGTGGCGTCGAGTTTCAGCGATTCCAGCACTTTCTCGTCGCGCTCAAAGATCTTGACGGCGTACCATCTCTGCTGTTCTTCGGGCAGACCGTGGACGACCGCTTCTTCAATGTGCGCCAGCGCGTGTTCTACGGGGCCGGAGAAGGCGTGCTGCGGAATGGTCTTTCCGTTTTTCGCCGCCCGGATGGCGGCGTCTGCCGCCTCGGTAACGCCCGTACCTCTCAGCGCCGAGATCTCAACGACGGGGCAGCCGATCTTACGGGAGAGCTCGGAGGTGTCGATCTTGTCGCCTTCTTTTCTGACGATGTCCATCATATTGATGGCGACGACGACCGGGATGCCGAGTTCGGTCAGTTGGGTCGTAAGATACAGGTTTCTTTCCAGGTTAGTGCCGTCCACGATGTTGAGGATGGCGTCGGGGCGCTCACCGATCAAGTAGTTTCTCGCAACGACCTCTTCCAGTGTGTAAGGGGAGAGTGAATAAATGCCCGGCAGGTCGGTGATGATGACGCCGTCGTGCTTTTTCAGTTTGCCTTCTTTTTTCTCAACAGTAACACCCGGCCAGTTTCCGACAAACTGATTGGAACCGGTCAGGGCGTTGAACAGGGTGGTTTTACCGCTGTTCGGGTTGCCCGCAAGGGCGATTCTGATATCCATAATCAATGCTTCCTTTCTGCTCAAATGAGCTTTGAACGATTAGCCTTTGCTAATCGCAGTCTGAAAAAAATTTGCGCGGCACTTTGCGCGCAGGATGGAGATGCGCATTATTGCACTTCGATCATTTCCGCGTCGGCTTTGCGGATAGACAGCTCGTAGTTGCGCACGGTGACTTCGATAGGATCGCCGAGCGGCGCCACTTTGCGGACGTAGACGGGGGTATTTTTGGTGATACCCATGTCCATAATACGGCGTTTGACCGCGCCCTCGCCGTGGAGTTTCACGACGGTGGCGGTTTGCCCGATCTTGACGTCTCTGAGTGTTTTCACTGTATATTCCTCCTTACAAATAAATATTAGACCATAATTTTTCTTGCCAATTCGTCGCTGACGGCAACGCGTGCTTCTTTGACCTTGACGATGATGTTTTCTCCGAGGGTGTTGACGATAAGCACTTCGCCCCCGACATTAAATCCGAGGTTTTCGAGGTGTTGTTTGACTTCCGGCGAGCCGCCGATCTTTTTGATGATCTGCGGTTCTCCCGGTTCGGCTAAGCAAAGCGGTATCATTGATCTTCCTCCATAGGCAAAAGATTAGCCGCCGCTAATCTTTTTGGGTAAAAATTCGGTCAGCAGAGGCTAACCTAATACCGTAAAAATACGGTTAGCCTTTTCTAACCTCACATTATTATAATTAGTGTATGCTAACTTGTCAAGAGATTTTCGAAAAAAATTTGTCGGATGCGTGAATTTTTCTGTTTTTTATTGCAAAACCGCAAGTTTTGAGATATAATGGTAATAAATATAGGCATAAATGCAGATGAAAAAGGAGAAGAGCGATGACCTTGCGTGAATCCGGGGAAATGTACCTTGAAACCATTTATATTCTCTCTCAAACATCCAAGGCGGTCCGCGGTGTGGACATCGGCGCGTATATGGGCTTTTCCAAGCCGTCGGTCAGCCGTGCTCTCGGTATCCTCAAAAAAGACGGGCTTGTGATGTCGGACGCGCAGGGCTACGTCAAATTGACCGACGCCGGCGAGCAGAGAGCAAAGCACATTTATGAGCGGCATTTGCTGCTCACGCAGATGCTGGTCGACCTCGGGGTGGACGAAAAGGTCGCCGCCGAGGACGCCTGCCGGATCGAGCATTATCTCAGCGACGAGACCTTTGCCGCCATCAAGGCGCACGCAAAAAAATGCGGATCCGCAAAATAAGACCGAATTTTCACATTTCCTGAAAAAAAGGGGCGGTAAAGAAACTTTGTTTCTTTACCGCCCCTTTCGGCTTATTTCAAAAGTGCGTCCAACAGGTCGCCGACGTCACCGGCGAGGCAGACCGAGCGCTGTTCGATTTCCCGCGGGCAGTACGCCGCGCCGTAGTTGAGGCAGGCGTATACCGCGGTTTCGTTTTCCGCACACATCTGCCAAAAGGGATACTTGATGATCATCGGGGTATTTTCGCCGACGCCGAGTTCGAGATAGAGGATATGCGTGCCCCTGTGGCGACGGATAAAGTCAGAATAAGCGGCGGCGGCTTTGTGCCAGCCGGCGTCCTCAACGAAATTGTCATCGGAACGCAGATTCATCGTGACGTCGCCGCCGTCCGGCGCCTTGGGAATGAGATCTTTGGGGACGCGCATGGAGATTTTCTTGTCGGCGGGGACGGTGAAAACCCCGCTTTCGTCCTTGACAAAGCCCTGCGCCTCCATTGCCTGCATCGTCCACGCTTCGTTGTCAAAGGTGATCGCCGCCGTCGGGCGCAGGGGCTGAAAGAGCCCGTAATCGCCCTGCGTGTAAAACAGGCGCTTTTTATCAAATCCCGCACGCTGAAACTGATGGTCAACGTTGGTCGTGATCACAAAATGATCCTTGCCGGCAAGAAGATCTTTCAGTTTCGGATACACGGGACGGGGCGCGTCAATATAGCGGTTGAAATAGATATGCCTTGCCCACCAGCCCCACAGCGTTTCCTCGTCGGGAAAGGGGTAAAAACCGCCTGAATACATATCCTTGATGTGATATTTTTCGGCAAAATCAAAGAAATAGCGTTCAAACCGCGCACCGCTGTACGTCATTCCGGCAGAGGTCGAAAGTCCGGCGCCCGCGCCGACAAGGACGGCGTCCGCCGTTTCCAGTTCACGCCGCAGACGGTCGAGTTGTTCTTCCCTCGTGCCGTCGCCGTGCGAGAGGCGCATATCAAAGCCGCGGACGGCGATCATCGCTTTTCGGATGGACGCCGAAAAGCCGTCGTCGGGATCAAAGTTTTTCATCGTATGTTTGTCCTCGTATTTGAAAATCGGATGGTTATATTATACACGAAAATCGGTTTTTTTTCAAAGAATTGCGTAAATTTTTCAAAGAGAAAGGTCGCCCTATGCTTTCCCGCGCGGCTCCGCGCCCTCCGTCATGCCCGTTATTTCTTTGCGATCACCGTGATCCACGGCTTTTTCGGATGGTGAAGCGACGTGACCTGTGCAAACCCCGCTGATTTCAGCGCGGTTTCAAGCTGTTCCGGCGTATAGCATTTCATCCCGTCGATCATCATTTTGCCTAAGAATCCCTCCGGTTTTCGCGTCTGATTTACGTATTTTTTGAAAAGTCCCATGGTCATACCTCCGTAAATTCGATTTTTATGATCTGCATTTTCATAAGCCTATCGGCGATCTTTGCAAGCAGGCGGAACGCCCCCGGCACGGACGGATCCCGCAGATCGTTATAGCCGAGCATATAGCCGCGTGCGGTGACGACGGAGGCTTGCAGCCACGGGACAATGTCCGTTTGGATGTCCTCCACGCTGAAGTAGTCGGAGATCGAGGTGATCCCGGCGTCCTTTACCCAGGTTTTGAGCATGATTTTAACGGCACGTTTGTTTGCCGCGTCGAAAACGAGTCTGCCGCCGGGAAACCGCTTTCCCATTGCGCAAAGCAGTTTGCGGACGTCCTCGGTTTTGAAGTAGTAAAACACGCCGGCGGCGAGGAAGCAAACGCCGTTTTCCGCAGGGATATGATCGAACCACGAGAGATTGTTCAGATCCGCCGCAACGTTTTTGACGCGCGCCGTTTGCGGCAAAAGTTTTTGCCGCACGGCAATGACGTCCGGCAGATCGATATTGACAATGGTGCATTTGCCATTGTCGCAGTTTTCCGCCGTCTGATCCAGCCCGCAGCCGAGATTGACGAGCGTCGCCTCCGGGTGCGTTTGCAGATAATCCTTCGCCTCGATCATCAGGTCGCTCTCCCGCATGGCAACTTCCAGAGCGCCAAAGCGGTGCGCAAAACTTTTTGATTTCTTTTCCAGCGGCGAAAAGTCGTAGTCGATGCGGTCGATCAGTTCCACCGCTTTTTCATCTCTGAATAGGTTTGGAAACTGTTTTGTGCAGAGCTTGCGGCCGTAAAGCGGGATAACGAGCGTCTCCTGCACGGTGTTTTTTTCGATATGCGTTTTGTTTTCCATTTTTGACTCCATTTATTTCGCATTCGGACTTTTTACAAATCCGATCTCTTTTGCCCGCTCTTTGCAAATGCGAGTTTTATAAAGGCGCCGAGGATTCCGTAGGTCATCGTCTCTCTCCTTATCCGTCGGCAGGGCAGTCCCGCCGTCCGGCATGGTTTGCTTTTGAAGTTAGCAAAGACTAACCACCATTTGAATCATAGCACGGCGCTTTGATTTTGTCAAGCGTGTTCCCGTTTTTTCGTGCGGATCCGAAAAAAGCGCGATAAAATCAACGTCGGTGTAAAAAAGCGAGCCCGACAAACCGTCGGGCTCGCTTTTGATTTTTGACTTTGCCTGCCGAAAAAGGGCGCGGGGCAGGGCGTCATTTCAAAAGTTCGCGGTAAAGCGCAAGATCCTCGTCTTTGAAGACGTTGAAAATCACCCGGTCGACCTGTCCTGTGTGTTCATCCAGCCATTTGCTTACGGTTTCGATTGCAATTTCCGCTGCCCGCCGATTCGGAAAGCGAAATACACCCGTTGAGATGCAGCAGAACGCGACGCTTTTCAGGTCGTTTTCCGCGCACAAGTCAAGTGTGTTTGTATAGCAGTCCGAAAGATCCTTTTCAAGCGCGGGTGTCAATCTGCCCTGAACGATCGGGCCGACAATATGAACGATCTTCTTCGCCGGGAGGTTATATCCATCTGTCAGCATCGGTACGGCTGTAGGCTGCTCATAATCTCTGCCATAGCGGATACGGAACTGATTCATCTGTCGATTACACTCCGCCCGAAGCTGTACCCCCGCAAAGGTGTGAATGCAGTTGTCGATGCAGGTGTGCATCGGGACGAAGCAGCCCAGCATCT
>JAFSUT010000042.1 GCA_017445085.1 Clostridia bacterium | reverse complement strand
GTCGGCGATATCAACGCCCTCAAAGAAAATGTGCCCGCCCGTCGGCGTTTCGAGGCAGTTGAGGCAACGGAGAAAGGTCGATTTACCCGAGCCGGACGCCCCGATGATCACCACCACTTCTCCGCGGTGGATCTCGGTGTCGATGCCTTTGAGCACTTGATGGTCGCCAAAGGACTTTTCCAGTCCCTCAACTTTGATCAAAACTTCATCAGTGATCACTCTTACGCAACCTCCTCTCGAGAATCCCGAGCAGTTTGGTCAGTACCATAACGATGACAAGATAGATCAGGGCAAGACTGATATACGGCACATACGCCTGATAGGTCTTGCTGACGATATTCTGCGCCTGCTTGGTCACGTCGCGCAGTGCGATGACCGAAACCAGCGAGGTATCCTTTAAGAGGGTGATCATTTCGTTGCCGAGCGCAGGCAAAATGTTCTTAAACGCCTGCGGGATCACGATATACCACATCGTCTGTACGTAGTTAAAGCCGAGCGAGCGCCCTGCCTCGCTCTGTCCTTTGCTGATGGACATCAGCCCCGAACGCGCGATCTCCGCCACGTAGGCGCCCGAGTTGATGCCCAGCGTGATCACGCCGCAGGCGATCATCCCCGCGTTGCTCTTCGGCACCATGATGACAAAGCCCATGATGAGCAGTTGTACCATCATCGGGGTGCCGCGGATGACCGTCAGATACACCTGACAGATCCAGTTGAGAATGGCAAAAAACGGGTTCTTCTTTCCGCCGTCCGAGTCGTACGCCGTACGGATGATCGCCACGATCATACCGATGACAACGCCGAGGAGCAACGCACCTCTCGTTACGATAAAAGTGATTTTCAGCCCGTCGGTGAAAAAGGTCCAGCGGTTTTGATAAATAAAGGTTTGATAAAGTTGAAACAGGAGGTTTTGCAGCCATTCGGGAGCGGATTGCAGCCAGCCGGGCGCGCCTTCAAGCCAACTTTGTATGGTCAATACCGTCATGAAATTCTCCTCTGCAATACACAAGTAGGGGCGGCAAAGCCGTCCCTACCGCGCAACGTATAAAACGTATGAAATGATTAGTTTGCGGGAATGTATTTTTCAATAATTTTCGCAACCGTGCCGTCAGCTTTGAGCGCGGCAAGTGCGTCGTTGACGTTTTTGAGCAGTTCGCTACTGGTCTTGGCAATCGCGATCGCATAGTCTTCTTCAGCGTACGCGGTGTCAAGGATCTTGAGCCCTGCGTTTGCGGCAACAAAGTTCTTTGCCGGCTCGTTGTCGATAACGACGCAGTCTACCTGACCGTTTTGGAGCGCGGCAACGGCAAGCGCACCGTTGGTAAACTGCTTGACGTGGTCTTCGCCGTAGTCGCCGGTGCAGTAGATATCACCGGTCGTACCCGACTGAACGCCGATCATCTTGCCGTCAAGGTCGTCGATGGAAGCGATGGTCGAGTTTTCGGGAACGATAACGACCTGAACGCCTTGAGCATAGGTATCGGAAAAGTCAACCGAGAGTTTACGCTCTTCGGTGACGGTCATCCCTGCCATAGCAAAGTCGATCGCGCCGTTTTGAACTGCGGGGATCAGAGAATCAAATTCCATGTCCTTGATCTCAAGGGTCGCACCGAGTTTGTCAGCGATGGCGGCTGCGATCTCAGCGTCGATGCCGACGATCTTGCCGTTGTCATCTACAAACTCATAGGGGGGGAAGGTTGCGTTAGTGCCCATCACGAGGGTTTCCTGTTTTGCGGGTGCCGCTTCGGTCTCTGCAGCGGCATCAGCTGCCGCGGTCGTTGTCGGCGCGGCATCGGTCTGTGCCGGGGTCGTACCGCAGCCGACAAAGCATACGGCAACCATCAGTGCGCAAAGCGCAAGTGCAAGAATTTTTTTCATTGTTTTTTTCTCCTTGTTGATTGTTTTTTGGAAGATGACATAAGTATACAGCGACGATTGAAGTATGTCAATATAAAATATTCACAAAAATAAAATAATTATTCAGTTAAAATCAACAATTATGCTAATTTTTGCATAAAATAATGAATATTCATCTAAAAATATTCATTTTTGCTTTTGCTTGCGCATGACACCCGTTTGTGCTAAAATAAAACTGCAAACGCGGATATCCCTCTCTTTGTTCCACCCCGCCGCGGCATTTTATATATAAGGAAGAACGCAATATGAATCTCGAACGCCTCAGCGAAGAACTCAACGCCCTTTTTTCCATGCAGCTTGCGCAAAATGAAACGTTCGGCGGTGCCGCCGCCGTCCTTTTGCACGGCGAGCCGGTGTTTAACGCGACCTTCGGGGACGCGCGCTTTTGCGAAAATTCGATCTTCCGCCTGGCTTCTCTCACCAAACTCTTTACCGCCGTTTTGGTAATGAAACTCTGCGAAAGCGGCAAAATCGACGAAGACGCGCCCGTTTCCGCCTATCTCCCCGCCTACGCGCAGCTGCGGCTCGGCAGGATGCGCGAGGACGGGCAGATCTTTGACGCGGGGCGCCCGGAGCGTGAAATCACCGTGCGCGATCTGCTGTCCCACACGGCGGGGCTCGGCGCCGACGCGCTCGGCAACCGCGAGTATGAACTCGTCCCGGCGGAATACAAGACCTCCCTGCAAGCGGTCACCGACTATTATCCCGCGCATCTGCATCTCGCGTTTGCGCCGGGGAGCCGTGCCGCATACAGCGGATTTGCCGCCTACGACGTCCTCGCGCGCATCATCGAAGTCGAGAGCGGGATGTCCTTTAACGATTATCTGCAAAGCGCCCTCTGCCGCCCGCTCGACCTGCGCGATACCACCTTTCAGCCGACCGAAGCGCAATACGCACGCCTCGTGCCGATGCACAAAGTCGTGTCGGGAAACGCCATCGAAATCAACTTTCGCGGCAATCTCTTCCGCTCGGTGCCCCGCACCTACGAAATGGCGGGCGCGTCGCTGATTTCCTCCATGCGCGACGTCATTCGCCTCTGTGGGATGCTCTGCCACGGCGGGATCCTGGACGGTGTGCGGATCCTCACCGAAGAAAGCGTACGCAAAATGTGCACCCCGAAACTCCCCGACGGGCTGGACGGGCTCAACCGCGGCGAAAACAACGGCTACGGCTGTTTTATGGTGACGGGCGAACATCGCCTGCCCCGCGGCAGCATTTTTACCCACGGCGCCTACGGCACGCATATCCTCTATCTGCCAAAGCCCGACGTCGTCGGCATCTTCCTCAAAAACTCCTTTTACGATATGTCGATCACCTCCCACAGCACCCTCGCCTTTGAAGAGGCGCTCCGCGCCGCGGTAAAATAAAGAAAGCAAAAAACAAAAAGCAGAAGCGCCGTCCGAAAAACGAACGAAACGCTCCTGCTTTTTTATGTCGATGAAATTCAATCTTCAAAATGTGCGCGCAGAGCAAACAAACTGATCAGCGCGCAGACCGGAATGCCGACCGCAAACGAAAGGCCGCCGCATTCCATGGCACCGACGATACCGAGAATAACGAAAAGGCTTGTCAGGACGGACGCCGCGCGAATGGTATCCGCATGCGCATGCAGGCGCTCGGCGGTGACGCTGACGATCGCGCGCAAAAGGCGAACGGCGGCAGGGGTGCGATATTTTTTCCTGCCGAAAGTCTTAGGATAAGAATCCATACGATATGCGTTCATTTTTAACAGCCTCCGTGCTTTTTGTTCTTTCTTGTCTACATAATATCACCACTTTTGGAAAATGTCAATAGATTTTTTTAATTTTTTTTCGTTTTAGCAAAAAATATTTTTCTGTTTTGGAAAAATATCGAAAAAAGTATTTACATTTCGGAAAATCGGTGATATAATCGAATACAGTAAGAAAATGCAGCCGTATCCTGTCGCTTTTCGCATTTTTTCCTATTTATATATTATGCGAAGATCCTGCGGCAGAAATCACAGGACAAGGAGCAACAATATGATGACATTTGCCGACCGCGTAAAACAGATGAAAAAGGAAAAAGGCGTCACCAGCGAATATCTTTCGTCGCAAAGCGGGATCCCCGCCGGAACGCTGGCAAAACTGCTCTCCGGTTTTACCGAGGAGCCGAAACTCTCCAGCGCGGTTTCCATCGCCAAAGCCCTCGGTTGCTCGCTGGAATATCTGGCGACCGGCAAACCGGACGCACCGGATTTTTCCGCAGAGGAGATCGACCTGATCGAAAAATACCGCGCGCTCGATTTGCACGGTAAGCGCGTATGCGACTATATCCTCGGGGAAGAATATCTGCGTGCCGCCGCCGAAAGCCAAAAGCCGCAGAGCAGTATTTACAAAATACCGCAAAAAGCCTTTACCGAAAAGGCGCAGACCGTCACCCGTTCGATCCCCTTTTACGACAACCGCGTTTCCGCCGGTGCGGGGCTCCATCTCGACGGGGACTCCGCCGGCGTCATCCGTATCCCCGTCAGTGAAAAAACCGCCGATGCGGATTATGCCCTGCGCATCAGCGGCAACTCGATGGAACCGCGCTTTCGCGACGGTGATATTCTGCTCGTGCGCAATACAAACGAGATCAAAAAGGGCGAACTCGGCATCTTTATCGGGGACGGCGAAGGGTACTTCAAACGCTTCGGCGGCGACTGCCTCATCTCGCTCAACCCCGACTATGCCCCGATCCCGCTGTCAAGTTTCGGCGATTTCTCCTGCCGTGGCGTGATCGTCGGGAAAATGCAGGAAAAGCATTGACCTTTTCCCGCCGGTGCTTGATTTTCCACTCGAAACAGTTGATTTTTTTCGTCGAAAATGCTATACTATTGTATCGACTTTGAACATCCATTTTTCGGAGGAACACGGCATTGGTAAATATCGGCATAGACATCGGCGGAAGTACAACAAAAATCGTCGGCTTTTCGACGGAAGATCGCACCTTGATCGCCCCGCAATTTGTGCGCGCGACCGACCCTGTCACCAGCGTGTACGGCGCTATCGGCAAATTTACAACAGAAAACGGACTTGCGCTCTCGGATATTGCAAAAGTTGCCATTACCGGCGTGGGTTCGCGTTATATCACAAAACCGCTCTATGATCTGACCTGCGAAAACGTACCCGAATTTCGCAGTATCGGGCTCGGCGGGCTTTATCTTTCCGGGCTTGATGACGCCATCGTTGTCAGTATGGGGACCGGCACCGCCATCGTCCACGCCGTCCGCGATGGGGAGATCGCCTATCTCGGCGGCACCGGCGTCGGCGGCGGCACGCTGACCGGCATCGCCCACCGCCTCCTCGGCGTATCACACGCCGAACACGTTTCCGCCCTGGCAAAAGACGGGAATCTCGACAACATCGACTTGCGCATTAAAGATATTACGCCAAAGAGTTACGACCTGCCCGCCGATATGACGGCGGCAAACTTCGGCAAAGTCAGCGAGCTTGCCACGCAAAGCGACATCGCGCTCGGGCTGATCAATATGGTCTTTGAAACGATCGGTATGATGGCGGTGTTCAATTCCCGCATACACGGTTCCAAAGACATCGTGCTGACCGGCAACCTCACGCAAATTGAGCAGGCGCCCGAGATTTTTGATAACCTTTCCGAAATGTTCAAAGTGAAATTCGTTATTCCGGCGCAGGCGCAATACGCCACCGTTATCGGCGCCGCGCTTTGCACCTTTTAACTCTTGTGAGGACTTATCATGAAACCGAAAATGATTCTGTTTGACTACGGACAAACGCTGGTGGTCGAGCCGCAGTTTGATGCAGAATTTGCAAACAAAGTGATTCTGCGAAAATCCACAGAAAAAGATACGGTCTATACCACCGACTTTGAAGATGAGTTTTGCCGTTTTTCCGAACTTCTGTTCAATAAGATCACCGCGCCTGCGCACAACGCAAACCGTGAGGTCAGCGGCGAAAAATTGCAGCAACTCAAATTTATGTACTTTGGCCTGACGCCGACAATGCCGTACTCCACGCTCGACCTTTTGTTTTGGGACAGCGCCACGCACGGCTCTTTCCCCTCCGAAGGCGCCGCCGAATTTCTCGCCCTGCTCCGCGCACAAAATATCCGCACGGGCGTCATCAGCAATCTCTATTATTCGCACGAGGCGCTGATGATTCGCCTTGACCGCTATCTGCCGGAGCATACGTTTGACTTTGTGCTTTGCTCCTCCGACCTTTTGGTGCGCAAGCCCGACCCGCTGATCTTTTCCATGGCGTGCAGAAAGGCGGGACTCTCCCCTGCCGACATTTGGTTTGTCGGCGACCACCCGCAAGCCGATATTGTCGGCGCGTACAACGCGGGAATGCACCCCGTCCTTTATACGGGCGCGCATATGCGCAAATACGACGACCTGCCGAAGATCCCGTTTGACCGCGTGGACAGTTTTGCAGAACTGCAGGATCTGTTTTTGAATGCTTGAGATCCTCCCTCGTTTTTTAGTTTCATAGGAAGATGGCACGGTGAAGAACTTTGTTTCTCCACCGTGCCTTTGTTGTCCCATGTGATTATTCCAGCCGCCAGTCGATGGGTGAGGACAAAAACGAATTTGCCCTCGAAAAATGGCGGCAACCGAAAAAGCCGTTGTTTGCCGACAGGGGCGACGGGTGTGCCGCCGTCAAAATATGATGCGCCGGATTTGTGATCAATGCCGCCTTTTGCTTTGCAAAATTTCCCCAAAGCAAAAATACGATCGGTTCCTCGCGCGCATTGAGCAACTCAATCACACGGTCGGTAAACTTTTCCCAGCCGATCCCGCGGTGGCTTGCCGCCATACCGCCGCGCACGGTCAGCACGCTGTTGAGCAGAAGAACGCCGTTTTTTGCCCACGGCGTAAGATCGCCGCTCTGCGGGACGGGATAGCCGAGATCACTGTGATATTCCTTGAATATATTGACAAGTGACGGCGGCGGTGCAACGCCCTTTTGTACCGAAAAAGAAAGTCCGTGCGCCTGCCCCGGTCCGTGGTAGGGATCCTGCCCCAGGATCACCGCTTTCACCGCGTGATAGTCGGTCACTTTCAGCGCCTCGAAAATGTGATACATATCCGGATAAACGGGATACTGCGGATTTGCGTATTCACTTTTCAAAAATGCGCGGATCTTTTGATAATACTCCTTGGCAAATTCATCTGCCAGGAGCGCATCCCAACTGTTTCCGATGCATACCATAGTTCTACCCGTCCTTTTGTCCTCTGTTTTTGTAACATTGTACCATATCTGAAAAAAGGTTGCAACCAAAAATACATATTCCTCTTGCGAAAAACGTCGATATGTGCTAAACTGTACGTATCCAAATTTATTTTGATTGTGAGGTAAACATCATGACGCTATTTCCATTTCCCGATCTCGGCGACAGCGTGACAATTCTCGCATTTCTCAGTTCAATGATCTTTGTGATCCTTCTGTTTGGCGGCGCACAATACATTATGCAGGGCATCGCCTATCTCCAATTCGCAAAGCGCACGGGTACGCCCTACGGCTGGCTCGGCTTTATCCCCGTGGCAGACAGTTATCTGCTCGGACGCATCAGCGACGCCGGTTATCCGCAGAAAAAAAGCGGCAAACGTCTTTTGATTTCTGAGATCATTACGTTGGCGCTTGCCTTTGTAGTATGTATACTTGCCATCGTACTGACCGTACTTGCCGCAAGCAATTCCGCCTCGGATAGTATCCTTTGGCTCGCGCTTCTCACCCTGCTGCTCTCCATCGGTGTCATCGCCGCTTCGATCTGCGTTCTCGTCTTCCAGATCATCGCCGTCTGCCGCATCGCCAAAAACTTCGGCGGCGCGTCTTACAGCGGCTGGACTGCCGGACTTATCGTTTCGCTCTTCTGCTGCCAGATCGCGTTTTTCATCCTGCTCCTGATCCTCTCCACAAAAACGCCGACCTATACCGAAAGCGACGTCGCCGTCGAGGGCTGATCCTCACGGCAACAAGGGGCTGTAAAGAAACAAAGTTTCTTTACAGCCCCTGTTTTTTATTCAAAAACCGTTTCGATACATTTTGCACACCCATCCGGGGAATAACGCCAGCGATCGAGATGCAAAGGTGCGCGCACGTTGACAAAATACCGCGGCGGCGGCGCGCTTTGCTCACTGCTGCGCGCGGCGTCGATCAACACAAGTTTGATTTTCATCCGCGCGGGCAAAATACTTTTGATGTATACGGAGGCGACGTCCCCGACCGCAACGCCGCTCTTATACTCGGCAAGCCCTGCAAGATTTGGTGTGAGTTCCACAAAAATACCGTAATCCTCAATGCTCCGCACGATGCCGGAGACCGTTTGCATCGGGGCAAAGAGCGCGGCGTTTTCCTCCCACGTACCGAGCAATTCTCTATGAGAAACGAAAATGCGGTCATTTTCGCGATCGACCGTTTTGATGACGGCATAGATCTCCTGTCCGTTGTAAAAGCGATCGGAGGGATGCGATATCCGCGAGACCGAGATCGAATCGATCGTCATCAGCGACACGATCCCGCAGCCGATATCCACGAAAGCGCCGAAAGACTCCATATGCGTCACTTTGGCTTTGACAACGTCTCCGGGGATAAGATCGGCAATATACTTGTTTCTGCACTCGATCTGTGCAAGACGGCGCGACAGGATCGCCGTGGTCATTCCGCGTTCTTCCCCCACGGACAGCACCTTAAACGCCACCGGTTTGCCGACGCGCGTGATGACCGCGATCTGTTTGAGTTCCTCGCCGGGGCGCACCAGGGCGACCTCCTCGCGCGGGATAATGCCGCGCACCGTCCCGAGATCGACGTACAGATTCATATCGCAGTCGCACATGGCGGCAGGCGCCTCGATGATCTTATCCTGCTGCATGGCGCGCCGCAGCCCTTCTGCTGAAGAAATGTATTCGCCGTTTTGCGGTGTCCCGAGGCGCATCCCCTCGGGCAAATAAACGTTTGGCATACTTTTTTCTCCTTCAATTTTGCGTTCTGTCACAAACCTATGAAGAAAAAGCGCCTGATATGCGTGCCCGCACAAGATTTTTGCGATCGCCATATACTTTATCGAGAGCCACACGCGTATATTACATACAGAAAGGAACGGTAGATCTATGAATCTTTGTTATTTTCCCGGCGCCAATACGGGGGACGGCTTTTGCAATCATTTTGCGGGCATCGCGCACGGAGATCGTCCGCACTACACCTACGTGCTCAAAGGCGGTCCGGGCGTCGGCAAAAGCACGCTGATGAAAACAGTCGCCGCCCGCGCCGCCGACGCCGGGATCACCGTAGAAGAATTCCATTGTGCGTCCGATCCGGATTCGCTGGACGCCGTGCGCCTTGTGGAACGCGGCGTCATTCTGCTCGACGGCACCGCGCCGCACACCATGGATCCCGCCCACCCCGGCATCAGCGGTGAAACCGTCAACCTCGGCATATTCAAAAACACGGCGGCGTTCGCGGCGCACAAAGATGAGGTGGAAGCCATCGCCGCCGAAAACCGCCGCGCCTACACAGAGGCGTATGCCGCTCTCGCCGCCGCAAAGAGTTTGCAAGCGGCGGCGATGGATGCGGCGACGGTCGATCGCAGGCAATACGCGCGCGGCAAGGCGCTTGCGGACAAAGAGGCGGACGGCAGTATGCGCACGCTCTTTCTGTGCTCGGCGACGCCGCGCGGCACGGTCGATTTTTTATCCAACTATGCCGACGCCGAAAAAATCGAATTTGCCGGATTTTGCGGCGGTGCGGCGCTTGATCGCATCGCGCGCGAATCGACGGGCAAAAATATCACGCGCTTTGCGGATTTTATCGACCCCGCCGACACCTTTGCCTTGTGGTTGCCAAAGACGCGCACCCTCCTCTGCCGCACCGCGGCAGAGGAAAACGGCTTTGCGGCGCAAGCGCAAACCGAGATCGAACGTCTCACTTCGCTTGCCAACGCCTCGCTCAGCGTCTGCCTTG
>JAFSUT010000041.1 GCA_017445085.1 Clostridia bacterium | reverse complement strand
CGACGGCTTTGAAGATATCATCAGCGAGTTCAACACGGCGACCACCGTGCCCGTTACGCTGTACGGCACGACCTACGGTCTGCCGGAGCACGCAAGTTTCTATATGATGTTTGTCCGTGTGGATATATTGTCAAGTCTCGGACTTGAAGTGCCTAAGACCTGGGACGACGTGCTTGCGATGCTCCCTGTTCTCCAAGCCAACAATATGTCGGTCGGTCTTAACCGCGAGTACGACCTCTTCCTCTATCAGATGGGCGGCGACCGCTTTGCGGACGACGGACTGCGCTGCGGTCTGGATTCCAACATCGCGCTTGACGCATTTGAAAAATACACGCGCTTCTATACCGACTATTCTTTCCCCGTCAAGTTTGACGGTCCGAACCGTTTCCGTACCGGTGAAATGCCGATCCTGATCGCCGAATACGTCACCACTTACAATACGCTGACCGTATTTGCGACCGAGATCAACGGTCTGTGGGAAATGGTGCCGCTGCCCGGCTCCGTCCGTGAAGACGGCAGTATCAACCACAACGCGGTCAACACGGTTTCTGCGTCGATCATGCTCCACGGTACGGAGGATGAAAACAGCGCATGGCAGTATATGAAGTGGTATTGCGGTCACGATGCGCAGGCGGCGTACGGCAGCGACCTCGTCACCACCATCGGTCAGGCGGCAAAGTACAACACCGCCAACAAAGAGGCGCTGGAAGAAATGCCTTGGACGACCAGTGAAAAGACGGCGCTGATGGATCAGTTCAATCACCTGTCGGCAGTCACCAACTATCCCGGCGCATACATCTTTACCCGTTATCTGAACTTCGCATACCTTGCGGTGGTCAACAGCGGCGCAGACCCGGTCACCGAGCTGCAAAGCTATGTCAACACCATCAACAAGGAAATCACGCGTAAGCGTTCTGAATTTGATTTGCCGGTGCTTGACCCCGGTAAGACCTATGAGACCGCGCCGCAGGTCAAGGCGGAAATGACCGCTTGGATCGAGCAGCATATGGCAGAGCAGAATGCCGAGATCGCCGCGTGGCGCTCGGGGACCGCAAACTAAGCGGACGCTCTTCAAATTCTGACGATTATAATAAGGAGAAAAACGCATGTCAAAAAATAAGACTGCCGCGCGTCCGTCCTCCGGCGGTGAACTCACAAAAGCGCAATGGACGTGGCGCGAGATGAAGAAAAATAAAGTGGCGTACGTCATGATCGCGCCCTTTATGATCCTCTTCTTTGTGTTTACGGTTTTTCCGGTACTTCTTTCCATCGCCCTCAGTTTTACGGACTTCAACCTTTTGGAAATGCCGAACTTTCTCGGCCTTAACAACTACATCCGCCTGTTCCTCGACGATGATATTTTCATCCTCGCCGCGCAGAACACGCTGATCTTTGCATCCATCACCGGCCCTGTTTCCTACCTGCTTTCGCTGCTCATCGCATGGTTTATCAACGAACTCGGTCCGAAACTCCGCTCGGTGGTAACGCTGGTCTTTTACGCACCGTCGATCTCCGGCTCGGTCTACCTCGTATGGCAAACGCTGTTCAGCGCCGACTCCTACGGCTGGGTCAACGGTACGCTGATCAACCTCGGGTTTATCGACGACGCCGTTTTGTGGTTTGAAGATAAGCGCTACGTCATGGGGCTTTGTATCGTCGTCGCCCTTTGGACCTCGCTCGGCACAGCATTCCTTTCGTTTATCGCAGGTCTGCAAAACGTGCCGCGCCACCTGTATGAAGCGGGCGCTGTGGACGGTGTAAAGAACCGCTGGCAGGAACTTTGGTATATCACGCTGCCGTACATGAAGCCGCAGCTTATGTTCGGCGCCGTGCTTTCGATTACGCAGTCCTTCGGCTTCGGTCATATCGTTACCGCGCTTTGCGGCTTCCCGTCTGTGGAATACGCGGCGCACACGATCATGCACCATCTGGAAGACTATGGCGGGCAGCGCTATGAAATGGGTTACGCTTCCGCAATCGCCGTGATTCTCTTCCTCGTCATGGTCGGTTGTAACCTAATAATAAAGAAAGGATTATCTAAGATAGGACAGTAATATGGCTAAGTTAAGAACACGCAAACATAAAGTTGTCCTCAGCCGCAGTACGGGCGGCGACCTCGGAATCAATCTTTTCCTTATTTTAATGGGTGCGTTTATGTTTCTGCCGATGTACTACGTCATCATGCAGTCACTTAAACCTCTGGACGAACTGTGGATGTTTCCGCCGCGCTTTTACGTTGAAAGCCCGACGCTCACAAACTTCGGCAGTCTGTTTACCCTGATGAGCGACAACTATGTACCTTTTTCGAGATACATATTCAACACCGTTTTCGTATCGGTCACCGGTACGTTCGGCAACCTCCTGCTTTCGTCCATGGCGGCGTACGCACTTTCCAAACTGCGTTTCCCCGGGCGTAAGTTCTTCTTCAACCTCGTGGTCTACTCGCTGATGTTCCACCAGACGGTCACGGCGATCGCAAACTTCCTGACCATGAGTACGCTCCATTGGCTGGACACCTACCTTGCGCTGATCGTTCCCGCATTCTGCACGTCGCTCGGTCTTTACCTGATGAAGCAGTTTATGGAAACCGGCGTATCCAACGAGGTTTTGGAATCCGCACGTCTGGACGGCGCGACCGAGTTTTACACTTTCTGGGTGATCGCTATGCCGATGGTCAAACCGGCGTGGCTGACCTTGATGATCGAATCGTTCAAAAACCTGTGGAACTCGGGCAACTCGATCTATATTTACAGCGAGCAGCTCAAAACCTTCAACTACGCCATCAACCAGATCGTCACCGGCGGCGTTGCCCGTGCGGGCGTCGGCTCGGCGGCAACGGTCATTATGATGATCGTGCCGATCACGGTATTCGTTATCTGCCAGAGCAACGTCATCGAAACGATGGGCTCGAGCGGTATGAAAGACTAAGGAGGAAAACGTTATGCAAAAACTGAAAATCGCACTTCTCCTTGTCCTCGTCGCCATTTTCGTGCTCATGCCTGCGGCATCCGCGGTAGAGCCGTACATCACCTACACCTACGCAAAGGACGGCACGCCGCGTACTTCGCCGACAGCGTATTCGCCGGTCATGAACGTGGATTCGTCCTACATCGGTCTTGAAACGCCGATCGACGACCCGCGCGACCTCTTTGTCGGTCCCGACAATAAGGTCTATATCGTCGACGCCGCCAACAACCGCATCGTCGTCACCGACCAAAACTACAAACTCGATTTCACCATTGACGAGTTTGTCAACGACCAGGGCATCCCGGACGGATTTACCAATCCGTCGGGCGTATTTGCAAACCTTGATGCGATCTACGTTTGCGATACCGACGCCAACCGTATCGTCGTCTTCGATCACGAGGGCAACTTTATGCGCATTCTCGCCAAGCCGCAGAGTGCGCTCTTCGGCGAGGACTCGATCTACAAGCCGGTCGCGGTGGTCGTTGACCAGTACAACCGAATTTACGTCATTTCCTCGACGACCTATCAGGGCGTCATCGTCCTGACGAGCGACGGCGCGTTTACCGGTTTTATCGGTGCGCAAAACGTCGTTACCAGCGCCTGGGACATCATCTGGAGAAACTTCCAGACCGAGGCGCAGCGGATGAACACCAAGTCTTATATCCCGACAGAGTATAACAACATCTCGATCGACGACGAGGGCTTCATCTACGTCACCGCGACTGCGTCCGACAGCGCAAAGCAGGCAGAGCAGTACGCCCAGCTCCGCTCCAAGTCGAAAAAAGGCTCGCCGGTGAAAAAACTCAATGCCGCAGGCGACGAGGTCATGAACCGCCTCGGGTATTTTGCCCCGTCCGGTGAAGTCAACGTCACCCGCACGACCGTATCGCGTATCATTGACGTTGCCGTCGGTCCCGAAAAGACCTGGTCGATCATTGACGAAAACCGCCAAAAGATCTATACCTACGACGCAAACGGCAACCTCCTCTTCGCGTTCGGCGATAAGGGCGGTCAGCTCGGCAACCTGTCCAATATCGAAGCCATCGCATATCAGGGCGACAATATGCTCGTCCTGGACAAGAGCGACAACTTTTTTACGGTGTATAAGCGCACCGAATACGGCGATATCCTGATCGCCGCGCTCGCCAACGAAAACGACCGTCAGTTTGACAAGGCGATCGACTACTGGCGCGAGATCCTCAAACGCAACTCCAACTTTGACCAGGCGTACGTCGGCATCGGCCGCTCGCTCTACAACTCGGGCGAATACGGCGAGGCGATGGAATATTACAAAGCGGCGTTTGATACCGCAAACTATTCGGACGCGTTTAAGGAAGTCCGCAAGGCGTGGATCGAAAAGTATTTCATTGTGATCCCGATCGTGATCATCGCGTTCGTTTTCCTCTGGACGCGCTTCTCGAAGTACTATAAGAAGAAAAACAAGGATACGGCGCTCAAAGTCGGCAAAAAGACCTATTGGGAAGAACTTCTCTACGTCTTCCACGTCATTTTCCATCCGTTTGACGGCTTCTGGGATCTGAAGCACGAAAAGCGCGGCTCGGTCCGTGCGGCGCTGACCATCTTCGGTCTTGTGGTGCTTGCCTTTTATTACAACTCCATCGGGCGCGGTTACATCGTCAACCCGACCGATCAGTATTCCACCATTTTTGCACAGTTCGTATCGGTCGGACTCCCCGTGATGCTTTGGGTCATCTCCAACTGGTGTCTGACCACGCTGTTTGAGGGCGAGGGCAGTTTCAAAGACGTGTTTATCGCCACCTGCTACGCGCTCTTCCCGATGGTGCTGGTTTTGATCCCCGCAACGCTCTACTCCAATGTTGCGCTTGCCAATGAGACCGGCATCATCAACCTGCTCATCAACATCGGCTATATCTGGTGCGGCATTTTGATTTTCTTCGGCATCCAGACAACGCACGACTACACCATGAGCAAAAATATCCTGACTACCCTGGGTACCATCGTCGGCATGGCGATCGTCATGTTTATCGGTATCCTCTTCACCAGCCTCATCAGTAATATGGTTTCGTTTGTCACCAATATTATCGTTGAGTTGCAATACAGAATGTAAGGAGGCACAAATGAATATGAAAAAATTACTTTGTTTTGCCGCGTCCCTCCTTACGCTCGCCGCGCTGCTTGCGTTTCCGATGTATGCGACCGAGGAGACGGAGGAGACCGCCGACGAGAGTGAACTGGTGTTTACGGATTACACGACCAAGATCTTTACGAGTGAAGATCAAAAGCTTGCCGAGATGGAGAAAAAACTCGATCGTTACGGCTATGAACTTTACATTGAACCGAACACCGCGGAGGTCGCGCTCCGCGATAAGACGACCGGGCAGACCCTCTTTACCAACCCCTACGACGTTGCGTCTTCCAAGGGGACGGAAGCCACCAAAAACAAACTGCTCTCGCAGATCCTCGTCAATTACGTTGATAACGGCACGGCAAAGGAATACAATTCATATGCCGACGCCGCAAAACTCGGGCAGATCATTATCAAGGATATCAAGGGCGGCGTCCGTGTTGAGTACACCATCGGGCGTGCCAACGCCAACTACCTTGTGCCGCGGATGATTTCCAGAGACCGTTTGGAGAGTGAGATCCTTTCCAACATCGACTCAAAGTTTTACTATAACAAGATCATTGCATTCTACGATCTGAAAGACCCGTTTGATGAAACGCTTGCCGAATCGGTGCGCACGGAAATGAAAAAAGCATATCCCGCGTCTGAAAATATGGCGCTGTATGTTTTGACTTCCGATATCAACAACCGTGAACTTGCGTATCTCGAAAACATCATCAAGACCTATGCCCCCGACTATACCTACGAGGAAATGGAATACGACCACACGATGACGCAGTATGAGGCAAAAACCCTTTCAACGCCGGTATTCCGTATGTCGCTCGAATACAGATTGACAGAGGACGGGCTTGAAGTTGCGCTCCCCGCCAACGGTATCCGTTTTGATGAAACGCTGTACAAACTTTCCAACATCACGATGCTGCCGTATATGGGCGCCGGCACGTATACCAACGACGGTTACACGTTTATCCCGGACGGCAGCGGCGCGCTGATGGAATATGCCGATTTTGCCGGTCGCAACACGTCGATCGCGGGTACGGTGTACGGTACCGACTATGCTTATCAAACGCTGGAAGGCTCGGCAAACCAGGATACGATGCGGATGCCTGTCTTCGGCATTGCGGAGACCTGCCAAAAGATCAAGTATATCGAAAAAGAACAGACCTATACCGAAACCGAAACCGTAGTTGACCCCGTCACCGGCGTCGAGACCACCGAAGAGGTGGAAAAGACCGCCGTGATCGAGGAGGCGACCAAGGTTTCCGAGCGCCGCGGTTTTCTTGCCATCATCGAGGAGGGCGACGCGCTGACCAAGATCACCGCAAAGCATGAAAATCAGCTGCACAACTACAACTCGGTACAGATTTCGTTCAACCCTCGTCCGAAGGACTCGTACGACCTTTCGGCTTCGATCTCGGTCGGCGGCAACACCACGGTAGAAGTCGTTTCCAAGCGTAAATACGTCGGCAACTACCGCGTAAAGTACATCCTGCTCACCGACGACGCCGTCGCACAGGAAAAGGGGCTCACCGATTACTACGAAACGACCTGGATGGGTATGGCGAGAGCCTACCGCGACTACCTGTTTGAAAAAGGAATGCTGACGCGCCTTGCCGCGGACGAAGTCAAAAATGACATCCCGCTCTATATCGAGGCGTTTGGTGTGACCGAGACCACCGAAAAGGTGCTGTCGGTGCCGACCAAGGTCGATAAGGCGCTGACCACCTTCGACCGCTTGGCACAGATCTATGAAGAACTCAGCGCCGACGGCATCACCAACGTCGGGTATAAACTGACCGGGTTTGCCAACGGCGGTATGCACGCCACGATCCCCTCAAAACTGAGGTGGGAAAAGGCGGCAGGCGGCGCTTCCGGCTTTGAAAAACTCGTTGCGTATGCCGATGAAAAGGGCTTTACCGTATATCCGGATTTCGATTTTGCCTACGTTCATCTGCACAAACACTTTGACGGGCTTGATCTGTCAAACGACATTGTCAAGACCATTGATAACCGCTATGCAAACCTGCGTGAGTATGACGCTTCCACACAGGAATACGTTTCCTACTTTACGCTCTGCGTATCTCCTTCCGCGTACACCAAGTTTTATCATGCCTTTGCAGACCGTTATCTCGGGTACGGCAACAAGGCGATCTCGGTATCCACGCTCGGCAACACGCTCAACTCGGATTTCGACGAGCACGAGCCTTACAACCGCAACGACGCCAAGGACTTCACCGTGGAATTCCTTTCTGATCTGCACGACGATATGACGCGCGTGATGATGGAGGGCGGCAACGTTTACACCTGGCCGTATGCAGACGTTTTGCTCAAAGTTTCGCTGCAATCCAGCCGCTCGCTCTATGCAAGCGCCACCGTTCCGTTTATGGGTGTGGTCCTGCACGGCAGCGTTGCGTTTGCGGGCAACCCGATCAATATGGCGGGCGACGTTGATTATGAGATCCTCCGTGCCATTGAGAGCGGCGCAGGCATCTATTTCGTCCTCTCGGACGACAATACCGAGCTGCTCAAAGACGATTACAAGCTCAGCAAGTACTATTCGGTCCGCTATGATATCTGGAAGGACGAACTCTTCTCCCGCTACCACGAGCTCAACGACGCGCTCAGCGATCTGCAAACTTCGCTGATCACGGGACACGAATTCCTCATCGGTGAGCGTGTACCGCGTGCGGAAGAACTTGCGGAGGACGACGTCCTTGCAGAGGAAAATGCAAAACTCAAAGCCGAAAAGGACGCCGCCGCAGCCAAGAAAGCGGCGCTCGCCGTGATGCGTGAGCAGTATCTTGCCGGACTGATCTCGGCGGGCCAGCCCATCGGCGATATGGTGACGGAGGAACCGGCAACAGAACAGACCGGGTATACCTACACCAAGTACACCTCGGATGACAACAGCATCGTGCTCGTCACCTATGAAAACGGCACGCGCTTTATCCTCAACTACAACAACTTCGATATCACGACGGTCGTGGACGACACCACCTACACGGTGGGCGCATACGGCTATCTGAAACTCAACTAAGGAGGAAAGAAAATGAATAACGAAAAAATGAAAAAATCTTCCTCCAAGAAGAGTCGCCCCGCCTCGCTTGACAAGCGCAAGGCGCGCGCCGGATGGATATTCGTCGCCCCGTTTGTGATCGGTTTTCTTCTCATCTATCTGCCGATCATCGTGGACTCGATCGTCTATTCGTTCAACGAGATCGACCCCGTCCGCACGGGCGGCTACACCCTGACGTTTGTCGGATTTTCCAACTACCAAAAGGCGCTGTTTGAAAACGCCGACTACGTCAAAACGCTGGTTGCCGGCATTCAGCAACTGCTCCTTGAAGTGCCTTCCATCGTTATTTTCTCCCTGTTTATCGCGGTGCTTCTCAATGACAAGATCGCGGGGCGCGCGGCATTCCGTGCCATCCTTTTCGTGCCGGTCATCCTGTCTACCGGGCTGATCGGTTCGATCGACGCGCAAAACAACCTCGGGGAGTTTATGGACGCTTCCGAGTCGATCGACACCGGTACGGGGCAAAGTACGGCGGCGGCACTTTCCGAGGCGATCAACCTTGAGGCGCTGTTTGCCAATATGAAGGTCGGTACGGAACTTGTCGAATACGTCGCGCACGCCGTGGACAGCATTTCCACCATCGTCAACCGCTCGGGCGTACAGATCCTGATTTTCCTTGCAGGTCTGCAGTCCATCTCGCCGGCGATCTACGAATCCTGCCGTATGGACGGCGCGACCGCGTGGGAAACCTTCTGGAAGATCACCTTCCCGATGATCAGCCCGATGATTTTGGTCAACGCGATCTATACGATCATCGACTCGTTTACTTCCGAGAGCAACGCGGTCATGCGACTCATCGACAGCGTGTACTCACAGCCGGACGGCAACGTGCTTTCGTCGGCGATGGCGTGGATGTACTTCCTCATCGTCATCCTGATTTTGGCTGCCGTCGCCGGAATTATGTCGGCATTCGTATTCTATCAGCGGAAAGATACTTAAGAGAGGAGGCGTAACATAAATGAATACACAACCCACGATCAAGAAAGAAACCAAAAATAAAATCCGTGTCGAGTTTGACCGTACGCCTCTGAAAGAGAGACTCAAAGCCAAGTTTTTGAATCTCCCGTTTTACACCAATATCGTTTGGTACGTTTTTCGTTTCATCATTTTGCTCGGTGTATCCTACATCGTGCTCTATCCGTTCTTCACGAAAATCGCGGCTTCCTTTATGAGCCCGGACGATTTCATCGACGTCACGGTACGCCTGATCCCGAAGTACCCGTCCTTTGACCAGTACAAGGCGATCTTCCTTGAAAACAAGTATATGGCGGCGTTTTTCAACACCCTGACGCTCTCGCTGATCTCGGCGATCCTGCAAACCTTTGTGGCTTGTCTTGTCGGCTACGGTCTTGCCAAGTTCAAGTTCAAGGGCAACAGCCTCGTGATGGGCGCGGTCATCCTGACGATGGTCGTCCCGCACGGAACGGTGTACCTCTCGATGTTTATGAAGTTCCGTTATTTCGATATTTTCGATTTCTTCGGCATTTTCAAGGGGCTGGGGTACGCGGGACTCTACGACGGTATTGTGGATATCGGCAAGTGGATCGGTTCGCTCTTTAGCGGCGTGCCCTACACCAACGTCACAAACTCGATCCAGCTCACGCAAACCTTCTGGCCGATGATCCTGCTTTCGATCACGGGGCTCGCGTTTAAGAACGGTCTGTACATTTTTATGATGCGGCAGTTCTTCCGCGGCGTGCCGGACGAACTGGAAGAAAGCGCGTATATCGACGGTTCGGATACTTTCCGCACCTTCCTTCAGATCATCATTCCGCTGTCCGTGCCGATGATGATCACCATCTTCCTGTTCTCGTTCTCGTGGCAGTGGACCGATGAGTTCTACACCAATATGTTCATTTCGACCAACAAGATCGTCCTGATGCCGAAGATCGTCGGCATCCCGAAATCGCTCGAAACGACGTATGCCGGGCAGGAACTCTACTATTCGGCGATCAACAACACCTGCGGCCTCATGATCATCCTGCCGCTCGTCGTCCTCTACCTGTTCTGCCAGCGGTATCTTGTACAAGGTATCGAGCGCTCGGGTATCGTAGGCTAAGGCGCGAATAGATCATAAGATTTATAGAGCAAACAGAAACTGCGATCTGCGTTTTTGCTTGCTCTATTTCTTTAAGGAAAGAGATCCTGCGATTTTTTTGAAAATGATGATTTGTTTTTGCCCTTACAAGATTTTTTTACAAAGAGGTTGAATTTTTGTACCGCAAAGTTTGGCTTACGGCTTGCAATAGAGGAAAAAATAGGGTAAAATAGATACGTTAAAAACTTTTAGAAAAAAACGAGGACGTTATGAAACAGTTTGAATGGCAGAAAAAAGACGGCACCTGTCTTTTGACCGACGGCAAAACGGTTTTGGCAAAGATCACGGCACAAGACGGCGCTGTCGATACCTTTGAAAAAATTGAGGACGGCGCGTGGAAGTGGACGCGCAAACTTCCGGCAAAAACCGATACTTACCATCTCGGCTTTGTCACGGCTTCTCCCGCGGAGTACACGGTGGTTCCCGCCGTCAACTACAACGGCAACGGCTGGGGCGACTCCGAGGAGTATGTCGGCGACCGCTTTGAGGGGACGCCCTGGACGTATGAGTGGCACCGCGTGATGATCCCTGCCTGCACCTATTCCGAAACCGAAAACGGTTACGCGATCGCGATGATGGCGGAACTCGGCGACGCGCCCTCCTGCTCGATTTACAAAGAAGAGGACGGCGGCGAGCGGCACGAACTCGTTTGGCCGGAGCAGGCAGGACCGAAGATGCTCGGCAGACACGAGTGGAAAGAAGCCTATATGGGCGAAATGGAGCCGAAAGATAGGTTTACGGCGGTGATCGTTGCGTTCCCCGTGGATAGAAAACGCCACGCCGTGCGCAAACTCTTGGATTTTGCATGGCGTTATTATGCGCATCCTCTGCCGGCGCCGATGCAGCCGGAGGATATGTGGCGGTACAGCATCGCGTTTATCAAATCGCTCTGGACGCTGGAAAAGGACGGCTTTGTCGCGTTCAACCGCGGCTTGCAGTGGTATAAATCCTCCTGCTTCTATGCAAAGCGTGATCAGATCAAGTATGAGATCGGCTGGGTGGGGCAGAGCGCTTCCGCCTCCAACACGCTCCTGTACGAATACCTCCGCAGCGGGGATAAAGACGCTTATGAAAAGGCGGCGGCGTGCCTTGATGCATGGCCGAAGTATACCAAGATCAGTGGCATTGAGGGGCTGGTACAGATCAAATTTGACGGCGCACCGGTAGATCAGACGCGTGAGATCCCGATCGACGCGTGCAACCTCGGGCAGGGCGCATATCAGTATTTTATCGCGTCGGATCTGATGGAAAAGTGCGGCACGCCCCGCCCCGAGTACGTGGACTATGCGATGGGGATGGTCAACTTTGTCGTCGATCATCAGCAGCCGAGCGGCGAATTTGCCAAGAGCTGGAACAAGGACGGCAGCGTCCGCCAGCAAAACGGCACCATCGGCGCCTTCCTCATTCCCGCCGTGCTGGAAGCCTACAAGCGCACGCAGGATAAGAAGTATCTCGACAGCGCGATCCGCGCCTACGACTGCTATTTCAAACAATTTGCGGATAACGGCTTTACCACCGCGGGCGCACTTGACTCCTACTGTATCGACAAAGAGTCGTCCAGCCCGCTGCTTGACGCCGCGCTTGCGCTTTATAAAGTGACGGGCGACAAAAAGTACGTCACCTGTGCCGAGGACGTTGCCTGGTATATCAGCACCTGGATGATGCACTATACCGAAAAGTTCCCGGCGGGGACAACGCTGGAGGAGATCGGTTACGATACGCTGGGGATCACCGCCGTTTCGACCGCGCACAACGCGGTGGATCAGTATTGCCTGCGTGACGTTCGCGGCTTTCTGGCGCTTTACGAACTCACCGGCAAAAAGCAGTGGCAGGAGCGCGGTATGGCGCTTTGGTGCGCGGCGTCGCAGCTCATTTCCGACGGTACGCTCTGCATCCGCGGTAAGGTACGCCCCGCCGGCTCGCAGGACGAGGCGGTCTTCCAGACCCGTTGGGGACGTCCGACGCTCCCGCCGTTCAACCCGTCCGAGTGGCTCGTGATGTGGCCATGTGCCTTCCGTATGGAAACGCTTCGCGAGACCGAGGATTGGTCGATTTTCAAGCGCGGCGTAGATGAAATTGAGAATAAAATCGAAAAATAAATAAAAGGGACTGCAAAGAAAAATTATCTTTGCAGTCCCTTTTGAGGAGAATTTGTATGATTTTAACGGTAGGAAGTTTGAATGTAGATCACGCCATCGGCGTGCCGCATATCCCGCGCCCCGGGGAAACGGTGGCGGCAAGCGGCGTGACGGTCAGCCCGGGCGGAAAAGGCGGCAACGTCGCCGTGGCGGCTGCAAAACTCGGCGGCAAGGTAAATATGCTCGGCTGTGTCGGCAGGGATGCCGGTGGAGAGCTGCTGTTGTCCTCCCTTGCGGCGGCGGGTGTGGAAACGGCACGCGTTTTGCAAACGGGGGACGCCGATACTTCGGCGGCGTATATTTGCGTTTCGGCGGACGGTGAAAATGCGATCGCCGTGGACGGCACCGCCAATCGGCTGGTGACGCCGCAGTACGTGCAGGACAACGCCGACGCCTTTGCCGCCGCCGATTTTTGCATCATGCAGCTTGAGATCCCGCGGCAGACCGTCCTGGCGGCGCTGCGCCTTTGTCGGCAACACGGCGTGCGCGCGGTGCTCAATCCCTCACCGCTTGATCAGTTCGGCGAGGATCTGCTTTGCGGCGTGGATATTTTGGTCGCCAATGCCGCCGAGGCGGAAGTGATCCTCGGCAAAGCACCGAAAGACGTCGCCGTGCAGGATTTTATGGCGGCGCACGGCATTTCGATCTTCGTGATCACCCGCGGCGGCGCGGGGAGCCGTCTGTATCTGCGGGATGCGCCGGCAACAGATATTTCTGCAAACCGTGTAGTTGCGGTGGACACCACGGGCGCGGGGGACACCTATCTCGGCGCGTTTGTCGCCGCGCTCGACCGCGGGGACGACCCGCGGCAAGCTGCGGAATTTGCCGGTCGCGCGGCGGGGATCGCCGTGACGCGCCGCGGCGCACAGGCGGCGATGCCGACCTTGGAGGAATTGCAATGAAAAAAGTGTTGCTTGATACCGATATCGGTCCGGACTGTGACGACGTCGGCGCCCTCGCCCTCTTAAACCGCTTTGCCGACGCGGGGCTTTGCGAGATCCTCGGCGTGGGGCACTGTACTTCCAATCCGTTCGGCGCTCCCGCCATCGACGTGATCTGCCGCGCTTACGGGCGGGCGGAGATCCCCATCGGCACGTACGCGGGCGACGGATTTCTCTGTGACGAAAACTGCCAAAAATACAACCGCGATCTCGCCACGCGCTATGAACATCGCTTTTTGCACGCGGCGGCGGAAGACGCCGTAAAAATGTATCGTCGCCTGCTTGCCGCCGCCGAGGACGGGAGTGTGGATTTTATCGCCATCGGTCCGCTGTGCAATCTTTCGGCGCTGCTCGACTCGGCGCCGGACGAGGTTTCGCCGCGCTCCGGCAGAGAACTTGTGGAAAGAAAGGTCAAGCGGTTGACCGCTATGGCGGGCATTTTTGAAACGCCGGACGGCGAATGCCTTGCGCGTGCGGCGCGCCTTTGCGGCTGTCCCGCGCCGGACTTTGCCGAATATAACGTATTTTGCGATATTGCGGCGGCGCAAAACGTGGCAACGCACTGGCCGGGCGAAAAAGTTTTTCTCGGCTTTGAGGCGGGGCTCATCCTCACCGGGGCGCGGCTTTCTGAACTTGCGCCCGCACATCCCGTGCGCCGCGCCTATGAACTGTATACCGAAAACGGACTTCGATACAGTTGGGATCTGCTTACGGTGGATTTTGCCGTTTGCGGCACGGGGACGCATTTTGCGCTTTCCGAGCGCGGCAAGGTCTCTTTTACAGGCGGTGGGCAGACGCGGTTTCGACCGGGCGTGGGCGACGATCGCTTTATCTGTTATGCGTGTGACGGGGCGAAAATCGCCGCCGATATTGACGCATGGCTCGTGGAATGAAAAGAGGGGCAGTAAAGAAACAAAGTTTCTTTACTGCCCCTCTTTTTAGTGGATAGGGAAATGTTTGGGATGCGCAAAATCCGCCCGACAGAGGCGTACTTTCGTTCCCTTGTGATTTGGTCCTGCGTTACTGTGCGGCGCTGACAATGGCGGTAAAAGCGTCGGGTTTGAGCGACGCACCGCCGATCAAACCGCCGTCAATATTCTCTTTGGCGAGCAGGTCGGCGGCGTTTTTATCGTTCATCGATCCGCCGTACTGGATGATGATCTCGTCTGCGGCGGCTTTGCCGTAGAGTTTTGCGATCACGGCGCGGATGGTGCCGCAGGTCTCGTCCGCCTGCTCTGGCGTCGCGGTCAGTCCCGTGCCGATCGCCCAAACCGGCTCGTAAGCGATGATAACGTTTTTGAGTTCATCCGCACTAACGCCCGCCAGGTCGAGTTTGACCTGCATCGAAACGATTTCCTCGGTGATGCCCGCCTGTCTTGCGTCCAGCATCTCGCCGACGCAGAGGATGACTTTCAGCCCGTGTGCAAGCGCGGTTTTCAGGCGCTTGTTGACCGTTTCGTCGGTCTCGCCGAAGTACTGGCGGCGCTCACTGTGTCCGATGATCACGTATTCGGCGTTGACGTCGCGGAGCATATTCGCGCTGATCTCGCCGGTAAAGGCGCCTTTTTCTTCAAAATGCACGTTTTGACCGCCGATATGGATATTTGAGCCTGCGGCTTCTTCTGCGGCGACCCAAATGTCCACAAAGGGAACGCAAAGGACGATGTCGCAGTTGTCCTTGCCTTTGACAAGGGGTGCAAGCGTTTTGATAAAACTTCTGGTTTCGGTGGGGGTCTGGTTCATCTTCCAGTTGCCCGCGATAACATATCTTCTCATTTTGATTATAAGGAGCGACGGCACATCATGTGCCGCCGCCTTTTCCTTTTCTGAATTTTTAATTATTTGTCTTCGAGGCAGGCAATGCCCGGGAGAACGAGTCCTTCGAGGAATTCGAGCGAAGCGCCGCCGCCGGTCGAAATATGGGTGATCTTATCCGCAAAGCCGAGCTGTTCGCAAGCGGCTGCCGAGTCGCCGCCGCCGACGATGGTGGTCGCGCTGCTTTCAGCCAGCGCCTTTGCTACCGAGATCGTACCTTTGGCAAGCGTGGGGTTTTCAAATACGCCCATAGGACCGTTCCAAACGACGGTCTTTGCGTTCTTTACGGCGTCCGCGTAGAGTTCCATGGTCTTTGTACCGATGTCAAGTCCTTCTTTGTCCGCGGGGATCTTATCCGAGGGAACGACGGACACGTCGATCGGCGCGTCGATCGGATCGGGGAAGCCTGCGGCGACCGTGGTATCGACGGGGAGCAGGAGTTTTACGCCCTTTTCCTCCGCTTTCTTCATCATATCGCGGCAGTAGTCGATCTTGCTCTCATCAAGGAGCGATTTGCCGACGCCGTAGCCCTTTGCGGCGAGGAAGGTATATGCCATACCGCCGCCGATGATGAGGGTGTCGACCTTGCCGAGCAGGTTGTTTATGACATTGAGTTTATCCGAAACCTTTGCACCGCCGAGGATCGCGACAAACGGACGCTCGGGGTTCGAGAGGGCTTTGCCCATAATGCCGATTTCCTTTTGGATGAGGTAACCGCAAACGGCGGGCAGATAAGCGGCAACGCCCGCGGTAGAAGCGTGTGCGCGGTGTGCGGTGCCGAAGGCGTCATTGACGTAGAGTTCGGCAAGCGAGGCGAGTTCTTTGGAAAAGGCAGGGTCGTTTTTCTCTTCGCGCGCGTCAAAGCGGACGTTTTCCAGCAGGATGGCGTCTCCTGCTTTGAGTGCGGCAGCCTTTGCCTTTGCGTCTTCACCGATGATATCTTTGGTGAGGACGACTTCTTTGCCGAGCAGCTCGGACAGTCTTGCGGCAACGGGAGCAAGCGAGTACTTCGGGTTGACTTCACCCTTCGGCTTGCCCATGTGCGAGCAGAGAATGACTTTTGCACCGTGGCTCAGCAAATACTTGATGGTGGGGAGCGCCTCGACGATGCGCTTGTCGCTGGTGATCTTACCGTCTTTGAGCGGTACGTTGAAATCACAGCGGACAAGGACTTTTTTGCCTTCAACGGCGACGTCTTCGATTGTTTTCTTGTTGTACATAACCTTACTCCTATTCATAGCGTTATTCTGCGAATAACAAAAATTGACTACCCATAATATAGCACATTTTCCATCGAATAGCAATATAATTTTTGACAAATTTTTGACGATAAATCACTTTCTTTCGGATTTCTCCCCCGAAAAGGGTTTACATCGGGCGGAAAATCGTATAAAATATAGGCAGAAATTTGATTTACGGAGAAGATACGGATGACCGACAACTATGCGGCGCTTGCCGCGGTATACGATAAACTCAACGGCGAACTCAACTATGCCGCGTGGGCGGACTATATCGACCGGCAGATCAAGACGCACGGCAGGATCAAGACGAGCCTTGTGCTTGATCTCTGCTGCGGCACGGGGAATATGACGCTGGAACTTGACCGCCGCGGCTACGATATGACCGGGGTGGATCTGTCGCCCGAGATGCTGCGCTTTGCCGCCGAAAAAACCGAAAAGGCGGGGCGTGCCGGACATATCCTGTTCCTTTGCCAAAATATGCTGGAATTTGAACTTTACGGCACGGTGCAAGCGGTGGTTTCCTGCCTGGACTCGCTCAATCATATCGACGGCGCGGGCGACTTTCGGAAGATCCTGTTGCTGGTGCATAATTATCTTGAACCCGGCGGGGTCTTTGTTTTCGACGTCAATTCGCCGTATAAATTCAAAAACATTTACGGCACAAACGCCTACGTCCTGGAAGCGGACGGCGTTTTTTGCGGCTGGCAGAACGTGTATGACGCAAAAAGCAGGATCTGCGACTTTTATACGACGGTGTTTACCGAGAAAGCGGACGGCAGTTATACCCGCCGCGACGACTATGAGCGGGAATACTGCATGACGCAAAAGGAGATCGAGCGTCTTCTCCGCGCCGGCGGATTTGAAGTTGCCGCCGTTCACGGCGATATCGACGGCAGCGCGCCCGTGCGCGAGAGCGAGCGGCTGTATTTTACGGCGATCCGAAAGTAAACGAAATTGCAAATGAAAAAAGAAGGAAAGAATATGGCAAAAGCGAAAATTTTGCGTGCGATGACGAGCGACGGCAGTGCACGTATCCACGTGATCGATTCGACCGCCATGGTGGAAGCCATGCGGAGAATTCATAAGACGGCGCCGACCGCGTCGGCGGCAGGCGGCAGACTGCTCACCGCCGCCGCCATGATGGGCGCGATGTGCGGGGAAGTGCAGGATACCGTCAGTGTGACGGTGGCGGGCGACGGACCGATCGGCAAGATGATCGCCGTCGGCGATTACTACGGCAACGCACGCGTGTATATCGAAAATCCGCAGACGCATCTTGCGGCGCGGCAGGACGGAAAACTCGACGTCGGGGGCGCGGTCGGCCGGGGGCGACTTACGGTGGTGCGCTCGATGGGACAGGCGGAGCCGCATATCGGCACGGTAGAACTCCGCTCCGGGGAGATCGCCGAGGACATTGCCGCCTACTTTGCGGAGAGTGAACAGATCCCGACGCTGCTTGCCCTCGGCGTGCTCGTGGACAAGGATGCAAGCATCCGCGCCGCCGGCGGCGTCCTCGTCCAACTTTTGCCGTTTGCGGATGAGGCGGTGATCGCCAAACTCGAAGAAAATGCAGCGAAACTCTCAAGTATTTCGCATCTCATCGACAGCGGCAGGACGCTTTCCGACATTGCCGACCTTGCACTTTGCGGCATCCCGTACGACCCGTTTGACACGCTGGAGGTGGACTATCGCTGTGACTGCTCACGCGACCGTATGCACCGCGCGCTGATCTCGGTCGGCAAGCGGGACCTGATCGAGATGTTCGACGCGCAGGAGGCGGAGGGAAAAGCGCGTGTGCTCGAGCTTTCCTGCCGCTTTTGCGGCGCGTCGTTTTCCTTTACGGAGGACGACCTCGGGCTCAAGGCGTAATTTTTTTTGAAATTTTGAATTTTTCACGCAAAATTCATTTACTTTTGCGCAGTTTTGCTGTATACTGTTACTTACGTATATTTGTTTGAAAATACTTGAAAATTGCAAGGCACGTGCGCCTTGGGCGCGGCGCTTTTTTGCGGAAAGGGATCCCTAAATGAAACAAACGGCTTGTCTAATTTTGCTTCTTTTGCTGTGCGCGGCGCTTGCGGCTTGCGGCGGCAAAGATATTGCAGAGACTACCGCGCCGGAAACGACGTCCCCTGCCGAAACCGAGGTCGAGCCGATGGAAACTTCGGAACTCCTGCCGCCGCCCGCGACGGAGACGCAGGCGACCGTACCGGTGCCGCCCGCGCCGGCAAAGACCGAGGAGAGCGCCCCTGCGGTGAGCGAGCCTTTGGCAAGCGGACCCGCGGAGAGCGACGTGACGGTCGTCGAAACGACGGCTGCCGTCCCCGACGAGCCGGAGGTCTTTGATTTTACAAAGTCGGATCTTTCCGAATATATCGCCCTCGGCAAGTATCTCGGCATAGAGGTCGCGCTCCCCGCGCCGAAACCCGTCACCGATACGGACGTGGACAGCGCTATCGCCGAGGCGATCGCCGCCCTGCCGCCCGCCGCGATGATCACCGACCGCGCCTGCGCGGCAGGAGATAAGGTCAACGTGGATTATATCGGCACGGCGGACGGCGAAGTGATTGAACAAAGCCGCGAGGGCGGGTTTACCTTCGTCCTCGGCAGTCGATCGACCCTGGACGGATTTGAAGACGGGGTTTTGGGGATGACGCCGGGCGAGACCCGTACGGTCACGCTCACTTTTCCGACCGACTATTATGCCGAACTTGCGGGAAAGGAAGCCGCGTTTGAGATCACGCTGAATTATATTTTCCCGCAGCTTGACGACGCCCTTTGCAGGACCTATTTCGGGGTGCAGTCGGTGCAGGAGTGCCGTGCGTCCGTCAAGGCGGATATAGAAAACGCACGCGCCGCCGGTACGGCGGAGGAAAAAGAGGCGGCGACCTGGACAAAGGCACTTGCCAACAGCCGCATCATCGCCTATCCCGATAATGAAGTGGACGCCGCGTTTTCCGCGATCACCGCGGAGTACGCCGCGCTTGCCGAAAACTACGGACTCACCTATGAGACGGTGTTCCCCACGCTGTACGGCATTTCTCTGGAAGAGGCGGAGAGCGTGCTGATGGACAGTGCGAAAAATCAAGTGGCGCAGCGCCTCTTGCTCTACGCCATCGCGCGCGATATGAACATTGACGTCAGCGATGAAAAATTTGAGGCGGAACTTGCGGCAACGGCAGGGATCATCGGCGCGGAGAGCGTTGACGCGCTGGTCGCGCAACTCGGCAAAGACCGTACGTCGCTCAAAGAAGATAAATTGTATTCCGAAGTGATCGAAATCATGATCGGCAAGGCTTCCTTTGTGACCTTGCAGACGTCATAAAACGCAAGGCGGTTTGCTTTGCGAAAGGAGTGTTTGAATGATTTGTAAACATTGTCAGGCGGAAATCCCGGAGGACAGCAACGTATGCCCTTGGTGCGGCGGTAAAGTCGCACCGGATGAGGAAGCGCCCGCGGCACAGGCGCAGACTGCGGAAATGACGACCGAAGCGGCGCAAGAAAACATACAAGCCGCCGGGATCGCCGAGGCTGTCGAGACCGCGGAGACTGTCGAGGAGCCGCTTTCCAAAACTGCGGACGGATCTGACGGCGATACGGTAAACGCTGACAAAGACGCCCCCGCCGATGCCGACGAAACTGCGGCGCCCGACGCTTCGGCACCCGACGCTTCGGACAACCCTGCCGATTTTGCGGCTGCGCAGATAGCGGCAGCGGCGCCGAAGTCAAATAAGAGTGCGGTCGCCGTTGTGGTGTTGTCGATCCTGCTGGTCGCCTGCCTCGGCGTGCTCGCCTTTATGATGATCCGCTCGTTTTCGACGAACACGCCGCCGGCCGAAACCGCGGCGCAGACTGACGCGGCGGATGCGGAAGACGCGTTTCCGGACGGCTTTGACTATACCGCCGTTGACCTTGCGGAATATGTAAAACTCGGTGCTTATAAAGACATTACCGTTTCGCTGACGACGTCGAGCGAGATCGCCGACAAGGATGTTGCCGACTATATTGAAAACGTACTCGTGCAAAACACGGTGACAAACGAGGTGGACCGCGCCGCGGCGGTCGGTGACGAACTCGTCATTGACTTTGCCGGCACGATTGACGGCGTTGCTTTTCCCGGCGGTACGGCACAGGATCGCCCGCTGACCCTCGGCGCCGGCGGCTTTATCGCCGGTTTTGAAGAGGGCATCGTCGGGATGCGCGCCGGAGAAACCAAAGTGGTGGACGCGACCTTCCCCGAAGATTACGGCAATGAGGAACTGAACGGCAAGACCGCGCAGTTTGAGATCACCGTCAAGTCGGTCGGCGAAAAGGTCAAGCCCGAGTACAACGAAACCTTTGTCAAAGAGGTTTTGAAGTATGATTCCATCGAGGCGTATGAAGAATTTGTCATAGATACGCTGACAAAACAGCGCGAGCAGGAGATCGAGAACGAAAAACAAAGCGCCGTCCTTTCGCAGATCAATGAAAACGCGACCGTCCTCAAATATCCCGAGGGGCTTGCGGAAAACTATGCCGCCCAGCAGATCGCCACTGCAAAGTCTTATGCGGAGCGCTACGGCGTCGATTACGAGACCTTCGTTGCGCAGGGGCTGGGGATGACGGCAGCGGAATATGAAGAGGACGTGCTTGCCGACGCGCGCGAATACGTCAAGGAAACGATGGTGCTCTTTGCGATCGCCGAGGCGGAAAACCTTATGCCGACCGAGGAGCAACGCGCCGAGGAATTGCAGTCCTTCCTTGCCTACTACGGGTATGAAGACGTTGCCGCGATGTGCGAGGACTACGGTTTGACCGAGGCGTATATCCGCAACTTGTTAAATACTTCGATCGCGACGAATGCCGCCGTTGAATTTGTCATCAATAACGCAACCTATATCGGTGCGAAATAAGGAGATATAACGATGAAAAAACTTTTGACTGTTCTTTGCTGCCTTGCGGCTCTGGCGCTTGTTTCCTGCGGCGCCGCGACCTTTCAGTATATGAAGGAAGACCTCACGCCTTATGTGACGGTCGGCGAGTACAAAAATCTGACCGTGACCGTCCCCGCTGTCGCGGAGATCACCGACGCCGAAGTGGAAGCGCAGATCGAATCCGAAGTCGGTTACGAGGCGGCCTCCACCGAACTTGTTGCGGTTGACCGCGCGGCGGCGGAGGGGGATACCGTTTCGATCGACTACGTCGGCAAAATTGACGGCGTTGCGTTTGAAAGCGGCACCGGCTCGACCGACAGCCTTGTCCTCGGTTCGGGCGCTATGATCTCCGGTTTTGAGGATGGCATCGTCGGGATGGTTGCCGGTGAAACCAAGGTCGTGGATGCGACCTTCCCCGAAAACTACGGCAACGAGGAACTCAACGGCAAGACCGCGCAGTTTGAGATCACCCTGCACGGCATATTTGAGGAAACGGAGGTAGAAAACGAAGCGTTTGTTCTGACCGATGAGATCGCGCAGGAGCACGACCATGATTCGGCAGAGGCGTATCGCGCCGCCGTCCGTGCAGAACTGGAAGAAACCCGCGACGCATCCGCAAAGGCGGATCGCTACCGTGCGGCTTGGACTGCGGTGGTCAACAACTGCACCGTGGAGAAGCTGCCGGAGGATTATATCAAATCGCGTGCAAAAGACCTCTATGATTATTATACGGCAATGTATTATCAGTATGGCATTAAGCCCGACCAGCTCGGCGTTACGCTCGAACATTGTGTAGAAGACGTAGAGCAGACCGTCAAAGAAGAACTCTGCCTCTATGCCATCGTCAAAGACGGCGGCTACACCATCTCGGAGGAAGCCTATACCGAAAAGGTTGCGGCAGAAGCCGCTGAAAACAATGTGGACGTCGCTACCTATGAAAAGCGCGTCAGCCGTCAATCGACCGAGACCGGTATGTACTACGACCTCGTGATGGCGGACATCGTGGAAAGCACCACGTTTGTTGAAGAATAAGCCGCTATCGCAAACAAAGCATATAAAAAGCCGATGTCCGCAGGACATCGGCTTTTTATGTTTTATTTGTTGTCGTACCAGGTTTCGCCCACGGTGACTTCTACCGAGAGCGGCACGGAGAGGGATACGGCGCTTTCCATCTCCCGGCGCAGGATCTTTGCCGCTTGCTCTGCGTCGTCGATCGACGCTTCCACAACGAGTTCGTCATGGACTTGCAATATCAGGTGCGCGTCGAGATTTGCGGCTTTGAGCGCGTTGCGTGTGCGGATCATCGCCACTTTGATGATGTCGGCAGAGGAGCCCTGGATCGGACTGTTCATCGCTACGCGCTCGCCGAATGCACGGGTCATTTTGTTTTGCGCTTTGAGCTCCGGGATATAGCGGCGGCGCCCGAAAATCGTTTTGACGTAGCCGTTTGCGTATGCGGTGGCAACGGTGTCTTTGAGATAGCGGTCGATCGCACTAAAACGCGCAAGATAACTGCGGATATACTCGCCCGCCTGCTTTTTGGAAATGCCGAGGTCCATCGCAAGGCTATAGTCGCCGATGCCGTACACAATGCCAAAGTTGACGGCTTTTGCGCGGCTGCGAAGTTCGTGTGTCACCTCACTCTGCGGTACGCCGAACACGGCGGCGGCGGTGGAAGCGTGGATGTCCTCGCCCTCGCGAAAGGCTTTCTGCATGGTTTCGTCACCGGCGATGTGCGCAAGCAGACGGAGTTCGATTTGCGAATAGTCGGCGTCGATCAGGACGTGTTGCTTGTCGCGTGGCAGAAAGTAGCGGCGGAGTTCGTGCCCCTCGCTCGTACGGATCGGGATGTTCTGCAAATTCGGCTCGGCGGAAGATAGGCGCCCCGTGGCGGTGCCCGTCTGTTTGAAGGTCGTGTGGATAAAGCCGTTGTCGTCGGCGACCTTGAGCAGTCCCTCCACGTAGGTGCCGTACAGTTTTGCCACGCGGCGATAGTCGAGCACTTCGTCGATGATGGGATGATACGGGCGGAGTTTTTCGAGGATCTCCGCGGTTGTGGAGTAGCCGGTTTTGGTTTTCTTTGCGGCGGGCAATCCGAGTTTTTCAAACAAAACTTCGCCGAGTTGCTTTGGGGAGTTGATGTTGAACTGCCCGCCTGCCAGCATATAGATCCGCTCGGCATAGTCGGACTGCCGCCGCGCCAGCGCGTCGCCGTAGGCGCGCAGCCCTGCGCGGTCGATCATAAATCCGTCGCGCTCCATCTCATAGAGGACAAGACAGAGATCGGATTCCATCTTGTAAATTTCCGCCGCGCCGTCGTCGTCCGAAAACTTCTCTTTGACGGCTTTTGCCAGGCGAAAACAGAGGTCGGCGTCCGGCACGTCGCTCTCCGGCGTCTCCCCGAGATACACGGCGGCAAGGCGCGCGGGCGTAAATGCGCTTTCGCCTGCATTGAGCGCATAGGCGGCGAGCGAAATGTCAAACGCGGCGGCACTCGGCAGATAGCCGTGCGGCGCCGTGGCGTAGCAGAGGGCTTTGCGGTCAAAACAAATCAGGTCGTCGCGCTGCAAAAGCGGTGAAAACGCGGCAAAATCGGTTTTTGTGCGGTAAAGCGTCTGCCCGTCCGAAAAGGTCGAAAATTCGCCGCCGTCCGAAAAGGCAAACGGCACTTTCGCAAGAACGCGGCAGAGTTCCTCGGCGGAAACCTCTTTTTGCGGGCGTGCTTCGGCGATGATCGCGTCCTCGGCGGCGGTCAGCGCAAACCGCTTGATGAGTCCGCCGAACTCCAGGCGCGTGAACAGCTTGTAAAGTGCGTCACGGTCGAGCGGCAGGCGGGCAAGATCGCTGAGCGGCGGCAGATCGGGAACGGCGGTATCAATGCGCGCCAGCCTTTGCGAGAAAAAGGCGTTTTCGCGGTCGGCACGCAGTTTTTCCTTGTTTTTTTCGGTGATTTCGCTTGTGGCGTCGAGGTTTTCGTAGAGGTTTTCCAGCGTTTCAAAGGTGGAAATCATTTTCAGCGCGCCTTTTTCGCCGATGCCGCGGACCCCCGGGATGTTGTCCGAGCTGTCGCCCATGAGCGCCTTGACGTCCACAAACTGTTCGGGGGCAACGCCGTATTTTTCGGTGAATGCCGCGCGGTCAAAGGTGACGGTTTCGCCGTTTGCGGCAAGCAGGACGGTGATGTCGTCGCGGATGAGCTGCAGCGCGTCGCGGTCGCCCGTGAGCAGATAGGCGCGGACGCCCTCCCGTGCGGCGGTAAAGGCGAGCGTGCCGAGGATGTCGTCGGCTTCGTAGCCCTCTTTTTCGAGAATGTGCAGTCCCATGGCGCGCAATACCTCTTTTGCAGGGGCAAACTGCTCCAAAAGTTCCTCCGGCGTCGGATGCCGTCCGGCTTTGTAGTCGGCGTACATTTTATGGCGAAAGGTCGGCGCGTGTACGTCAAAAGCCACGGCGACGTAGTCGGGGGCGAGCGCCGTCAGATGCTTTTCGAGGATATTGACCATACCGTAAACGGCGTTGGTGTGCAGTCCGTCGTGCGTGGAGAGCAGGCGGATGCCGTAGTAGGCGCGGTTGATGATACTGTTGCCGTCAATGACGAGAAGTGTTTTCATTTTGCGTCACCTGCCGGTTTCACAGAGGCGATCGCGTACAGGCGCAGGAGAAAATAGATCCCGTAGGCAAGGAAAAGCACGTCGTTGTAGACGTCCACGATAACGGCACGCCGCGTGACCGCGGCGTAAACGATGTTGGGGAGCGCAAGCGAGATCGAGAGTACCGCGGCACACGGCGCATAGGAGAGGAGCCGGCGGTAGGCGCTTCTGCCAAGGCGAAAGTTGCCCTCGGCGAGAAAGGCGAGCATAACGAACACGGCGGCGGCGTAAAAGAGTGCTGCGCTGTGATTGACGTACGCGATAGAACGGTCAAAATAGACGCCGAAGACGATTGCGAGGAGGAGAAGTGCGTTGGATATGCAGAAGAGGGCGCGAAAATCGCCCTTTGCGTTTTCGGTGTAGAAGTACAAGAGCGCAAAGACGGCAAACAGGCAGGCGAAGCCGCCGGCAAGTCCCACCGTATTGTAGATGGCGAGGCGCACGAGTTGATAGAGCAAAAATCCGCCGAGGACGGCGCCGCACAGATACGACCAAAGCGAGAGCACCCGATTTTCGGGCAGCGAGACCGCACCGTTTTCTTCCTTTATATATATATGCCCGATGGCAAAGAAGACGATCACCGCCGCGATGCCGCACGCACGAAAGAGGGTATGCGCCGGCGCGGAGGTATAAAAACCGTTTTCGATATCGTAAAGCGCAAAGAGCATATAGAGTCTGGCGGCGGCGCCGAGAACGGCAAAGACCGTGGCGCAGATCGCAAGGACCCTGTCAAAGGGACGAAGTGAAGTATTCATAACAATTCCTTCCGTAAACAGTTTGTTGTGCTTATTGTACCATATCTCAGGCGAAAAAAACAATCCAAACCGAAAATAATCCGCATTTTCCCGCGCCAAAGCGCAAATATGTGCATTATGCACAAAAACAGAGTGAAAATTTCTATATATTTCTAAATCTTTTTGCGGGAGAAATCGAAAGAAAATTCTTGCATTTTTTTACCGTTTCCTATATAATAAAAAGGCTTGATGTGCGATGAAGCGAGAGGTTGCTGCCCATAGGGCAGGGAATTTTCGTGGAGTATGTCCGATAACCGGGCGAAAAAAGCTTATACTTTGCACCGTGCGGTGCGGATTCCTTTGGGAATTGAAGAGGCTTCTGCCGGTATTTGCACTTGTTACAACGCCGTTTGTGATGAGGGCAAGTGCCGGATTCATACAGACGCCGTTTGAAACGCACGGCGGGGTGTTGAGTGCATCGCCCCACTAATTATTTAGAAGGAGGCAAAACAATGGCAGTTAAAAACAAGATCAGAATCAGACTGAAAAGCTACGACCACACTTTGATTGACACGGCGGCAGAGAAGATCGTGGACGTTGCCAAGAGAAGCGGCGCAACCGTTTCGGGCCCTGTACCGTTGCCGACCGAAAAGGAGATCATCACGATCCTCCGTGCGGTCCACAAGTACAAGGACAGCCGCGAACAGTTTGAAACGCGCACCCACAAGCGTCTGATCGACATCGAGAAGCCCTCGAAGGAAGTCGTTGAAGCCATCGCGGCAACCGAACTTCCCGCAGGCGTTGAGATCGAGATCGACGGCTAAGGCAGATTCCCGCAAAAACCAAAAACGCAAAGACCCCTGACCCTTCCGGTCAAGTTGACGTTCTCGGCTGTGCCGAAAATCCAAAACGTCAACCAATAACTTATGGAGGAAAGAATACCATGAAAAAAGGAATCATCGGTAAAAAACTCGGTATGACGCAGATCTTCATGGAAGACGGAAGCGTAGTACCGGTCACCGTTATCGAAGCAGGCCCTTGCACGGTCGCGCAGAAGAAGACGGTTGAAAACGACGGCTACGATGCAGTTCAGCTTGCATTCGGTGACGTCAAGGAAAAGCATTTGACCAAAGCAGAGATCGGTCATTTCAAAAAGGCAGGCGTTGAGCCCCGCAAGCATTTGAAGGAATTCCGCCTTGAAAATGCAGCCGAGATGAACGTTGGCGACGTTGTATCCGCCGAAACCTTCGCCGCAGGCGATAAGGTCGACATTACAGGTATAACGAAAGGCCACGGTTACAGCGGCGCTGTCAAGAGATGGGGACATCACATCCTTCGTATGACGCACGGTACCGGCCCGATCCACCGTCAGGTCGGCTCTATGGGTGCAAACTCGTCGCCTTCCCGTGTATTTAAGAACAAGAAGATGGCAGGTCAGTACGGTAACGAAAAGGTCACGGTCCTGAATCTCGCCGTTGTTAAAATTGATGCGGAAAAGAACATCATCGCCGT
>JAFSUT010000040.1 GCA_017445085.1 Clostridia bacterium | reverse complement strand
GGGCTTGAAATGATGGTGGAAACGCTCAACGACATCATCGGCAAGCGCGAGGACGGCGAAAGCAGCCGCGCCTTAAAAGAAATCATCTGCGAAGAGGAAGCGGTGCGCGGCGCGTACGACGTCGTCATTTTCAACTACGGTCCGGACAAAAACTACGCTTCTGTCCATATTGAACTCCCCGATCACTTAAACGTGGACGACGTGGACAGGATCTCGCGAAAGATCCAACTGCGCGTTTTTCAAAAAACCGGCGTGATCCTGACCGGCATCAGCGTGTATTCGTATAATACCACCGACGCCGAGGCGGCAAAAATGCGTGAGGCGGTAGAGCAAACGGTGATGGCGCACGCGTGGGCGTTGCAGATCCACGGCTTTTATGCCGATACCGAGCGCAAGACCATGCGCTTTGACGTCGTTCTCAGTTTTGACATCGACAGGCACGAGGCGCTGCAGATCCTGCAAACCGAGATTCGCACGCTCTATCCGGACTATGAGATCACCGTTGTGCCGGACGTAGACGTCACCGACTGACAAGGCGGCGCCTGTGATTCAGGACAATAAAAACAAAACGGGCTGTAAAGCAATGTTTGCTTTACAGCCCGTTTTTTGCGTCGGAGTCATTCGCCGTCGCCCGTCGGCATGGCAAGAAGCGCCCGCCGCGCTTTCCAATCGGGCAAGATGCGCGCGATTTCGGCGTAAAACGCGGGGGAGTGGTCAAAGTGCAGGCGGTGGCAGAGTTCGTGCACGACGATATAGTCAAAACTCTCCCGCGGATAGAGCAAGAGGCGATAACTGTAACAGATATCGCCGTTTTTGGAGCAGGAGCCAAACCGCGTTTTTGCACTCGTGATCTTGAGCGTGCGGTAGGTCACGCCAAGCGCCGCCGCGTATCTTTCGGTCATCGGAAAGAGCACCTCTTTTGCGTGCGCTTTGAGGCGTGCGATCTCTTCCTCCGAGAGTGCGGCAAGCCGCCGGTGCTTTTCGCGCATCTCTGCCGTGTGCGTTGCGATCCACGCTTCGTGCGAAGCGACGAAACGCTCGATCTCGGCGCGGGGCAGACGGGTGGGGGCGCGGACAAGGAGGTTTCCCTCTCGCGTGACTTCCATGGAGAGGGTGCGCCTTGCCGAGCGGCGGAGTTCATAGGGCGGGAGACTCATTTGACTTTGATCAGTTCGTACGCCGATCTGCCGAGTCCGATGCGCTCGCCGTGTTCGATCTGCATATGCCAGGACGTGGAGGGGGCGATATCGGTAAAATAGTCGCCGTGGGTGTGTTCGACTTCATCGAGGTGCGAGCCTTTGGCAACCGGCGCCGAGAGGACGGCGTCCGCGCAGGCGGCGTCCAGCGCTACGGGGTCAAAGGAGGCAAATATACCGATGTCGGGGACGATCGGCACGTCGTTTTCGCCGTGGCAGTCGCAGTTGGGCGAAACGTCGATAACAAACGAGATGTGAAAATTCGGGCGACCGTCCAGCACCGCCTTGGTGTATTCGGCGATCTTGCAGTTGAGGATCTCGCCTTTGGCGTCAAAATCGGGGGTGACGGCGTCTTTCGGGCAGACGCCGATGCAGCGCCCGCAGCCGACGCATTTGTTGTGGTCGATCGTCGCCTTGCGGTCTTGGACTTTCGGGGCGTCGTGCGCACAAACGCGCACGCAGGCGCCGCAGCCGATGCACAATTCCGGGTCAACGGTGGGTTTGTCGGCGGCGTGCATTTCCATTTTGCCCGCACGGCTGCCGCATCCCATCCCGATGTTCTTCAGCGCGCCGCCAAAGCCGGCGCACTCGTGCCCTTTGAAGTGATTTACCGAGATAAAAACGTCGGCGTCCATGATCGCCCTGCCGATCTTTGCCTCGTGCACGTATTCGCCGTCGATCGGGACAAGCGCCTCGTCCGTGCCTTTCAGCCCGTCGGCAATGATGGTATGCACTCCGGTTTGAAAGGGGTTAAATCCGTTGACGTAGGCGCTGTCAAGGTGGTCAAGCGCGTTTTTTCTGCCGCCGATATACAGGGTGTTGCAGTCGGTGAGAAACGGCTTGCCGCCGAGTTCCTTTACGTAGTCGCAAACGGTTTTTGCGTAGTTGGGGCGGAGATAGGCGAGGTTGCCCGGCTCGCCGAAGTGGATCTTGACCGCGGTGTATTTGCCGTCAAAGTCGATGTTTTCAAATCCGGCGGTTTTCATCAGGCGTTTGAGTTTGACGAGGATGCTCTCGCCGACGGCGGCGCGCATATCGGTGAAGTAGACTTTGGATGTTTCCATACGGATTCTCCTTTTTTACCATATATTTGATAATAATTATTATATATGAAAAATCAGCAAATTTCAAGCGTTGACCGTAAAATGAAAGAAAACGTCCCGACCGCCTCTCGGCGGCGGGACGTTTCTGTACTTAATGCGGTTTATTTTGCGATGATTTTCATAATGCGAAGGACGTCTTTGACCGAAATCGCGCGGTCGCCGTTCATATCTTTGTAGGTGTCATAGGGATCTTTGTCGAGTAAAGATTGCAGGGTGATGATGGCGTCTGTTAAGTCGGTCCGCCCGTTGCCGTCAGCGTCACCGTCCGGCATACGGTTGCCGTAAACGACAAATTCCCGCGTGTTGATGGAATTGTAATTGGCGTACGCATTGGAGCGCCCGACAAGAATACCGAGGCGGATATATTTCCCTGTAACGCCTGCCATATCAAACAAGACCGAAAAAGCGGCGGTATTGCCGTTGTAGGGGTCCTTTACCGTTGTGCCGAGGTTAATATAAGAGGTATGGTTAATGCCGTCGTAAGAGGCGCCGGGGACAAGCGTCCAGTTTTCGCCGTCATCGGATACATAAACGTCTGTCACAGCCGGAAAGCCGAATGCATCGCCGGAGAAAAAGCCGCAGGCGTCAAAACGGTGGAGGGAACCAAAGTTAAAGGTCAACAGGGCGCGGTACTTGCCGTTTTCGCTCGCCGTTCCGTCAATATCGTAGCGGAGGTCGTCAAAATACAGACAAGACATCAGCGATGATCCCCAATGCCCGTTGACGAGGTTGGCAAGCGCCGTTTTGTAGCCTGGGGACGAGGCGCTCATATGGTCAAGACCGATGGCGGAAACGCCGTAACCGATGTCGGCGATATCGGCTTTTTGTGCTTCGGTCAGCGCGTCTGTGGCGTACGCTGCGGAGGCAACAATGCCTTTGTCGCCGCAGATGCCGCTGAATTTGCCGTCCTTTTGCGGGACGCTGATCATCGGGGACGGCGGCGCCGCCGTCAGACAAACGGTTTTTGTACCGTCTACGAAAAACAGACCGTCATCGCCAATGCCGACCGACGAGGTTTGATATTGATCGGGGATCGTGGGGGTACGGTAGGTCGCGTCATAGGCAGCCTGTTTCAAAATCGCTGCAGTTGCTTCGTCTATATTCCCGTTGTAGGCGCAGTTTAAGGGGTTGCCGCCGAGGATGTTGGCAAAGTGCGTCATGGCGCTGAGATAGGAGCCGATGGCGGAGGGGTGATAATTGTCCTTGTAGTAAAGTCCGATGCTGTCGTCGTGATGGGAAAGGACGTCCCAAAAGGCAAGGCCGACCTGAGAAATCCGCAGACCGAGTTCTTCGCCGATGGCGTTATATGCCGCTGCCAGACCGTAGGTCATACTTTCGGTGTCCCATCCGGGCATCCCCGCAAGGGTCTCGCTCCCCGCATGATGTCCCCATGTGCTGTACAAAATCGGCTCCGCGCCGTTTTTGCGGATCAGATTGACCAATCTGCGGACGCCCGTATAGAAAGATTCAGGTGATTTTATGGCATTGGAACTTTGCTCCTGGATCACGACATAGTCGTAGTCGTTTTCGGCAAGCGCCGCGTATACTTGCGCGCCGCAGACGTCGTTGATATTGCCGTGCTGGATGAGATAATGTCCGCCGGTCGTGATGGAAGTTACGTTGACATGATAACCGGACGCCTCCGCCATGCGGGCAAACAGCGTTTCCGGCATGGTATTAAAATAGGTAAAACTGTTGCCGATAAAGAGAATATTTTTGCGTGCTGCCGCATTGTCCGCCCCCGTCTTTTGCCCGTATACCAGAAATTCGCGCGTATTGACGGTGTTCGGCGAGTTTGATCCGCCTCTGCCTTTGATGACGGCAATGCGGATATACTGTCCGCTGACGCCGTTCATCCCAAAGAGGGTTGCAAACGGTGCGCCCGTGGAATTGGTCCAGGTGTCGCCCGGCGCTTTTGAAGTGTCGGTAACAAGGTTGACCAGTTGCTCGTCTCCGGAGGCATTCCATGAGGCTGAGGGAACGAGTGTCCACGAAACGCCGTCGTCGGAAACGTAAATATCGGCAGCGTTGATCATCCCTGCCTGTGTCCCCGAGATGAAGCCACAGGCGTCAAAACGGTGTATGGTCGAAAAATTGAGTGTGATCAGCGCGCGGTATTTGCCGTTGTCGCTCGGCGTCCCGTCCACGTCGTACCGATCGTCGTCAAAGGTCATAAAGCACATCCGCGCCGTCGCGCCGCTCCAGTTGCCGTCCACGAGGTTGCGCAGGGCGTTCGGTCTGCCGAAGCTCTGAATGCCGATGGCGGAAACGCCGTAGCCGATGTCGGCAAGGTCTGCCTTTTCCGCATCGGTCAGTGCGGAAGTGGAAGCGATATCTGCGGCAAGTTGTGCTTTGGTGCCGTAGATGCCGTTCGGGCGTTCCTCCGGATAGGTATATCCGTCTCGCTTTGGCGTGCTGATGATGGTTGACGGATCGGGAAAGGCGGTCAGATTGACCGTGCTGCCCGCGCCGGCGCACAGCGGCAGCGATCCGCAAAGCATGGTCATGGTCGCAAGGACAGAGAGAAGTTTTTTCATGGCGTACTCCTTATTTCGGACTGTCGTTTTTTTGCTTGTATTTCTATTATAAATGTAATTTGCCATATTGTAAAGAGTTAAATCTTATGGTATACTGTAACAAATATCTTATGGTGAGGACGTTATGGAACTCTTGCAATTCCGGTATTTCTGCGACGCCGCCAAAAGCGGCAGCTTTTCGGCGGCGGCAAAAAAGCGCGGCGTGCCGCCGTCCGCCGTTTCGCAAAGCATCCGCCGCTTGGAAAATGAACTCGGCGCAAAGCTTTTTACGAGATGCGCAAACAAAATAGCCCTGAATGCAAAGGGCGAAAGATTCTACGCGCGGATCGATCCGGCGCTTTGCGAAATCGACGGCGCCGTATCCGACGTCTCGGAGAACACCGCCGCCGTCATACGGATATGCGTCAACGCGCACCGATCGCTTGCGGCAAAGGCGATCGGCCGCTATCAGAGGTTGTATCCCGGCGTGGATCTTAGGATCAGGCATTTCTGTGTGCCGACGGATGCGGATTTTGATTTCATGATCGAAAGCAATCCGCTCGCATTGAAAAACTATAACAGGTACAAGCTCGTCTCCGAAAATCTTGCCGTGGCGATGCACCGCTCAAATCCACTCGCAAGACGGAAAGATTTTGACGTATCCATGCTGAAAAACGAGCAGTTCATCATTTTGCAAAGACCGAGCAGTATGTACGATTTTACGCAAAAGATCTGCGAAAAACACGGGTTTAAGCCGCACATTGCCATACAGACCGACGACCCCGCGCATATCCCCGCGTTTCTGGGGCTCGGACTCGGCGTATGTATCGTGGCGGCGCGCTCCGCAGCGCAGTGGAAGGACTTGGAAAACATTCTGATCCTGCCCATTGAAAACTGCATCCGCGATACGTACGTCTACTATCCGAAACGGGGAATGTCGTCGTATGCGGAAAAGTTCTTGGATATGCTGATCGCGGAGTTTAAGGAGCAATGAACGGCGCTCGCTTTTCACCCCGCCGAAATTTATATTGACATCGCTTGGCTTTTTCTATATAATAAATACAACAATCGACGATCATGAAAAAACGGCGCGCTTCTGCGGCGCCGTATCCCATGGAGGCGCTTATGAAGTTGTTTATCCGCATGATTTCGGCACTGTTTTTGATATCTGCGCTTTTGTTTTCCGCGTCGGCAACGGCAAACGGCAGCACCAAAGTGCAGACGCGCGGCGACGTCAACGGCGACGGCGTCTGCTCGCTTGCCGACGTCCTCGGGATCTTGCGCCGCAGCGCAGGCGGTGAGGATTTGTCGCAGTATGCGGCGGATATGGACGGTAACGGCGCGGTCAATTTGCGGGATGCGCTCCTCTTGCTTGCCCGCTGCCTCTCTCCGGCGGCGCCGATGCCGTCGCGGACGCTCACCTATCTTTCAAAGAGCAGTTATGCCGAAAAGACCGAGGCGGGCTTTCTCGGGCAACTTGTCGGGATGATTTCCGGCTATGAGTTTATGAAAACGGCGGACGGGCGGCAGTACGTCGGTATGCCGGACGAGTGGTACGCGATCTGCGCCGGACCGTACGGGGCAAAAAACACGCACCTCTATCACTCGGTCAAGCGCGTATACAATGAGGAGAGCAAACTTTGGGAGATTTGGCTTGACGACGACTTTTCGGTTGATATCGTCAACCAATACGCCATCGCCGACAGTTTTTTTGAGAGCGGCGCGTTTTCGGCGCGGTATATCGGCGAGGCGTGGAGAAAATACGACGTCTACGATATGGGTGGAGGCAACCGCTATGCCGGCGCGTACTATCTCCTCAATAAATATCGCTATATCACGCCGTTTGCCGGCAGTGAGGAGTTTGGAAACAAGTACAGTTTCCTCACCGAGCCGTATCTCGGCGCGGATACCGTCGGGCTAAACCTGCCGGGTATGCCGGAGACGGCGCAGGCCGTCGCCGCCACATGCGGCAGCGTGACGGGCGACCGCGACAACGTAGAGTGGACAAGGATGTTTGCCGCGATGCAGTCGCTTGCCTATTTTGAAACGGATATCCCTACGCTGATCCGAAAAGCGGCGCGCGTCTTTCCCGCGGATTCGTTTGAAAAGAGCGTGGTAGACCTTGCCTTTTCGCTGTATCAAACCTATCCGGACGACTGGCGCACGGCGTACCGCGCGCTGGAAGCTGTCTACTACGTGGACGGCGTCACGCGGCAGACCAACAATTCCATCAATTGCGGTTTCGTCATCCTCGACCTGCTTTACGGCGGCGGTGATTACGATACCACGTGTAAGATCGGCAGTCTCGCCGGATACGACTGCGAGAGTACCTGCGGCATCGCGCTGACCGTCCTCGGCATTATGGAGGGGCGCGCCGCGCTGCCCGAGGAAGTCAATACCTACGTATGGCAAAACGGAGAGGGCGTCCTCGTCAATCTGCCGGTGCCCGGCACGGCGGAGGATGTCTGGATGGTTGCCCTCGGACTGCCCGAGCGCATTAAAATCGCCGATCTGCTGGATCTCTACCGCACAAATTTTGAGTCTTTTCTCCTCCGCTACGGCGGTGAGATCACCGACGACGGCTATTGGATCCCCGCCGAGGCGCTCTGCACGCCGGAGAGCGTTTCGCTTGTCAACGGCAGTTTTGAGAGCGATACGCTTGACGGCTTTACCGTCGAGGATACTGCGGCACAGCTTTGCGACCTTGCCGTTTACGGCAGACAGGGGCTGAAACTGACCGGGCGCGGCCGTATATATCAAAACGTCGCCGTTGAGAGCGGCAAGACCTACCGCCTCAGCGTTTTCGGCAGAGCCTCGGACGGTGCGGTCGCCTTTCTGTACGTGAAAAACGGCGATGAAACCCCTGCCGTCAGCTTCCGTTCCATCGAGAACTTTACGGCGTTTGACGCGCAAAAAGCGGTGCCGCGTACGCTGACCTTTACGGCAAAGGCGGACGATGTGGAGATCGGCTTTGCATTCCTGCCGGTCAGCACCGACAGAGAAACCTTTGCCGTGCTGGATGAATTCCGCCTTCGTCGGGTGGAAGAAGAACGCGCCGGCAGCGTGGCGCTTTCGACAGACGCGCAAGGACGGCGGACCGTCACCGTAACGAGCGGTGCGCTCGGTGAAGAGGTGTATCTGCGCCTCTATTACAAGAATTCGGGGACGACGTTTGCGGTCGGCAACCTCTCGCGCGATGGGCTCGACCGCGGATCGGTCTGCTTTTCCAAGGTCGGCACCGCCGCGCATTTCGGACAGACCGAGTTTACGGCGTATGACTCTGTGCTTCTGCCGCTGACGGTCGAGGCGGCGCAAAGCACGTATACCGTTGAGATGCTCAAAGGCGCCGTCACCATCACGGGCGGCGAGCTCGTCCGCGTCAAAGACAGGTTTTGATCTCATATCATAAAAGCGGACGGCGAAGAAACATCGTTTCTTCGCCGTCCGCTTTTTTCATAGGAAGATGCCGTCAGTCGAGTTCGGTCTTGCCTGTATAGAGTTCGTAGTATCTGCCGCCGAGGGCAAGCAGATCGTCGTGGGTGCCGCGCTCGATGATCTCGCCCTTTTCCAGCACCATGATGGCGTCGGCGTTGCGCACGGTGGAGAGACGGTGCGCGATCACAAAGGTCGTGCGGTTTTGCATCAGGCGGCTCATCCCGTGTTCGATATGTCGCTCGGTGCGGGTATCGACCGAACTTGTCGCCTCGTCGAGGATCAGGATCGGCGCTTTGGAAATTGCCGCGCGCGCGATGTTGAGCAGTTGCCGCTGCCCTTGCGAGAGGCTTTCGCCGTCGCCCGTGATCACGGTGTTGTAGCCATCCGAGAGGCGGCGGATAAAACTGTCCGCGCTGGCGGTGACCGCCGCCGCGACGACTTCCTCATCTGTGGCGTCCGGACGTCCGTAGCGGATGTTTTCCATAATGGTGCCGGTAAAGAGGTGCGTGTCCTGCAATACCATAGCGATGTTTTTGCGGAGCGTGTGGAGGTCGATATCCCGGATGTTTTTGCCGTCGATCGTGATCTCGCCCTCGTCGATATCGTAAAAGCGGTTGAGCAGATTTGTAACGGTGGTTTTGCCCGCGCCGGTGGAGCCGACAAAGGCGATCTTTTGTCCGGGCTTTGCGTAAAGGGAGATGTGATGGAGGATCGTCCTCTCCTTGGTATAGCCAAACGTTACGTTGTCCAGGCGGACGTTGCCGGTGAGCGTGGGCAGGACTTCTGCGTTTTCTCCGTCGCGCTCTTCATCGCGATCCAAAAGGTCAAATACGCGCTCGGCGCCCGCAAGGGCGGAGAAGACGGTGCTCATCTGCATCGCCACTTCGTTGATGGGGCGGGCAAACTGACGGGCGTAGTTGACAAAGATCGTCAGACCGCCGATGTCAAAGCCCTCTGCAAGGCAGAGCACGCCGCCGACCCCTGCGGTGACGGCGTAACTGATCTGCCCGAGGTTGCCCATGATCGGGCCCATGATACCGCCGTAAAACTGTGCTTTGATCTGCTTTTTGCGCAGATCGTCGTTGAGCATGGCAAATTCTTCGTTGCAGATGTCCTCGTGGTTAAAGACTTTGACCACTTTCTGTCCTGAAACCGACTCCTCGATGTAGCCGTTGACAGCGCCGAGGGCGGCCTGTTGCCCCGAATAGTATTTGCGCGAATACTTGGCGACAAATCCGCTGCCTTTGAGAAAGAGCGGGGTAAAGACAACGGTGATGAGCGAGAGTTGCCAGTTGGTGTAAAACATCAACCCGAGCGTGGTCAAAAGCATCAGCGTGCCGGAGACGAGGCTCGTCAGCGTCTGATCCATCATCACCGAAATATTGTCCACGTCGTTGGTAAAGCGGCTCATGATCTCGCCGTGGCTCTCGTTGTCAAAAAAGCGGATCGGCAGTTTTTGCACTTTGACAAAAAGGTCGCTGCGCAGTTTTTCCACTGCTTTGTTGGAGATGATGAGCATGATTTTGGACTGCAGATACTGTGCGGCGATCGCAATGCAGTAGATGCCGAGCAGTTTCAGCACCGTGGAGAGGATATAGGCGAGTTTTGCCGCGGTGGGGGTACCGTCCTCCACGATTTTGTTGACGATCGGGCGGAGGAGGTAGGAGGCGTAGGAACTTGCAAGGGAGGCGGTGATCAAAAAGAGGAGCGCAAGCAAAATGAGATATTTGTAAGCGCCGATATAGACGAGCAGGCGGCGGATGATGCGTCCGGTCTGCCCCTTCGGTTTGGAAACGGACATATTTTGCATTCCGCGGCGCGGACCGGGGCCGCCCATCATCCCGCGGCGCGGCGTGTTTTCTTTCTGTCCGAAGGAATTGTAGCGTTTTTGCAAGTCTTCCAGTGTACGGTTAGCCATTTTGCGCTTCTTCCTTTCCTTCAAATTGCAGCGTGCAGATCTCTTTGTAGGCGGGGCAGTTTGCAAGGAGTTCGTCGTGCGTGCCGAGACCTGCGATTTTACCGTCGTCAAGGACGAGGATGCGGTCGGCGTCCATCACCGAGGTGATGCGCTGGGCGATGATGATCTTGGTCGAATCTTTGAGCGACGTGCGGAAGGTCTCGCGGATCTTTGCCTCGGTCGCGGTATCCACCGCGCTCGTGGAGTCGTCCAAAATCAGGATCTTCGGTCGTTTTAAGAGGGCGCGCGCAATGCAGAGCCGTTGTTTTTGCCCGCCCGAAACATTGGCGCCGCCGCGCTCGATATCGGCGGCGTAGCCGCCGGCCATCGTGCGGATAAAGTTGTCCGCCTGCGCCGCCTCCGCCGCGGCGGTCAGCGCCTCGGCGGAGGCGGTTTCGTCGCCCCATCGCAGATTGCCTTCCACCGTGTCGCAAAAGAGGAGATTTTTTTGCAGGACCATACCGATACCGTCGCGCAGATGGGCGAGCGAATAGTCGCGCACGTCCACACCGTCAATGCACACCTGCCCGCCGTCAACGTCATACAGGCGCGGGATCAGGCTGACCAGCGTGGATTTGCCGCTGCCTGTGCCGCCCACGATGCCGAAGGTTTCGCCGGCGTGAATGGTAAAGTCGATATCGCTCAGCACTTCGTCCGGACTGTTTTTGTAGTAGCGAAAGCCGACGTGCCGAAACTCGATTTCGCCGCGCGTCACACGGCGGTCTTTTTCTTTCGCGTTTTCGTCGTCAAGGTCGAGTTTTTCATCCAGCACCTCGGTGATACGCCCGGCGGAGGCGATGGCGCGGGAGGTGACCATAAAGAGCATCGTGATCATCATCAGCGACATGAGAATCTGCGTGATGTAGGTCAGCAGCGCGGTGAAATCTTCAATGGGAAAGCCGTCAAGCACGACCATCCTGCCGCCGAAAAAGATGACGGCGAGCGTTGTGAGATTCATGATCAGCATCATGATCGGCTGGATGAAGATCATCACGTTCATCGCGGCAAGCGCCGCTTCTTTGAGGTCGCCGTTGGCGACGTTGAATTTGTCGATCTCGTGATCTTCCCGCACAAAGGACTTGACAACGCGGATGTTGGTGAGGTTTTCACCCACCGTGTTGTTGAGCGCGTCGATCTTTCCCTGCATGGCGGTGAAGCGCGGAAAACCGACTTTGACCACAAAGAGGAGCAAAAGGAGCAAAAGCGGGATCGACACCGCCAGGATCAGCGCAAGCTGCGGGCTGATGAGGATGGACATGACCAGCGCGCCGATGAGCATCCCCGGCGTGCGCAAAAACATACGGAGCAGCATATTGACAAAGTTTTGCAGCTGCGTGACGTCGTTGGTCAGGCGCGTGATCAGCGAGCTCGTCTGAAAACGGTCGATGTTGGCAAACGAAAACTTTTGGATCTTTTTGTAGATGTCCATGCGCAGGTCGCTTGCAAAGTTGACCGAGGCTTTGGCGCCGAAGTAGGCGCCGCCGATGCCCCCTGCCATCATCAGCAGTGCGGTCAGCACCATCAGCGCCGCCACGCCGACAACGTAGGCAATACTGCCGCGACCGCCGCCGAGTTCAAGTTTGACGTTGCCGACGATCATCGCATAAAATTTCGGCATCAGCACTTCGCCGAGGACTTCGACGATCATACAAAGCGGTCCTAAAATAAAGGCGGATCTATAAGGTCGGATATATTTCATCCAGCGTTTCATTGGCAGGTGTCCTTTCTGTTTTTGTCTTTTTCGATGTTTTCCTGCATCCGGTCGAGAAAGCCGCAAAGGTCGTCGATCTCCTTGTCGGAAAACCCGTCAAGGACGGCGTCGTCCAGCGCCATAAAAGCGGTATGCGAGGTCTTGACCACCGCGGCGCCTTTTTCTGTGAGGAGGATGCGGTTGAGCCGCGAGTCGGTTTCCCCGACCGTTCGCTTGACAAAGCCGTCAGCTTCCAGTTTTTTTAAGAGGACGGTGACTGCCGCAGGGCTGATCTCCATAGCAGCGGCAAGTTCCGCCTGCGAGGGCGAGGCGCCGTCGTGCGAGAGCCGCATCAGCAAAAAGTGTGCCGAGTGCCCAAGCCCCGTCGATTGTCGGACGCCGTCAAACATCCGGCGGTGACGGCGCGCAATATAGAGGAGTTTTTGCATGGCCCTCTGCTTTTTGGTAAAGCGTTCTTTTTCCATACAGGACTGCTCCTTTGATAAAATTAACAAGTTAATCATTAACTAATTAACGATTATAGCATTTTCGACGAAAATGTCAAGCCTTTTTTGTGATTTGCGGTGAAGATTTTTCTTCGGCTTGACTTTGCGCTCCGCCGTGGTATAATAATGGTAGTTTCTCTGCAATTTGTCAAAATTTGAAGGAGAAGGAAAAAATGTCTGTACTTGTTTTACGCATCCTGGCGATCCTGTTTATGCTCATCGACCACGTCGGTTTCCTCCTTGCAGGGCTTGACCTCCCGTTCACGACGCCGCTCCGCCTGATCGGGCGCCTTGCGTTTCCGATTTTTGCTTTTTTGATCGCCAACGGATTTCGCCATACGCACAGCCGACTGAAGTACGCGCTGCGCCTGTTGCTGGTCGCCGTTTTGTCCGAGATCCCGTACGATTTGTTCGTCAACGGTAAGATCACCCTGTACAGCCGCGGCGCGCATCTCGTCACGCCGCGCCTCGACAACGTCTGCTTTACGCTTCTTCTCGGCTTGATCTTTCTCTGCATTCACGACTTTTGCAAAAAGCGCGGCGGCTTTGCCTATGTGCTTGACGTTGCGGCGTTGCTCGTCATTGCAGAGGGCGCTTTGCTGATTTCGGCGGACTACGGCAGAGTCGGTGTCCTTTTGATCGCTGCGTTCGGCGTTTTTGATCTGCAAGACAGACGCGAGCGCCCGTATGCGATCGCAGGGCTTTGCCTGTTTGCATTTTGGGATATGCTCTTTACCGCGCTCCCGCTGCTCTTAAAGTCGTTGGGGCTCAATTTGTACGCCATTCCGTTTTCAACGTTGCTCCTCGGACAAGGACTCAGCAAAATGTCGTTTTGGCGTATGGCGTCCCTGCTTGCCCTGCCGATCCTGCTCCTCTACAACGGGCAGCAGAAGAAGTTGAAGCGCCCGTTTGACACGATCGTCAAAGTCGCGTTTTACGCATTCTATCCCTTGCATCTTCTTCTCCTCGTACTGCTTCGCTTCTGGCTGAAAGCATGAGCGGATGCCGGTTGTGCCCGCGCCGCTGCGGCGCTGTGCGGTCTGCCGGTTCGGTTGGCTTTTGCGGCGCCGACGGCAGTCTCCGTGTGGCGCGCGCGGCGCTCCATTTTTGGGAGGAGCCGCCCATCTCGGGGACGCGGGGGAGCGGAACGGTGTTTTTTTCACACTGTCCGCTCAAATGTATCTATTGCCAAAACCACGAAATTTCAAGCGGCGGGGACGGACTTGTGATTTCCACCGACCGCCTTACGGATATCTTTTTTGAACTTCGAGCGGCGGGGGCGCACAACATCAATCTCGTTTCGCCGACGCAGTATACGGATGAGATCATTGCCGCCGTCTCTGCGGCAAAGGCGCGCGGATTTGATTTGCCGTTTGTCTGGAACACGGGCGGCTACGAACTTGCCGATACCCTAAGGCGCCTGGACGGGCTTGTGGATATTTATCTGACCGATTTTAAGTATATGTCGGCGCGCCTTGCCGGGGCGTTTTCGGCGGCGCCCGACTATCCGGCGGCGGCGCGTGCGGCGCTCTGCGAGATGCTCCGGCAGATCCCGCGGGGGCAATACGATGCGGACGGGCTGATGCGGCGCGGCGTGATCGTGCGGCACCTGGTACTCCCCGGCTGTACGGCGGATACCAAGGATATTTTGGATCATCTTGCGGATCTTCGCGGCGTGCGCCTTTCACTGATGGGGCAGTTTACCCCACAGCCGACCTGCACGCATCCCGCGCTTTCCCGCGAGGTTTCCGCCGAGGAATATGACGACGTTGTCGGGTATGCCGAACTGCTCGGCTTTACCGATGCTTTTATACAGGAGCGCGGCAGTGCCTCCGAAAGTTTTATACCTAAATTTGATTACACCGGCGTGTTGCCGAAAGGAATTTAAGTTATGGAAAAGACCCTCAGTTTTGAAGAAGTAAAATCGATCACGCAAAATGTGCTTGCGGTACGCGAGGTCGGCGACCATACCTACCGTTTTGACCGCTTTACCGAGGCGCAGTATGCGATCTACGGGCAGACGTTTTACGGCGGCGCACACTGCGCGCCGACTGCCTGCTTTGACTTTGTCTATGACGGCAGTCTGATCAAGTTTGATTTTTTGCCCGTCTATCACACCTCGCGCGCATTCGTTTCATTTGACCTGTACGCCGACGGCGTGATGGAGCATACGATG
>JAFSUT010000039.1 GCA_017445085.1 Clostridia bacterium | reverse complement strand
TTATCCCGAGGAACAGACGAAACAAAAGCGAGGTCGCCCGATTGCCAAACCGACTGCGCAGCGGCACGTTTGCGCCCGAAAAGTCCCGACAGCCGAGGACGACGGCGCCGGGCTCCTCCATGAGTTTTTCGGCGCATCGCGCGGCGTCCCGCGCCTTGTGCTGCCCGTCACAGTCCACACAGACGGCGCCGACGATATCCCGCCGGCGCTGTGCAAGATACGCAAACGCGGTCTTCAGCGCGGCGCCCTTGCCGCGGTTGTTCTCGTGCGCAAGGCGTGTGATGCCGTCCCCCTGCGGAAAATACCCGGCGTACGCCGCGCCGCTGCCGTCATCGACAATCAGTATGTCCGAAAAGCCGACGGCACGCAGATCCGCAACCGTTTTTGCGAGTTTTTCATCCGGACGGTACGCCGGAATGATCACCGAAATTTGCCTGTACGTCGTTTGTTCCATATTCAGTTCCCGCTTTCATCAGCCGTATCTTTGCCGCGGAGAAACCGCAGCGTATCATACACGGCAGAAACGCCGCAGAGCGCCGCGCCGGTTTTTGTCAAAGTTTTTTTCTCGTTTTTCTTCGGCAGAACGATATGCGAAAACCCGAGGCGCGCCGCCTCTTTGATCCGCTGATCGCTGTGTGAGACCGCGCGGCATTCACCCGCAAGTCCGATCTCCCCAAACGCGACAAGCCCGTCGGGCAGGATCTTATCCGTGATGCCGGAAATGAGCGCCAGCGCGATGCCGAGATCCGCCGACGGATCGTCAAGCCGAAGACCGCCCGTGACGTTGAGATAGATATCATTTTGATAAAATTTAAGTCCGAGGCGCTTTTCCAGCACCGCGATCACAAGGCAGGCACGGTTATAGTCCATACCGCCCACCGTGCGGCGCGGCACGGCAAACGACGTGGGCGTGACCAGCGCCTGGATCTCCGCGATCAGGGGGCGCGTGCCCTCCATCACGCAGACCGCGCAGTTGCCCGACACGTTTTTCGGTCGGTCGCTGATCAGCGTTTCCGAGGGATTTTCCACCTCGGCAAGTCCGCCGTCGGTCATCTCAAACACGCCGATCTCATCGGTCGAGCCAAAGCGGTTTTTCATCGCGCGAATGATGCGGTAGGATTGGCGGCGTTCGCCCTCAAAGTAAAGGACGGCGTCCACCATATGTTCCAGCACTTTCGGACCCGAAATGCCGCCCTCTTTGTTGACGTGCCCGACAAGCAGGACCGAGATCCCCTCGTTTTTGGCTTTGGTGATGCAGGCCAGCGCCGCTTCCCTTACCTGTGTGATGCTCCCCGGCACGCTCGTAAAGCGATCGCTGTACATGGTTTGCACCGAGTCTACGATCAAAATATCGGGTTTGAGCGCGTCGCACTGTGCCAGCACCGCCTCCATATTGGTTTCGGTCAGCAGATAAAGATTTTCGGAACTGACCGAAAGGCGACCCGCGCGCAATTTGAGCTGCCCACAGGATTCCTCGCCGGATACGTAAAGCACCTTGCGCTCTTTGCCGAGGCTGTTGCTAATCTGCATCAGCAAGGTGGACTTGCCGATGCCGGGTTCGCCGCAGATGAGAACGACAGAGCCGTTGACAAGCCCGCCGCCGAGCACGCGGTCAAGTTCACGATATCCCGTGGCAAAGCGCATATACTCCGGCATCTCGTACTTGTCGAGACGCACGGGGGCGTTTCCGCTTTTCACCGCCGTGCGGGCGGCGGGCGCCTGCACCTCGGGGACAGTTTCCTCCATGGTATTCCACGCGCCGCAGTCCGGGCATCTGCCGAGCCATTTGATCGTCTGATATCCGCATGCACTGCAAACAAACACATTTTTCGGCGTCTTCATCCGATATCCTCCCTCCCGTCTTTGCAAGTTTGACGCACCGGCGCGTCAAATGCCTCCGGGATCAAATCTTTTTGAGCTTTGCAAAAGTTGCCATCAATCTTTTTGTGCCGACTTTATCGAAAACGACCTCGTACAAAACGTCCGCACCCATCGGTGAAGCGGATAGGATCATCCCCTCGCCAAAGGTGGGATGCACCACGCGGTCGCCGGTTGCGAGCGCCTGCGGCGCGGCGGGGGCGGAAGCGCCCGTATGTCCCCGCCGCGTATAGGACGCGGTATCGGTAAAGTGCTGCTGCGCCGCCGTCACGCCGAAACTGCGGCGAACTTCACCGACCTTGGTGCAGAGTTCGTCCGGAATTTCTTTGAGAAAAGAGGACGGCGAATTATACTGCGTCCTGCCGTATGCAAATCTTTCTTTGGCGCGCAGGAGAAAGAGTTTTTCCTTGGCGCGGGTAATTGCAACGTAAGCAAGACGGCGTTCTTCTTCCATTTCACCGGGGTCGTTAAAGGCACGCATCCCGGGAAAGATCTCTTCCTCCATCCCGGGCAGGAACACCACGGGAAATTCAAGTCCCTTTGCCGAATGCATCGTCATCATCACCACGGCGTCCGCGCTTTCGTCATAGCGGTCCACGTCGGCGACCAGCGAGATCTCTTCCAAAAATCCGACCAGCGTCGCCTCGCCCGTCCGCTCGGCGTAGTCTGCCGCCATGGAAATGAGCTGGTCGAGGTTTTCCAGGCGATCCTCCGCCTCGGCGCCCTCAAGCATCAGCATCTGCTTATATCCCGTGCGCGTGATCACCGCTTCGACAAGGAGATGCAGTTCCGTCGTATCGACCATAGCGCGCAGTTCAGAGATCAGTGCGCAAAACGCGCCGAGTTTCTCCGCAGACTTGGCAAGCGCGGTAAACTTGTCCGCCTCCGCCATGACGGCAAAATCCGACTTTCCCGTCTCGGCGGCGATGGCTTCTACCGCCTCCAGCGTTGCCGCGCCGATCTTACGCTTAGGCTCGTTGACAATACGCAACAGGCGCAAATTGTCGTCCGGGTTGGCAAGAAGAAAAAGATATGCCAAAATATCCTTGACCTCTTTGCGGTCGAAAAAGCGCAGACCGCCGAGAACACGGTACGGGATACCGCTCTTGGCAAACGCACTTTCAAACGCCTGCGACTGCGCGTTGGTACGGTACAGGATCGCAAAGTCGCGATAAGGGCGGTTTTCCTTTTGCACAAGGTCAATCACGGTGTTGATCACGCGGCGCGCCTCGTCGTTTTGGTTTTCCGCCACGATCACCGTAAGTTTGTCGCCCACGTCCCCCGCCGTCCACAAATTTTTGCCGCGGCGCCCGTAGTTGTTGGCGATCACGGCGTTGGCGGCGTCCAAAATCATCTTGGTGGAACGGTAGTTTTGCTCCAGTTTGATGATCTTTGCATCGGGATAGGTGCGGTCAAAGTTCAAAATATTTTCGATGGTCGCCCCGCGGAATTTGTAAATGCTCTGGTCGTCATCGCCGACCGCCATAATGTTTTTGTACTTGCCCGCAAGCAGTTCGCACAGGCAAAACTGCGCGTAGTTTGTGTCCTGATACTCGTCCACGGCGACGTATTTGAACTTGGACTGATAATAGGACAGGATATCCGCGTTTTCACGCAAAAGGCGCACCGTTTGCATGATGATATCGTCAAAGTCCATCGCGTTGGCTTCCAGCAGTTTTTTCTGATAGAGTTCGTACACGCGGGCGGCGACCGAAAAGAGATAATCGTCGCTCGGCTCCTCTGCCATATCGCGCGGCGTTTGCAACTTGTCTTTGGCACGCCCGATAAAGTTCAGGATCGCCTTGGGCGGGAACCGCTTTTCGTCCAGATTCATCTCCCGGAGGCACTTGGCAACGAGTTTTTTTTGGTCGTCGATGTCGTAGATCGAAAATCCGCTGCGATAACCGAGCAATCCGTAATTCCTGCGCAAGATCCGCAGGCATACCGAGTGGAACGTCCCCGCAAAAATATCCTCTGCGACACCCTCTCCGCCGGTCGCCTGCGCAAGGCGCTCACAGAGTTCCCTTGCCGCCTTGTTGGTAAAGGTGATCGCAAGGACCGCCCACGGCGGGCAGGGATCTTTGGCAAAGCAGGTCAAAAAATCACCGAGTTCCTCGTGTGACGCGCTTTTCACCGAGGCGCAAATATCGGCAAAATTGTCGGGGATATACCCCGGCGCACTCTCATCGGCGTACGCGTCCCCATAGCGCAGGATATGCGAGATCCGCCGTACCAAAACCGTGGTCTTGCCGCTCCCCGCGCCCGCAAGTACGAGGAGAGGTCCGCGCACGGTGCAAACGGCGGCGCGCTGCTCACGATTGAGGTCGGCGTAATATGTATCAAACAATTCCCTTTTCAGTTTGTGATATTCTTTATCCGTCAAGGTCTTACCTGCGGCAAAAAACGCCGCTTTCTCCCACTATAATATAGTTATTTTAATTATACTCTGTTTTTTGGGAAATAGCAATAGAGAAAAACGCGGGCGGCGGATTTTTTCCGCTGCTCGCGCTTTGCCCGTTTTTTTGCGTGCCGCTTATCATCAGCCCCGTACGTCGCGACGATCTTTGTCGGTCGCGCCCCGGTTTTTCTTTTCCTCGCCGTGCGTATCTCTGCCCTTTTCTTCATGCGTGCAGTCGCCGGCACGGTCGGTCATTTCTTTGCGGTTTGCTTTATTCAAATCTTTCATGATTTCGCCTTTCCGAGATTCGGTAAAATATTTGCCGTAGACGGCAATGCATCGAAAATTCTCTGCCGTATCAGTTTGCGGAGAAAATGCGATAATATGCAAAGCCAATACCAGAAAAAAGAGTATAAAAGTGAAATTTGTCCCATAAAATTGATTTTAAGGTTGGTATAATCCCAGACGTTGTACCCGAGCCACAGATTAAACACCACGCCAAAGCAGAATTCATACGCCGTTACCAGCGCACAAAGGATCAGCATCCGCAAAAAGAAGTTGACGCGCGAAAGTTTCGGCTCAAGATAATAAAAACTGCCAAAGCAAAGCGCGCCGAGCAGCGCCATCGACCAATGCGTGTAGCCGCGCCACAAGATTTCTATAAAACAGTAGACGATGCCGCCCGTAAAAATCACCAGCAAAAATTCTCTTTTTCTCATTTGATCCGCCTTCCTTTCTCCGATCTGCTCTTATCTTCCCCCCGCAGCCCGAAAATATGCGGATTTATATACAGTTTTTGGTTAAAAGTATTGACTTGCTCTCCGCCGGATGCTATAATACCAAATTATAAACTTTCATTTTTTCCGACACGAAAGGTTGAACGAATATGCAAAACAAACTGAACGTCGGCGTCATCGGCGCAACCGGCATGGTCGGTCAGCGCTTTTTGATGCTCCTCGAAAATCACCCGTATTTTCAGGTGACCGTCCTCGCCGCCAGCGCGTCCTCCGCAGGCAAACGCTATGAGGACGCCGTCCGCGGCAGATGGAAGATGACCTCCCCCCTGCCCGCAAAGTACAAAGATATGAAGATCTACGATGCGATCGCGGATTTTGACGCTATCGTTTCGGCGGTGGACTTTGTTTTCTGCGCCGTCAATATGAAAAAAGACGAGATCCGCGCGCTGGAAGAAAAATACGCCAAGGCGGAGATCCCGGTGGTGTCCAACAACTCGGCGCACCGCACGACCGACGACGTCCCGATGGTCATCCCGGAAATCAACCCCGAACATCTCGACGTTATCGCCGCACAGCGCAAGCGCCTCGGCACCACGCGCGGCTTTATCGCCGTCAAGCCGAACTGCTCGATCCAAAGTTATATCGCCATGCTGACGCCGCTGTGCAAGTACGGACTTGAGGCGGTATTTGTCACCACGTATCAAGCCATTTCCGGCGCCGGAAAGACCTTTAACGAGTGGCCGGAGATGATCGACAACGTCATCCCCTACATCGGCGGCGAGGAAGAAAAGAGCGAGCAGGAACCGCTGAAGATCTGGGGCAAGATCGAGGACGGCAAAATCGTCAAGGCGACCGATACAGTCATCTCGGCGCAGTGCATCCGCGTCCCCGTCACCGACGGTCACACGGCAGCCATCTTTGTCAAGTTCAAAAACAAACCGACAAAAGAGCAGATCCTTGCAGAGTGGAAAGCCTTTTCGGGCAAACCGCAAGCGTACGGGCTCCCCTCAGCGCCCGCGCAGTTTATCACCTATTTTGAAGAGGACAACCGCCCGCAAGCCAAACTCGACCGCGATATTTACGGCGGGATGGGCATCACGGCAGGGCGCCTGCGCGAGGACGTGATCTTTGACTACAAGTTTGTCGGTCTCTCGCACAACACACTGCGCGGCGCCGCCGGCGGCGCGGTGCTGATCGCCGAACTTTTGACAAAAGAAGGCTACAACACGAAAAAATAAATCCATCAGAAAAACACGGCGAACCCCCAAATCGGGTCCGCCGTGTTTTTTTATCCCGTATGCTCTTTTATTGGAGCAAACTGCTCCAATCATCAAGCCAGTTTGCCCGCCCTGCGGTTTTGTCGCCTTCGACCGAAAACGCAGGTTCGCCCAAGCTGACGAGGATCAC
>JAFSUT010000038.1 GCA_017445085.1 Clostridia bacterium | reverse complement strand
TTTCTGGCGCAGAAGGAGAGATTTGAACTCTCGCGCCGGTTACCCGACCTACACCCTTAGCAGGGGCGCCTCTTCACCACTTGAGTACTTCTGCGTGTGCGCCGTGGTTTTTCAGGAGCGTACTTATATAGTATAGCGATTTTGTCCGCCTTTGTCAAGGGCTTTTCGGAAAAAAATACAGAGAAAAGTGCAAGCACTTTTCTCTGTATCGCGTTACTTACGGATCGTGATGCCGAGTTTGTTTTCCATTGCATCGAGGATCTTCTTTGCCGCTTTGTCCGCTTCTTCTACCGTCAAAGTGTGATCGCCGGCGCGCAGAACGATGCGGAAGGTGACGCTCTTGTTTCCCTCGCCGATTTGCACACCGCGATAGATGTCGATGAGTTTGACGTCTTCCAGCAGTTTTACGCCGCTCTCAAACATTACCTTCTCGATCGCGCCGACTTCCAGCGACTCGGCACAAACAAACGAAAAGTCGCGCGAGGATGCCGGGAACTTCGGCAGATGTTTATACTGCGGCTCCGCCCCGCGGTTGGCAAAGAGCAACGGGATGTCCATCTCGGCGACAAACACGGGAACGTCCATCTCATAGTTTTTCGCAACGGTCGGATGGATCTGCCCCATCGTACCGATCTTAGTGCCGTCGGCAAGGCAGATATCCGCGCACCTGCCCGGATGATACGACGGATTTTTGCTGTCGCGAACATAGTCAAACTTGACGCGGGCAAACGACGAAACGGTCTCGCACATCGCTTTGAGCGAGAAGAAATCGCCGTCGCCGTAGAAGCCGACCGTCAACACTTTGCGCTCATCCGGCAACGTTTCCGCCCCCGTCGGCGTATAGGTCGTGGCGATCTCATAGAGATGCACCTTTTCATTGGAATAATTGGCATTCCGCGCCAAAACTTCCATAATGGAAGGCAGCGCCGTCGTGCGCATCACGCTGGTATCTTCGCCAAGCGGATTGGAAATCACGATCGACGTCCGTTTTGCGCTGTCCTTCGGCAGTCCGATTTTATCGTAGTACTTCGGCGAGATAAACGAAAAGGTGCAAATCTCATCAAAGCCCATCCCGCAAAGCAGTTTGTGCAGTCCGACCTCAAAATTTTGCGAGGGACTGCGCTGCCCCTGGGTCATATTGCCCGAAATGCCGGTCGATTCGATTTTATTGTAGCCGTAGATGCGGACGATCTCTTCGGCGAGATCCTGCATCCCCTCCACGTCCTCACGGAACGAGGGCACGGTGACCGTGTCGCCGTCCAGCGTAAAATAGAGTTTTTTCAAGACGTCGCGCATATAGTCCGCGCTGACCTTGATGCCGAGAAATTTATTGATACGCTCAGGTTCCAGCAAAATCGTATGCGGCGCTTTTTTGCCCGGATAGACGTCCACGATACCGCTGACCACTTCACCCGCGCCGAGGAGATTGACAAGCTCGCAAGCGCGCTCAAGCGCGCCCATGGTGTTTTCGCGGTCAAGCCCCTTTTCAAAGCGCCCGGAAGCCTCGGTACGCATACCGAGTTTGCGCGAGGTAATGCGAATGGACGGTCCGTTAAAGCAAGCCGATTCAAAGACGACCGTCTTTGTCGCGTCCGTGATCTCGGAGTTGGCGCCGCCCATCACACCGGCAAGCGCGACCGCCTTTTGATCATCGGCGATCACCAGCATAATCTTATCCAGGATATGGTCCTTATCGTCCAGCGATTTGAAGTTTTCCCCGTCGGCGGCGCGGCGCACCGTAATGGCGCTGCCCTCCAGGCACGCATAGTCAAAGGCGTGCATCGGCTGACCGTATTCGAGCATAACGTAGTTGGTAATGTCTACGATGTTGTTGATGGGGCGCACACCCGCCGCGCGCAGGCGCATCCGCATCCACAGCGGCGAGGGCTCGATTTTTACGTTTTTCACAACGCGCGCGGTATAACGCGGGCAAAGGTCAGCGTCTTTGATGGACACTTTGAGATAGTCTGCAATCCTACCGCCGGCTTCTTTGACCACCGGCGTCGGAATGCGGATCGGGCGGTCAAACGAAGCCGCCGTTTCTCTTGCCAGCCCGATGACCGAGAGGCAGTCGGGGCGGTTGGGGGTGATCTCAAATTCCACAACGTCGTCCTTGAGCAGCAACACGTCGCGGATATCCTTGCCAATCTCGGAGGCAAACGCATCGCCGAGGATGCAAATGCCGTCTTCCACGGCATCCGGCATATCGTGTTTGGTGAGATTCAATTCTCCGATGGAGCAAAGCATCCCAAAAGACTCTACACCGCGGAGTTTGCCCGGTTTGATCACAACGCCGCCGGGGAGTTTTGCCCCCGATTTGGCGACGGGAACGATCGCACCCTCAAATATATTTTGCGCACCTGTCACGATCTGCACGGGCTGCGCTTCTCCGACGTCGACCATACAGATCTGCAAGTGGTCGGAGTTTTCATGCTTTTTTACCGAAAGCAGTTTGCCGACAACGACGTTTTCAATATCCTCGGCAAGGACGGTAAAGCCCTCCACTTTGGAGCCGGTATCGGTCATACGGTCACAGTAGTCGTGATTTGCAATATCTCTGACGTCGACAAAGTCGGTCAGCCAATTTCTCGAAAGAATCATCTTTTGCGCCTCCTATCAGTTGAATTGCTTTAAGAAACGAACGTCGTTTTCATAAAGCAGACGCATATCGTCAATATTGTACTTGCGCATAACGATACGTTCGATGCCGAGACCAAAGGCAAAACCGCTGTACACCTCGGGATCGATCCCGCAGCCGGAAAGCACGTTGGGATGTACCATACCCGCGCCGAGGATCTCGATCCAGCCCTCGCCTTTGCAAAGGCTGCATCCCTTGCCGCCGCATACAAAACAGGATACGTCTACTTCCGCCGACGGCTCGGTAAACGGAAAATGGTGCGGGCGGAAGCGAATGCGCGTATCGTCGCCGAACATCTTTTTGGCAAACAGTTCAAGCGTGCCTTTGAGGTCGCCCATCGTGATGCCCTTGTCCACGACAAGCCCTTCCAACTGGTGAAAAAGCGGCGAGTGCGTTGCGTCCACCGCGTCCGAACGGTATACCCGACCGGGCGAGATGATGCGGATCGGCGGCTTTTTCTTTTCCATGGCGTGGATCTGCACGGGCGACGTCTGCGAGCGCAGCAAGATCTTATCCGTGATATAGAACGTATCCTGCGTATCTCGTGCCGGGTGGTTTTCGGGAATGTTGAGCGCCTGGAAGTTGTAATAATCGTATTCTACTTCCGGTCCCTCCACGATTTCAAAACCGAGACCGATGAAGATATCTTCAAGTTCGGTCTGCACCTGCGAGAGCGGATGGCGCGAGCCGACGCGGCAGGGCGACACCGGCATGGTCACATCCACCGTTTCGCTTGCAAGTTTTGCGGAAAGCGCCGCGTTTTTCAGTTCCGCGCTCTTTTCCTCGATCTTGCTTTCGATATATTCGCGCACCTCGTTGGCGAGCCCGCCGATGATCGGGCGCTCCTCTGCGGAAAGTTTACCCATCCCGCGTAAAACGGCGGTCAGTTCGCCTTTTTTGCCGAGGTATTGAATTCGGATGGCTTCAAGATCCGCGGAGGTTTCCGCGAGTCGCGCCGTTGCCTCGGCTTTGATTTTTTCAAGCATTTCTTTCAATGGAAACGCCTCCTTAATATAGAATTCAAAAAGAAAATAAAAATCCGTCCCGGCAAACTGCCGGGACGGACGCTTTTTCACCAAAATCATCCGCGGTACCACCCGCATTTCGACATAAAGCCGACACTTTACCGCCCTGTAACGGGAGCACCCGTGTGCGACTACTGCAAGGTTCACCGCACCGACTCCGAAGCGAAACGCGCCCTTCCTGCACAAAGCCGCTTGCAGCCGCGACGGCTCTCTCTGTCTGTGCAACTCCGAAAAACGCAAACTTCATCCGCGCCTATATGTTGATTATACCACGAGATTTGAAAAAATGCAAGTCTTTTTTGCGGTCTTTTCTCGATCAGCCCACGCGGAAAGTCAGCGTGCGCGCAAAGGTCTGTCCGACGTCGGCGTGTTCAATGCCGATACGGTGCTCCCACACATGGTCGGTATCGGTATAGTCACTCATACCGCACCATGGCTCAATGCAAAAGATCTGCATTTTCGTATCGAGTCCCCACAGGCACATAAACGGGAAATCCTTGATACCCATCTCAATGAAATGCCCGGATTTTTTGGAGCGAAGCGTGATGGTATCTGCTTTTACGTTGCCGAGCAGGCACGGTCCGTTGTCAAAAAAATGCTCGGAGAGCGGCTTTTCCGTGCCGTTTAACCACGCTTTCTCCTCATGGGTGAGAAGTCTGGTATTCTCTTCACCGACAAGTTCCTTGATCGCTTGCGGTTTGTCAAAATCCAATACGTAGTCGTCGCCGGTCTCGCCGAGTTCGATCGGGCAGTAAAAACCGGGGTGCGCGCCGACCGAGAAATAAATCGTTTTATCATCCTTATTGATGACTTCAAGTTTTTGCTCCAAAACCTCGCCGCGAAGTTCAAAGCTGACGCGGAAGATAAATTCATACGGCAAGAAGAAGCGGGTCGCTTCATTTGACGCAAGGTCAAGGACGAGTCTTGTCTTGCTTGCCTCCGCGGCAACAAACTCCATCTCCTTTGCAAAGCCGTGCATCGTCGCCGGATACACCTTGCCGCCGATGATCGTGCGATCGTGTGCGATGCGCCCCGGCGTCGGGAACAGCAAAATGGAATGCGCATTCCAGAGTTCGGCGCCCGGCTGCCAGATGTACTCTTTTTCGGTCGCCTTGGAATAAATGCTTTGGAGTTCCGCGCCGAGCGTAGCAACCTTAACGCGCAGAGTTTCGTTTTCAAGTGTGTAAATCATAGTCTTTCCTCTATTTATAATTGTAAAATAATGCTCTATTCTGCGGACGCGATCTCAATGCGGTCGGTCGGTTTTGCCGCCGCGCCGAAACGCGGCATGTCGCCATCCCACGTAAACGGCTGCGCGCGCATCCCGCGGCCTGCCCAGCCGCCTTTTTCGTCGCGCCTTGCGTGATAAACGATAAAATCCGTACCGTCGGGCGCCGTTGTAAACGAACAATGCCCGGGACCGTGCGTGCCCTCGTTTTCAACAAAAACGGGGCTTTGACTCTTGATCCAGTTTTCAGCATCCAGCGGATCGCCCCCGCGGAGCGTAAGCATACCGAGGCAATAATGCCGGCACCAACTGCCCGCCGCCGAATATACGATATGGACGGTATCCCCGCGTTGCAGGATCTGCGGTCCCTCATTGACACCCGGGAGAAGGCGTCCCGAGGCGGTCAAGCCGCTGCCGCGGCGCTCCCACGCAAGTTGCGGCGCGGAGAGCATCACACGCGCGGAACCGATTTCGGTCGGCGACCGCATCTCTGCAATATACAGATTTTGATTTTCATCCACGTCGCCTTCCCAGCCGGACCAAACAAAATACATCCTGCCGCCGCGCTGCATCACCGTGCCGTCGATCGCCCATTTATCGGCGTCGTCGCTGATTTTGCCGACGAGCGAATAATTGCCGTCCGGCCCGCCGTCAGACTTGCAGACGTACATCCGGTGATTTTCATTTGCGCCGTTATCGCAAGCCACGTACAGATACCACGCACCGTCGATCTCGTGGATCTCGGGCGCCCAAAGGTTTTTGGAATACGGCTTGTCCGGCGCGGGACGCCAGATCTCCCTGCCGTTTTGCGAAAGGTGATGGATGTTGTCGGCAGACGACACAAAGATCGCGGCGCCGGTGCTGTAACAATAATAATATCTGTCCGCGTGCCGCAGTACAAACGGGTCAGGACCGTTTTCAATGATCGGATTGTAAAAATACTCTGTCATATCGCACCTCGCACGATAGAATAATAATGATACCGTAAGAAGTATAGCACAGTTTCATCAAAAAGGCAATACAATTTGCAAATCCACCGCCGAAACCGCACACGCATAAAACTTTTTCCCGAAATTCAAAATAGCACTTGATTTTTGCAAATAATTATGCTAAAATAAAAAACGCATGAAAAATGCAATAAAAATGAATTCTATATTTCGGAGGATATATTCCCATGACCACGCTTGAACTTGTACTCGGTATTCTGCTCTTCGTCGGCGCAATTTTCCTTGTTGTCGCCGTTTTGATGCAAAACGGTAAAGACAAAAACCTCTCGGGTGCCATCGCCGGCGGTGCGGAAACCTTTTTCGGTAAGACCAAAGGTCGCGCCATTGATCAGATCCTTTCCAAAGTTACCTCGATCGTTGCGATCATCTTTGTTTTGATCGTCATCGCAATGTATGCCATCCAACCCGACGTCAACTTTAACGCAAGTTACGAATCCGGCATTGCAGGCGGTGAAAACTACAGCGGCGTCATCGCGGAAACC
>JAFSUT010000037.1 GCA_017445085.1 Clostridia bacterium | reverse complement strand
AGAAGTCGATTTGGATCTTCGGCGGCGACGGCTGGGCATACGATATCGGCTTTGGCGGTCTTGACCACGTCCTCGCTTCCGGCGAAAACGTCAACGTCATGGTCTTTGATACCGAAGTTTACTCCAACACCGGCGGACAGGCGTCCAAAGCCTCCAACATCGGTCAGGTCGCACAGTTTGCAGCGGCAGGTAAAGCGATCGGCAAGAAGAACCTCGCCGAGATCGCTATGTCCTACGGCTACGTTTACGTTGCACAGATCGCGATGGGCGCGGATATGAACCAGACGCTCAAAGCCCTCACCGAGGCAGAAGCCTACAACGGTCCTTCGCTCATCATCGGCTACGCGCCCTGCGAAATGCACGGCATCAAGGGCACGATGCAGAACTGCCAGCTCGAAATGAAGAGAGCGGTCGACGCAGGTTACTGGCAGATGTTCCGCTACAACCCGACGCTCAAGGCACAGGGCAAGAACCCGCTGACCGTGGATTCCAAGGAGCCGACCGCTTCTTACCGCGACTTTATCACCAGCGAGACCCGTTACAGCCGCTTGCAGCAGGCGTTCCCGGAGAGAGCGGAAGTTCTCTTCGCCAAGGCAGAAGAAGCCGCAAAGGCAAAGTATGCCCGCCTCCTCAAATACGGCGAAATGTTCAACTAAAGGTTTTCAAGGAAACGTTTGGGGGGATTTTAAGGAACTCCCCCCAAGCCCCCAAACCTTTTTGTAAAATTGCAAACGAAAAGCCATAGCATTGTGGAAAACCTCCGCATTGCTATGGCTTTTACATTATCATTCTATCCCCTCATTCGAGGATCGTCACTCTGTCGACGCCGTCGACCTCAAAAAGTTCTACCGAGATCTGCTCGCTGTGGCGGGTCGGCACGTTTTTGCCCACAAAGTCGGGGCGGAACGGCAGTTCGCGCAAGCCACGGTCAACGATCACGGCAAGCTGCACGGTTTTCGGGCGCCCGAGATCAAACACCGCTTCCATCGCGGCACGGACCGTGCGCCCGGTAAAGATCACGTCGTCCACCAGCACGATATCCTTGCCGCCGACGTCAAAATCCACTTTGGTCGCGTGCAGGACGGGCATATCGCTCCTTGTCGTGAGGTCGTCGCGGTAAAAGGTAATGTCCACCTCGCCGACGTAGGGCGCTTTGCCCTCGATCGCCTCGATTTTTCCGGCAATGCGCGCGGCAAGCGGAACGCCGCGGCGGCGAATGCCGATCAGCGCGAGATTTTCGGTGCCGCGGTTGCGCTCGACGATCTCATGTGCGATGCGCGTCACCGCGCGGGCGAGCGCCGTCGCGTCCATGATCTCGGCTTTGATGTTTTTTTCTGTCAACGTCCTTCGTCCTTTCTCATTTTGACGGGTCGATAAACTCCCAATAACTCTTAAAGTAGTCCACGCCCGAAACGACCGTCATCACGGTCATCGCAAGCATCGCAAGATAACTGCACACCGGCAGGGTGTAGCCAAACCACGCCATCGCACAGGGCTCCAGGAGCAAAATCAAGATCGCAACGATCTGCGTGACCGTTTTGATCTTGCCGATCATTTTGGCGGCGATCACCTTGCCGCTTGCCCCCGCCGCGATCAGGCGCAGGGAGGTCACCGCAAGTTCGCGCGTCATCACGATAAAGGCGACCCAAACAAAGTACGGGCGGATGCCGTCAAAGCGGCATAGAATGCCGAGGAGTGCGCCAAACACCATCAGTTTGTCGGCAAGCGGATCCAAAAACTTGCCGAAATCGGTGATATAGTTATACTTGCGCGCGATTTTTCCGTCAAAGAAGTCGGTGAGCGACGCCGCGCCAAACAGCGCCGCCGCGCAGAGACACGCGGTCACCGTGTCGGCGGGAAAAAGCAGAGCAACCAGAAAGAGCGGCACAAGCAGACACCGCAAAACCGTGAGTTTGTTGGGAAGATTGAGTTTCATAGTGTTCTCCGTGAAAGAGGTTTTTGTTCCTTTTTGAAAAAAGAGGTTTTTGTTCCTTTTTGAAAAAAGGAACCGAAAAACTTTTGGCAGGGGGTGTTGTTTGCAGCCGTTGCAAATAGAAAAATTTTTGCTTTTTTTACCCCTCAGGCGCTTACGCGCCAGCTCCCCTTAAAAAGGGGCGCCGAGGATTTGATCTAATTTTTGCACAGTTATTAGTCTAAACAAAGCAAATATTTTTGCTGTGTTATTGATGATAGTATAGCAACACTTATGCATAAATCGCGACTTTTGCGTCAGCAAAACTCGACAGAGCCCCGGCAACGCTGAGGCTCTTGCCTCCCTTATTTTAGGGGAGGTGGCAAACGCGCAGCGTTTGACGGTGGGGTAAAAACACAAACCGTTGTTACTACATATCCGAAAACTTACCGAAGTCCGTAATACCGCGTTCTTTAATCGTGTGCGTGACCCACGCGCACACGTCGGAAAAGCGGTCGTTCACGTCTCTGTTGCTGATCCGCAACGTGGCAATGCCGAGTTTTTCCATTTCCGCACGCCGCCTTTCATCATAAAGCGCCGCTTCGGGTTCGGCATGCTGTGCGCCGTCAAGTTCAACAACAAGTTTTGCCGCCGCACAATAAAAATCCGCAATATAATCGCCGATAACACGCTGCCTGTAAAACCGGATCGGGTAATCCCGCAAAAACAGAAACCACAGTTTCCGTTCTTCCGGCGTCATTTCTTTTCGCAATCGTCGGGAGAGCGGTTTCAGCGCCGGATTGCTTTTTTTCATTTCTGCTCTGCCTCGCCGAACAGGTCGTAGTCGAGCGCCTCGGTGATCTTGACCTGCACGAAAACGCCGGCGGGCAGTTTTTTCTTTGCCGTAAAATAGATCTTGCCGTCCACGTCGGGGGCGTCCGCGGCACTGCGCCCGAACTGCACGCCTGCGGCGGCGTCATAGCCCTCGCAAAGCACGGTGAGCGTCCTGCCGATCTTTTCCTGCATCGCCGCTTCCGAAACGCCGAGCTGTACCCGCATCACGGCGTCACAGCGATCCTGTTTTACCTGCTCGTCGATCTGATCGGGATAGTCCGCCGCCGCAGTCCCCTCCTCGGGGGAATAGGCAAACGCGCCGAGCCGGTCAAATTTCATTTCTTTGATAAATTCACAAAGCTCTGCAAACTCGTCCTCGCTCTCGCCGGGAAAGCCGACGATCACCGTGGTGCGCAGGGTGACGTCGGGAATTTCGGCGCGCACGCGGCGCACGGCGTCCCGCACGATATCGCTGCCGCCGTGGCGGTTCATCCGCGCAAGCACGCGGTCGTTGATATGCTGGATCGGCAGATCCACGTATTTGCACACGCGGTCGTTATCGCGGATCTCGGCGATGAGTTCGTCGGTCATCTTGTCGGGATAGAGGTAGAGCAGACGGATCCACGGGATGTTTGTCTCACGGCAGATGGCGCGAATCAGTTCCGGCAGCATATACCTGCCGTACAGATCCAGCCCGTAGCGCGTGGTGTCCTGCGCGATGAGATTGAGTTCTTTGACGCCGAGGTCTTCAAGATTTTTTGCCTCGGCGACGAGATCCTCGATCGTGCGCGAGCGCATCCTGCCGCGAATGAGCGGGATGGCGCAGTAGGTACAGCGGTTGTCGCACCCCTCCGCGATTTTGAGATACGCGGTATAGTCGGGCGTGGTCAACACGCGTTCTCCGCCGAGCGGCGCTTTGTCTTTATCCTCAAACGAGGTGTATTTTTCGCCGCGCGCGACCGCCGCCACCGCCTCCGCGATCTTATGGTAGGAACCGGTGCCGAGCGCCGCGTCCACCTCCGGCATCTCGCGCAAGATCTCCTCGCGGTAGCGCTCGACAAGGCAGCCCGTGGCGATGATGCCTTTGAGATTTTTGTGTTTTTTCAGCCACGCGACGTCTAAAATATTTTCGATGGCTTCTTCTTTCGCGCTTTGGATAAACCCGCAGGTGTTGACGATGATGACGTCTGCCTCGGTGTCCTCCGGCGTGATCTCGTAGCCGGCGTCGGTCAGTATTTTCAGCATGACCTCGGTATCCACCAGATTTTTGGCGCACCCGAGCGATACAAATCCTATTTTCATAGTATAGTCCTTTTGGTCTGCGGATTTTGTTTCTTTTTGACGGAACGGTCGTTCCTTTTTGAAAAAAGAACGGTTTGTTCCTTTCCCAAAAAAAGGAACCGAAAAACTTTTAGAAAAAAGTATTAACGTGCGCAGACATTACAAAGCGAAATTTTTTTGCTT